>JAJPHO010000091.1 GCA_021325215.1 Alphaproteobacteria bacterium
GGCAGGGGCTCCATGCTCTGCGACGGGCTAAACCCTGGGCACAATCGGGCTCCCTGCCGGTCGATCAATATGCCAAGATCAACGCTTCAGACATACAAGGCGCAGAGGCACAGAGGGGTTGCCTGAATACAAAGCGCCCGCGGCATTTCACCACGGATTGCCGCAGGCGCTAAAATCTCTGCGTAACCTCTGCGCCTCTGCGCCTCTGCGGTTCAAATAGACCTCTGGCCTCGCACCTTAGGCGTCTTCCTCAAGCTGCGTCTGCGCGATCCGACTCGCACCGTCATTGAAATGCGCGGCGATCAGATGACCGCAGGCGGTGGCCGCGACGCACAGCACCACCGACACCACGATATTGATCATGGCCCGGGTCATGGCGCCGGCGCGGATCAGATCGAGGGTCTGCAGGCTGAAGGAGGAAAAGGTCGTATAGCCGCCGCATAGCCCGATCATCACGAACAGCCGCAGATTGTCAGACACCGGGAAGCGTCCGGTGGCCAGGGTCAGGGTGCCGAACAGGCCGATGACGAAGGAGCCGGTGATGTTGATGACGATGGTGCCCCAGGGCAGGTCGCGGCTGTAAGGCGCCGCCAGCACCGACACGCCATACCGCGCCAGGGTGCCGAGCGCGCCGCCGATCATGACGATGAGACAAGCAGTGAAGGACATTCTATCTCCTGGTCAGGTCGGCCAGCGCCACCTTCTGGCGGCCGGCCTCATCGAAATTATCCGGTGACAGCCAAGTGCGGAAGGCCTGCTTCACCGCCGGCCATTCGCCATCGAGCATCGAATACCAGGTGGTATCGCGCGAGCGGCCTTTGTAAACCGTCGCCTGGCGGAACAGGCCCTCATAGGTGAAGCCGAAGCGCAGCGCCGCCGCGCGCGACGGCGCGTTGAGGCTGTCGCACTTCCACTCGAAGCGCCGATAGCCCAGCGTTTCGAAGGCGTTCGCCAGCATCAGATAGACGGCTTCGGTCGCCACCCGGCTGCGCTGCAGGCGGGGCGAGAAATTGACGTTGCCGAGCTCGATGACGCCCATCGCCGGATCGATGCGCATATAGGAGAAGACACCGGCGGCACGGTTGTCGCGGCGGTCGCGGATGGCGAAGAACAGCGGGTCCTCGCCGGCGGCGGCCTGTCTCAGCCAGGCCTGGTAGCTCTCCAGCGAGGTGAAGGGCTCGCTGCCCAGATAGGTCCACAGGCGTCCGTCCGGCGCCTCGCCGTTCGCCTGATACAGCTCGATCGCATGAAGGCCGGGATCGAGCGGCTCGACACGGCAATAATCCCCTTCGAAAACAACGCGCGACGGGCGCGGACGCGCCGCCCAACCGGGCACGTCAGGGCCGATCGGCTGGCCGTATATATTGGTGGTGCTCATGACGACCCTTAAAGATTCGGGAAAGTGTGCGCCTTTTCGGACTCGGCCTTCTGGCGCTCCTCGGACAGGGAGACCAGGCCGATATCGGCCAGATAGCCCTCCTTGCCCACCGCCTTGTCCGAGGTCAGCTCGGCGGCGAATTCCTTGAGGCCGCGCGTGGTCTGCAGATGCGCCTTCTTCACATAGACGAAGAGCGGTCGCGACAGCGGATAGCTGCCGTCATAGATGCCGCCATAGGACGGCAGTTTGCCGTCGAACGAGGCCGCCTTGATCTTGTCCCTATTGCGATCGAGAAAGCTGAACGGAAGGATGCCGAGCGCGCCGGATTCCGCCTGCAGCTTCTGCAGGCTGATGCTGTAATCCCCCGTCACATCGACATAGGGGCCGTCCTCGCGCATGGCGCGGCAGGCGGTGCGGCGGGCTTCGCCCTTCAGCGCGGCATAGTCGGGGAAGCTTTCGCAGGACCTGGCCATCACCAGCTCGGCCAGCACGTCGCGGGTACCGTGATTGGGCGCCGGGCCGAACACGGTGATCGGCGCGTCGGGCAGCGCGGGATCGATCTCGCGCCAGCGGTGATAGGGATTGGCGATCAGATGCCCCTTGACCGGCACTGTCTTCGCGATCGCCAGGAACAGCTGGCGCCCGGTCAGGGCCAGCGGCGCGGCATCCTTGGCGGTGGCCAGCACGACGCCGTCATAGCCGATCGAGATCTCGGTAATGTCGGTAACGCCGGACTCGGCGCAGCTCTTCTTTTCAGAGTCGGTGATGCGGCGCGAGGCGCCGGCGATGTCGGGGCTGCCATCGGCCAGGCTGGAACAGAACAGCTTGAGCCCGCCGCCCGAGCCGATGCTTTCCACCACCGGCGTTTCCATCCCCGCCCCGCGGCCGAACTGCTCGGCCGCCATCGAGATGAACGGCGCCACCGTCGAGGAGCTGGCGATATGGATTCGGTCGGCGGCCAGGGCCGACGCGGACGCGAAAGCAGCCAGGGGGGCGGCAACCAGAATTGCCAGGCTATAGCGGCGCATTCCTATCGATCCTTTCTTTATCCGGGGAACTGACATAAAAGTGTCACATCCCACATCACAGCGAGTTGCGGTCCATGCGTCTGTTGCGTTTTCTGATGCCGAAAGAGGAAAAGTTTGTCGACCTCTTTTGCGAGCACAGCAAGCTAATCGTCGGGGCCGCCGATGCGCTCGCGGCCATGATGGCAGCCGACGAGAAGGACCGTCCCGCGCGCGGCCGTGAAGTTTCCGCCCTCGAGAAGCAGGCCGACGCGGTCACCCACCAGACCATCGTCGCGCTGCACCGCGCCTTCATCACCCCGTTCGACCGCTCGGATATCCACGCGCTCAGCAAGGCGCTGGACGACGCGGTCGACCTGATCGAGAGCGTCGTGCTGGGCGCCGAGCTCTATAAGGTGGTCGAGTTCGACCAGCATATGCGCGATCTGGCCGGAATGATCCAGGAAACCAGCCTGCTGGTCGCAGAAGTGATGCCGCTCTTGAAGGACCTGTCGCCCAACGCCGCGCGCATCAACGCCCTGTGCGAGCAGATCTCGAAGATCGAGGGCCGCGCCGACGAGGTGCTGCGCGCCGCCATCTCGGATCTGGTGGAACAACGCCCCGACGCCATCACCTTCTTCGGCCGCAAGGAGGTCTATGAACTGCTGGAGGAAGTGACCGACAGCTGCGACGACGTCGCCGACGTCATCCAGGGCCTGGTGCTGGACCACGTCTGATCCGCCATGGACGCCCTGCATCTCAGCCTGCCCTTTCTGGTGGCGATCATCGCGGTCGCCCTCGCCTTCGACTTCATCAACGGGCTGCACGACGCCGCCAATTCCATCGCCACCATCGTCTCGACCCGCGTGCTGTCGCCGAAACTGGCGGTAGCCTGGGCGGCGACGTTCAATTTCATCGCCTTCCTGTTCTTCGGATTGTCGGTCGCCAAGACCATCGGCACCGGCATCGTCGACGCCTCGGTGATGGACCCGTTCGTGGTGCTGTCGGCGCTGATCGGCGCCATCGCCTGGAACCTGTTCACCTGGTGGCTGGGCTTCCCCTCCTCTAGCTCGCATGCGCTGATCGGCGGCATCGCCGGCGCCGGCATCGCCAAGGGCGGGTTCGGCGTGCTGGTGTTGAGCGGCTTCACCAAGACCGCCGCGGCCATCGTGCTGTCGCCGCTGGCCGGAATGGTGCTGGCCATCGCGCTCATGATCGCCTTGTCCTGGGCGCTGCGCCTCAACACTCCCTTCGCGGTGGACCGCCGGTTCCGCAAGCTGCAGCTGCTCTCGGCCTCGCTCTATTCGCTGGGCCATGGCGGCAACGACGCGCAGAAGACGATGGGCATCATCGCCGTGCTGCTCTATTCGCAGGGGATGATCCAGGGCGACTTCCATGTGCCGTTCTGGGTGGTGATCGCCTCGCAGCTGGCGATGGGGCTGGGCACCTTGCTGGGCGGCTGGAAGATCGTCCGCACCATGGGCTCGAAGATCACCGATCTGAAGCCGTTCCAGGGCTTCTGCGCCGAAACCGCCGGCGCCCTGTCGCTGTTCGCCGCCACCTGGCTGGGTGTGCCGGTCTCGACCACCCACACGATCACCGGCGCCATCGTCGGCGTCGGCATGACGCGGCGCGCCTCCGCCGTGCGCTGGGGCCTGGCCGGCCAGATCGTCTGGGCCTGGATCTTCACCATCCCGGCGGCGGCGCTGATCGGGATGGGGTCTTACTGGCTGATCGGGCGCTGACGGCTTCCCCGGGGGAAGCCGTCGCTTGACTCAGTCTCGATAGGCCTTGATGGCGGCGCTGATGTTCTCGCCGCCGAGGCCGCTGGCGCACAAGCCGTCGAAGACGGCGCGCGCGGCCTCCAGCACCGGAACCCTGGCCTTGTTCCCGGCCGCCTCGGCAACCGCGTAGCGCAAGTCCTTGGCGATCAGCGCCGCGGTGAAGCGAGGCGCATGGTCTCCGGCCACCATCAGGCCGGCGAACCCGTTCCCGGCCGGGCTCATCACCGGCAGCCCGCTCATGATCTCCAGCGCCCGTTTCGGCGCGATGCCGGATTTGTCGAGCGCCATCAGCGTCTCCGCGATGGCGGTCACCTGGATCGCCAGCAACGCGTTGGCGGCCAGCTTCATCGTCGCGCCCTGGCCCTGCGGCCCGACATGGTGGACGGTTCCGGCGATACAGTCGAACACCGGCTTGGCCGTCAAAAAGACCTGCTCGGCGCCGCCGGCAAGGAGGATGAGCTGGGCGGCTTCGGCTTGCGGCAGGGAGCCCACGACCGGAGCATCCAGCAAATGGGCCCCCAGCGCCTCGACCGCTGCCGTAAGGCTCTTGAGCCAATCAGGCGAGACGGTGCCGGCCTCGATAGCGACGGCGCCCGCGCCGAGCCCCGCCAGCGCGCCATCCTCGGGCGCCATCCACACCGCCCTGGAGGCTTCATCGTCGGCCAGCATGGTAAGCACGAATTCGGCGCCTTCCGCCGCCTCGCGCGGCGTGGAGGCCGATCGCGCGCCGCGCGCCACCGCGGCCGCGACGGCCGACGGCGAGCGGTTCCACACCGTTACCGCGTGCCCCGCCTTGATCAAATGCGGCATCATGCGCGAGCCCATCGCGCCCAGGCCCAGAAATGCGATCTTGCTCATGGTCTTCCTTTCTCCATTTCGGGGACGGGAGGCACGTGCCGTCAGGTGACAAGACGCGCCCGCCCCGATCGTTCAGTTTTTCGCCACCTGCTCCGGACGCGCCTTCAGTATGAGGTTCGCGGTCCGGACAAGTGCGTGGGTCTTCATGACACCCTCAATTTTCTGCGAGGGGGATTGGGAACTTCCGGCCCATCGTGGCGGCGGCGCGCCTCGAATGCGGCCGGGTGGTTATCGCTCCCTACCGGCCGTGAATTAAGCGACATTAAGTCAGATTACTCATGACTGAATGTCACGGTGCAGCCGACGGCTTTCGGGTGATCGGGCGTTGACGGAAGTCCCCCGCTTTTTGACGCGGAGGCGCAAAGGGATTTTCGGTTGGAAGCGCCTGCGTCAAATCTGCCGCCGACCTGAACGCCGGCGCCGGCCCATCTACTCGACCCGCCGCTTGGCCAGTTTCCGGGCAAGCGTTCGGCGGTGCATGCCGAGGCGGCGGGCGGCTTCCGAGATGTTGAAGTCGGTCTCGGCCAGGGTCTCGTGGATGCGTTCCCATTCCAGCGTCTTGATCGAGCTCTGGCGCGGCGCCAAAGCCACGCTGGTGTCGCCCTGCTCGTCGCGCCGGAAGGCTTCCTCGATGTCGTCGGTGTTGGACGGCTTGGCCAGGTAATGGCAGGCGCCCAGCTTGACCGCCTCCACCGCCGTGGCGATCGAGGCGAAGCCGGTCAGCACGACGATGCGCATGGCCGGATCGCGCTCATGCAGGAGGCGCACGCATTCCAGGCCCGACGCGCCGGCCAGCTTGAGGTCGACCACGGCGAAACCGGGCGCGAAGCCCTCCAGCGCGGTTTCCAGGGCCTCCGCGCGGTCGCAGATGCGCACGGCATAGCCGCGCCGCTCGAAGGACCGCCCCAGCGCGCCCGACAGCGACGGATCGTCCTCGACGATCAGCAGGCGGCGCTTTTCCTCAATGCTCATCGGGAACCTCCAGCGCCGCGACAGGCAGGGTCATTTCGACCAGGGCGCCGCCTTCGGGCAGATTGCGCACGGTCAGCGTTCCGCCCAGCTTGCGCAGCACATTGATCACCAGGAACAGGCCGAGGCCGCTGCCCGGGCGGCCCTTGGTCGATTGATAGGGTTTGCCGAGATTGGCCAGGATTTCCGGCGCGAAACCCTTGCCGCGGTCCACCACCGAAACCACCAGATCGGCCCCGGCCAGCCGGGCGGTGATGCCGACCCAGGCGGGCGAAGCCTCCAGCGCATTGTCGAGCATGTTGAGCAGGGTCTGGCGCACCACCGTATCGGCGACGATCGACACCTCGCGGCGGATCTCGATCGAGGCGGCCAATTCGCGCGGCGCGCGGCTGGCGCGCCATTGATCGATCACGTCGGTCAGGAAAACCGGCAGCGTGGTGCGCACGGAATCCTCGCCGCGCGCCTCACCGGCGGCCAGCAGGATGCCGGAAACGATCTCCTTGCAGCGGGCCAGGGCGACGCGCATTTCCTTGAGATCGGGCGCCAGCGACTCGTCGCCGCCGATCGACGCCATATGCTCCCAGTCATTGAGGATCACCGACACGGTGGCCAGCGGCGTGCCCAGCTCGTGTGCCGCGCCCGAGGCGAGCAGGCCCATGCGGACGATGTGCCCCTCCTCGACCGAGCGCTGCTGCAGGTCCGACAGCAGCCGGTCGCGGTCGCGCAGATTGGCGGTGATGCGGGTGACGAACAGCACGGTCAGCCCCGCCGCCAGCAGGAAGCACAGGAACATGCCGTAGAGATGCAGCGACAGGAAGTTCGACTGGCCGTGCGAGAACAGCCCGAACTCGGTCAGGTCCATCGCCCGGTGAAAGCGGATCAGCCACAGGAAGCACAGCCCGGCGATGCCGGTCAGCGCCCACACATAGGAGGTGGGCAGCAGGATCGCGCCGAGAATGACCTGCAGCAGGAACAGGGAAACGAAGGGGTTAACCGCGCCGCCCGACAAATAAAGCTGGGCGGTCAGGGCCGCCACGTCGAGCAGCAAGGCGGCGAACAGGAAATGGTCGTCGACGGTCCGGCGCATGCGCAGCAGCGCCATGCTGATCAAATTCAGACCGATGAGGAAGAGAACGACATAGCCCATCTCGACGAGGGGCAGCGGGATCGACAGCCAGGCCTTGGCGACGAAGATGGCGGCGATCTGGCCGGCCACGGCGATCCAGCGCAACGAGGCCAGCAGAAGCAGGTTCTTGCGCTTGGTGATGTCCTGGATCGATTCGGCGACCCCGGAACCGCTTCGGGGGTCGTCGATCGGCTCGGGGCGGATAATTGCCATCCCGAGAGCTTCGACCTCTCCGGGACCGCCGTCAAGGCGCCCGGAGAGGCGGAAAAGGCGGGTCATTACGACGCCGACATCCCCGGCATCATGTTGAGGTTCATGTTGTACATGACCCACAGGGTGCCGACCATGAGGATCAGCAGGATGACCAGGGTGAACAGGAAGGCGGCGCCGTTCCAGGTACGGCTCGACTTGGTGTTCATGTGCAGGAAGTAGACGAGGTGAACCACGATCTGCACCGCCGCGAAGGCGAAGCAGACCGGGGCGATCATGTCGTGCTGCAGCGAACCGGTCATCACCAGCCCGAACGGCAGCGCGGTCAGCACCACCGACAGGAAGAAGCCGATCAGATAGGACTTAACGTCACCATGGGCGCCATGGTTTTCGTTGGCGGCATGAGCGTGAGCGGACATTACGCGACCCCCAGCAGGTAGACGGTGGTGAACACGCCGATCCAGACGATGTCCAGGAAGTGCCAGAACAGGCTGAGGCAGGTCAGGCGGGTGATGTTCTTTTCGGTCAGGCCGCCGCGCAGCACATGGACGATCAGGGTGACCATCCAGATCATGCCGGCGGTGACGTGCAGGCCGTGCGTGCCGACCAGGGTGAAGAACGACGACAGGAACGCGGAATGATCCGGCCCGGCGCCCTTCTCGATCAGCTCGCCGAACTCGTGCAGTTCCATGCCCATGAAGCCCAGGCCCATCAGCAGGGTCAGGCCCAGCCAGACCAGGGTGGTGGACCGGCGCTGCTTCTCGGCCGCGATCATCGCCATGCCGTAGGTGAAGCTCGACACCAGCAGGAAGGTGGTTTCGACCGCCACATAGGACAGGTCGAACAGATCCTTGGCGCCGGGGCCGCCCGCCGTCGCCCCGCGCAGCACCGCGAAAGCGGCGAACAGGGCGGCGAACAGGATGCAGTCGCTCATCAGATAGATCCAGAACCCGAGCGTCGTGGTTCCGGCGAAATCGTGATGATGCTCTTCGTCGTGGCTATGCAGATGATCGCCGAGGACGGGGCTTTGAACGGTCATCTCAGGCCTCCTGCGTGCTGAGTTTCTTGTAATAGGCGCCTTCGGTCCGAGCCACGACGTCCGACTTGACGTAGTAGTCGCGGTTCTCGTTGAAGGAGTGGCCGATGGCGGTGACGATGGCGCCGGCGAAGGCCAGGATGGCCAGCCACCAGATGTGCCAGATCAGCGCGAAGCCCAGAACCGCGGCGAACGCCGACAGGATCACGCCGGTGCCGGTATTGCGCGGCATGTGGATCTCGGCATAGGCCGGTTCCGGAGCGCTCGGCAGGCCGGCCTGCTTGGTGTCCCAGAACGCGTCGCGGCCATAGACGTGCGGGGTGCGCGCGAAGTTGTAGAAGGCCGGCGGAGACGAAGTCTGCCATTCCAGCGTACGGCCGTCCCACGGATCGCCGGTCACATCGGCCAGCTTCTTGCGGTTGTACACCGACAGGGCGATCTGAGCGATCGTCGCCAGGATGCCGGCGAAGATGATCAGGGCGCCGATCATCGCGACGATCAGATAGGGCTGATATTCGGGATGGCCGGAGAAGTGGTTCATGCGGCGGGTGGCGCCCATCAGGCCCAGGATGTAGAGCGGCGTGAAGGCCAGCCAGTAGCCGATCAGCCAGCACCAGAACGAGACCTTGCCCAGACGGGCGTCCAGCTTGAAGCCGAACGATTTGGGGAACCAGTAGTTCAGGCCGGCCATCACGCCGAACACCACGCCGCCGATGATGACGTTGTGGAAGTGGGCGATCAGGAACAGCGAGTTGTGCAGCACGAAGTCGGCGCCCGGCACGGCGGTCAGAACGCCGGTCATGCCGCCGACGGTGAAGGTGATCAGGAAGCCGACGGCCCACAGGACCGGCGGTTCGAAACGCACCCGGCCGCGATACATGGTGAACAGCCAGTTGAAGATCTTCACGCCGGTCGGGATCGAGATGATCATCGTCGAGATGCCGAAGAAGGCATTGACGTTGGCGCCCGAGCCCATGGTGAAGAAGTGGTGCAGCCACACCATGAAGGACAGCAC
>JAJPHO010000004.1 GCA_021325215.1 Alphaproteobacteria bacterium
GATGCCGCTTCTTTCATCAAGCAGAACAGCGGCTCGCATTTCGACCCCAAGCTGGTCAAGGTGTTCGAGGATGTGCTGCCGGAAATGCTGAAGATCATGGCGATGTACCGGGACGGTCCGGAACCTTATCGCCAGATTGACGAGTAGGCGCCGTTCGCCGCACACTTCCTCTGTGTCCGTAACAGAGGAAACTCCATGAAATCCTATGTCCGGGCGGTTCCAGCCGCCCTTTTCGCGCTCGCCTGCCTGTGCGGGCGCGGTGCCGCCGCCGATAGCGCGGGCGATATCGCCAAAGGTTTGCAGGCGATCAAGGCCGACGACATCCACAAGGTGATCGAGACGCTGTCCTCGGACGATTTCGAGGGCCGCGAGCCGGGCAGCCACGGCGAGACCCTGACCGTCGAATACATCGCCGACCAGTTCAAGCAGATCGGCCTGCTGCCAGGCAATCCCAACGGCACCTATATCCAGAACGTGCCGCTGACCGGCAATCTGTCGCATCCGCAGGCTTCGGTGAACGGCCAGGCGATGGCCGCGCCCGACGATTTCGTCGCCTGGTCCTATGAGCGCCAGAAGGAAGTGGTGGTCAAGGATTCCGACCTGGTGTTCGTCGGCTATGGCGTCGTCGCTCCGGAATATGGCTGGGACGACTACAAGGGCGCCGACCTCAAGGGCAAGACTTTGGTCATGCTGATCAACGACCCGCCGATCCCGGACCCGAATGATCCGTCCAAGCTCGACGCATCGATGTTCAAGGGCAAGGCGATGACCTATTACGGCCGCTGGACCTACAAATACGAGATCGCCCGCAAGATGGGCGCCGCCGGCGCGCTGATCATCCATGAGACCGAGCCGGCCGCTTACCCCTATTCGGTGGTGGTGAACTCGAACTCCCACGAGAATTTCCAGATCCACGCCGAAGGCCCGAACGAGCATTTCCCGACCGTCTCCGGCTGGCTGTCCGAGGGCAAGGCCCGCGGCCTGCTGAAGTCGGCGGGCTATGATCTCGACGATCTGAAGAAGAAGGCCCTGTCCAAGGACTTCCGTCCGGTCGACCTCAAGAGCACCGTCTCCTTCGACATCAAGAAGGACATGCGCGACGTCGATTCGCGCAATGTGGTGGCCAAGATCGAGGGTTCGGACCCCAAGCTGAAGAACGAAGTGGTCGTCTTCTCGGCCCATTGGGATCATCTGGGCTGGGACCCGACCCTGCCGGGGACCAAGCATGATCAGGTCTATCACGGCGCCCTGGACAATGCGTCGGGCATCTCCGGCCTGATCGAGCTGGCCAAGGCTTTCAAGGCGCTGCCGAACCCGCCCAAGCGCACGATTCTGTTTCTGGCCACCACGGCCGAGGAAAAGGGTCTGCTGGGCGCGCAATATTACGCCGCGCATCCGCTCTATCCGCTGAAGAAGACCGTGGCCGACATCAACATCGACGGCCTCAATATCCTCGGCAAGACCCGCGACATCGAGATCGTCGGCAGCGGCAATACCACGCTGGAAGACGATCTGGCCCAGGCGGCGGCCTCGGTCGGCCGCGTCACCAAGCCCGATGCCCGTCCCGAGCATGGCGGCTTCTACCGCGCCGATCAGTTGGAATTCGCCCGTGTCGGCGTGCCGGTGCTGTTCACCGAGAATGGCGATGAGGGGATCGACGATCCGGCCGGACTCAAGGCCAAGATCGACGAATACACCGCCAAGCGGTACCACAATCCGCTCGACCAGATCACTTCGGACTGGAAGTTCGATGCGGCGGTCGACGATCTCGGCCTGCTGTTCCGGGTCGGCTATGACGTGGCCGAAGGCCAGCTGACGCCGCAATGGAAGGATGGCTCGGAGTTCAAAGCCATCCGCGACAAGATGATGAGCGGTAAGTAGTTATATCTGCGGGGTAGCCTACCCCGCACCCTCGGGGTCCTCGCTGCGCTCGTCCGAACATTGTGCGTCACAAGTGACGCACAATGTTCTAGGCGCTAACCGGCAACTGGGTGGCGTCGACGTCGCAATCCTGCAGCGTCACGCCATCCCAGCGGCAATCGACGAAACTGGCGGCCGACAGGTCGCAGCCCCGGAATTCCGATCCCGACAGGTCGCAGCGCACGAAGCGCGCGCGATACAGGCTGGCTTCACTGAAGCGCAGCCGGCGCAGAGTGCAGTCGACGAACAGCGTCTCGCTCATGTCGGCGGGCATCTCCGACTCCTCGGTGAAACGGCAGCCATGCAGATGCGCCCCGGCCAGGCTGGGCACGGCGCTGACATCGAGATCCAGATCTTCGAGCGTCGTCACCGACAGATCGCCGGCGCGGGCGAAGTGTGTCTGCAACTGCTCGTGAGTGCGGATATTGAACATAGTAACCCTGACGCGTTTTGGGCGCGGACAATAGGACCTATCATTTAGCAATGGAAGCAGAATTATCCAGCCTGACATAATAATTTCATCGTCGGCGGTTAAGTAATTATAATTTACTAATTCTGGATATCGGCGATCAGCTCAGTGTCGGTGTTGTTGGCAACGCTGTCATATTTCTGCAGCGCTTGTTGAATGCGTGGGCCGTCGCAGCTTTCTTGCGCTATGACGGCGGAAACGCGGCGATCTATTTCGCCGAAATGAGTCTCGATGAGTTTTTCGAGGTGAGGCGGGGCGAGATCCGAAATCAGGATCTTCAGCGCCGTCATGGCGCGCTCCGTCAGCAATTCGTATTTCTGCTGGAAGAGTCCGGCCGCGGTGGCATCGGAGCGGCCGCACCGGACCGCCACCGACCGGGCGGTCATGAGCTTGTCGAGAGTGGCCAGCACAGTGGCTGCGTCCGACCCGGCCCAGGCCGGGCCGGTCAGCATGGTCACTCCCGCAAAGGCGGCCGCGGCGCGGCGCATCCGGTAATCCCCCTTATTTTCGTTAGAAAAACTATATGAGGGGAATTCGGCCTGCGTTGTGCGCGACCGCACAGCGCGGAGATGTCAGGCCTTCTTGCCGCGCAGCGCTTTCGCCACCACCATGCGCACCCAGGCGGCGCGGGACAGGCCGAGGGCGGCGGCGCGCTGGTCCATCTCGGTCAGCTGGTCGTCCTCGAAGCGGATCAGCACCGCTTCCTTGTCCTTGCGCTTGGCTTTCTCGGGCTTCTCGGCTTTCTCGGCCTTGTGGTTGCCCTTCGCCTTGTCCTTATCCTTGTGCTTGCCCTTCGATTTCGACTTCTTGTCCTCGGCCGGTTCGGCGGGAACGGGAGCCGGCGCCGCGGGTTCTTCTCCGACAGGGGGGGCGGCGTGATGCGCGTCCTCGATGAAGGTTTCGGCGGTCTTGCGGCGGCGGGCCGGCGGCGTGGCGGCAGCGGCCGGGCGGGGAGGGCGGCGGGTGATGGTCATGGTTTGTCCTTTCAGCTCAGCTTGGCCAGGCGGTCGGCGAGTCGGGTCAGCTCGCTGCAGGCCTTCTTGTCGGCGGGGCTGGCTTCCAGCACCGACAAGCCGATCGAATTGGCGTTGGGAAACGCTTTGCGCCGGCCGAGCGGCGAATTGAGAAAGGCGATTTCGGGATGTTCGCTCAGGGATACCGCGGCGGCGATATTGTCGGGGCCGGAGGAATCGGCGCAATTGAGCAGGGCGAAGGCGCGCAGGGATTGGTTGAAGCTCTTCGCCTCGCCGATCAGCGACGCCACCTTGTCGAGCGTCCAGACATCGAAGCTGCGCGGCTGGAACGGCACCAGGGCGATATCGGCGACGGTCAGTGCCGCGCGCAATGCCTGGGTGTCGCGTCCGCCGGTATCGATGAAGATGTCGTCGAACTTCGACTTCAGGGCCTGAACCTGATTGCGGACGGCATTGCCGGACAGCTGGATGGCGGAATAGCCGGTCTGGCCCAGTTTCTCGGCGCGCAGGGCGGAAAAGTCGGAGGCGGTTCCCTGTTCGTCGGCATCGACCAGCAGAACGTCGCGCTTGGCGCGGATGACGCGTTCGACGGCGAGATTGACGGTCAGCGTGGTTTTCCCCACGCCACCTTTGGTTTGAACGACTGCGATGATCATCGGGCGTACGCCTCTGGTTATTAGTCTGCCAGAAGCGTACGCCTTAAGATGTAGTCAAATCAATATCGAACCGATATCGCTTTGATATCGGTTTTAGGCGATCTTTTGTCCGGTGCTGGCCCAGTCGGCGGCGAACGTGTCGAGGCCGGCCTTGGTCAGCGGATGCTCGATCAGCTTGAGGAACAGAGCGGGAGGAATGGTGATCGCCTGGATGCCGGCCATGGCGCACTGCTTGACATGCAAGGGGGTGCGGACCGAGGCGCCCAGGATGTTGGTCTGCGCGTCGATGGCGACATAGGCCTCGACGATGTCGTGGATCAGGTCCATGCCGTCGGAGACCTGATCGTCCAGGCGGCCGATGAAGGGCGAGACGAAGGTGGCGCCGGCTTTGGCGGCCAGGACGGCCTGGTTGACCGAGAAGCACAGGGTGACGTTGGTCTTGATGCCCTTGTCGCTGAAGAAGCGGCAGGCCTTCAGGCCGTCCCAGGTCATCGGCAGCTTGACGGTGACGTTCGGGTGGATCTTGGACAGGGCCAGACCCTCGCTCTTCATGCCCTCGAAATCCATCGCGGCCACTTCGGCGCTGATCGGGCCGTCGACCAGGGCGCAGATCTCGCCGATCACCTCGTGGATGTTGCGGCCGGACTGGCGGATCAGGGTCGGGTTGGTGGTGACGCCGTCGACCAGGCCGGTATCTGCGCACTTGGTCAGCAGCGCCATGTCGGCGGTGTCGATGAAGAATTTCATTGCTCTCAAGGCTCCTTACCTTTGGGATGGAGGGGGTTTACCGCAAACGGAGCCGCCATGTCGATTCGTCCGTATCACTCCGACGATGCACCCGCGTTATGGCAGATCATCGAACCCGCCATTCGCGGCGGCGAAACCTATGCCTTGCCGCGCGACATGGCGAAGGAGGCAGCGCTTGACTGGTGGACCGGCGGCGACCGTCAGGCGTTCGTTTATGAGCGCGACGGCGAGGTGCTGGGCAGCTATTTCATCCGCGCCAATCATCTGGGCGGCGGCGGCCATGTCGCCAATGCCGGCTATGCGACCCGGCCCGATGCGCGCGGGCAGGGGATCGCCCGGGCCATGTGCGACCATTCACAGGAACAGGCGGCGTCCCGGGGTTTCCGCCTGATGCAGTTCAATTTCGTGATTTCCAGCAATGTCGGCGCCGTCACCCTGTGGCAGCGCTGCGGCTTCGAGATCGTCGGCACCGTGCCCGAGGGGTTTTCACACCCCCGGCTCGGCTATGTCGACACTCACATCATGGCGAAGCGCTTGTCACCTGCGGCGTGAGCTGCGGGGCCTTCCAGCCGCCGCCCATCGCCTGCAGCAGCGACACCGTGGTGGTCAGGCGGCTCTGGCGGATGGTCAGAGCCGATTGCTTGGCCGACAAGGCGGCGGTCTGCGCGGTCACCACGCTGGTATAGGCGACCGTGCCGGCGCGGTACTGGTTGGTGATCAGGCGCTCGGCCTCGTCGGCCGCCGTCACGGCGCGATCCTCGACCTCGGCCTGCTTGGCCAGCTGGGTCAGCGAGATCATGTCGTCCTCGACCTGTTGGAAGGCGGTCAGCACGGTCTGGCGATAGCTGGCGACCTGGCCGTCGTAATTGGCCCGCGCTTGGGCCACGCCGGCATCGCGGGCGCCCCAATCGATCACCGTCTCGGACAGGTTGGGGCCGAACGACCAGACATTGCTGCCCGTGCGCAGCAGCTTGTCGAAGGTCTCGGCGGTGCGGCTGAACGAGGCGTCGAAAGTCAAATCGGGGTAATAGGCGGCGATGGCGACGCCGACATTCGCGTTCGCCGCGGCCATCGAGCGCTCGGCGGCGGCGATGTCGGGCCGGCGCTCCAGCAAGGCGGAGGGGACGCTGACCGGCGAGACCGGCGAATCGGCCAGGCCGGGGATCGGCGCCACGGTGAAATCGGCGGGAGTCTTGCCGAGCAGCACCGCCATCGCATGTTCGAGCTGGGCGCGGGTCGAGACCACCGCGATAGCCGAGGAGCGCGTGCTTTCCAGCTGGGTCAGCGCCTGGTCGACGTCGGACTTGGCGGCGGTGCCGGACTTATACTGGTTCTGGGTGATTTTGAGGCTGCGCTCAAACGCTACGACGGTCGCATCCAGCAGGCGCTTCAGCTCGTCGGCGCCGCGCAGGGCGAAATAATCGCTGGCCAGGGCGGCCTGCACGGTGAGGCGTGCGGCGGCGAGCTGATCGTTCTGGGAATCGGCGGTGGCCTGGGCAGCCTCCAGCGTGCGGCGGAGCTTGCCCCAGACATCGATTTCCCACGACAGCGATCCGCCGGCGGTCCAGGTGTTGCTCAGCGCGCTGATGCGGTTGCCGCCCGTCACGCTGCCCGCGCTTTCCTTGGCGCGCGAGAAGCCGGCATTGGCGCCGATCACCGGGAACAGATTGGCATTGGCCTGATCGGTGGTGGCGACGGCGGCGCGCCAGGCGGCTTCGGCCTGGGCGACGGTCTGGTTCGAGACGGTCACCTCCTTTTCCAGCTGGTTCAGCACCGGGTCGTTGAAGATCGTCCACCAATCGGGATCGGCGTCGACGCTCTTGGGTTCGGCCACCTTCCAGCCTTCGGCCTCCTTGTAGGCGGCCGGGGTCGGCGCGCTGGGACGCTCGTAATCCGGACCGACGGTGCAGGCCGTCAGCAGCAGGGACAGGGTCAGCAGCGAGGGTTTGGCGAAGCGATTCATCAGGCGATTCCCGGTTTTGCAGGGTTGGTGGACCGGCCGCGCCGCCGGCGCAGGCGGTCGAGGGTAAGATAAACGACAGGCGTGGTGTAGAGGGTCAGGATCTGGCTGACCAGCAGGCCGCCGACGATCGAGATGCCGAGCGGCCGGCGCAGCTCGGCGCCATCGCCCTGGCCCAATGCGAGGGGCAGGGCGCCCAGCAGGGCCACCATGGTGGTCATCATGATCGGGCGGAAGCGCAGCAGGCAGGCCTGATAGATCGCTTCCTCGCTGGACAGGCCCTGGGTGCGTTCCGCGTCGAGGGCGAAGTCGATCATCATGATGGCGTTCTTCTTGACGATGCCGATCAGCAGCAGCACGCCGATCAGGGCGATCAGCGAGAATTCCGTGTTGCAGATCAGCAGCGCCAGCAGCGCCCCGACGCCGGCCGAGGGCAGGGTCGACAGGATGGTCAGCGGGTGGATGTAGCTCTCATAGAGGATGCCCAGCACGATATAGACCGCCAGCAGCGCCGCGGCGATCAGCACCGGCAGGGTCGCCAGCGAATCCTGGAAGGTGCGGGCCGTGCCGGCGAAGGTGCCATGCACGGTGGCCGGCATGCCGATGCGCTTTTCCGCGGCGTCGATCGCCGCCACCGCGTCGGACAGGGATTTGCCCGGCGGCAGGTTGAAGGACAAGGTGGTGGCGACGAAATGGCCCTGATGGTTGACGGCCAGCGGGGTGGTGCCCGGCACATACCTGGCGAACGAGGACAGCGGCACCATGGTTTCCGCCGAGGTGCTGACCGCGGCACCCGCCGAGGCCGAGCTGTGGCCCGAGGCGGCCAGCGCGTTGTTGGCGGCGTTGCGGGCCGAGTCGGCGGCGATCGAGGCGGCGGTCGGGGCCGAGCTGCTCTTGGTCGAAGCGACCGTGGTTCCGGCCACCGCGTTGGTTGTCTGGGTGCCCGAGGCCGAGCCGCCCGAGGTGCTGACCCAGATCTGCTTGAGCATTTCCGGGTCCTGCCAATATTGCGGCGCGACCTCCATCACCACGTGATACTGGTTCAGCGCGTTGAAGATGGTCGAAACCTGGCGCTGGCCGAAGGCGTCATAGAGGGTGTTGTCGATCTCGCTGGCATTCAGCTTGAGGCGATAGGCCGTGTCGCGGTCGATCACCAGATCGGTCTCCAGGCCCTTGTCCTGCTGGTCGGAATTGACGTCGGCCAGGGCAGGATTGCCGACCAGCGCCGCCAGCAGCTTGGGCGACCAGGTGCGCAGCTCGTTCAGATCGTCCGATTGCAGGGTGTATTGGTATTGGGCATTGGAGGAGCGTCCACCGACGCGGACATCCTGCGAGGCCTGCAGGAACAGGCGTGCGCCGGGAACCTGGGCCAATTTTCCCCGCAGACGGCCGATCACCTGGTCGCTGGTCAGCTTGCGTTCCGTGACCGGCTTCAGCGCCACGAACACGTTGCCGCTATTGACCTGGCCGCCGCCGGTGAAGCCGACCACGCTCTCCACATCGGGATCGGCTTTCACGATCTCGATGAATTTCTGCAGCTTCTGGCGCATCAGCTGGAACGAGATGCTCTGGTCGGCCTGGATGCCGCCATTGAGGCGCCCTGTGTCCTGCTGCGGGAAGAAGCCGAAGGGCAGCTGGGTATAGAGCCAGAAATTCAGTGCCACGGTCGCCGCCAGGATCGCCAGGGTGATGACGCGGTGGCGCAGCGCTACCCGCAGCGTGCGGGCGTAGAAATTGGCGAAGCTGGTAAAGGCCTGCTCGCTCCAGCGGAACAGGCGGCCCTGCTCGTGCACTTCCTTCGGCTTGCGCAGCAGATAGGCGCACAGCATCGGCGTGGTGGTCAGCGACACCACCAGCGAGACTAGGATCGCCACCGACAAGGTGACGGCGAATTCGCGGAACAGGCGGCCGACGATGCCGCCCATCAGCAGGATCGGAATGAACACCGCGACCAGGCTGACGCTCATCGACACCACGGTAAAGCCGACTTCCCGCGCGCCCTGCAAGGCTGCCTGCATGCGCGGCATGCCGTTCTCGATATGGCGGACGCAATTCTCCAGCACCACGATGGCGTCGTCGACGACGAAGCCGGTGGCGATGGTCAGGGCCATCAGCGACAGGGTGTCGAGGCTGTAATTCAGCATATACATCGCGCCGAAGGTGCCGATGATCGACACCGGCACGGCGATGCTGGGGATGAAGGTGGCGCGGCCGTCGCGCAGGAACAGATAGACCACCAGGATGACCAGGCAGAGCGAGATCAGCAGGGTCCGCTCGACATCGTGCAGCGAGCCGCGGATGGTCGGGCTGCGATCCATGGCGACGTCGAGATTGATCGCCGCCGGGATCGAGGCGCGCAATTCGGGCAACAGCGCCATAACGCGGTCGACCGTCTCGATGATATTGGCGCCGGGCTGGCGGAACAGGATCACCAGCACCGAGGGCTTGCCGTTCGACAGGCCCATATTGCGCAGATCCTCGACGGAATCGGTGACATCGCCGACATCGGTCAGGCGCACCGGCCGGCCGTTGCGGTAGGCGACCACCAATTGGCGGTATTGTTCGGCCTTGGAGGCCTGGTCGTTGGTGTAGATCTGCAGATGGCGGTCGTCGATCTCGATCGCGCCCTTGGGGGCGTTGGCGTTGGCCGACGCCAGGGCGGCGCGCACGTCTTCCAGGCCGATGCCATATTTGAACATGGCGGTCGGGTTCAGCTCGATGCGCACGGCCGGCAGCGAGCTGCCGCCGACATTGACCTGGCCGATGCCGTCGACCTGGCTGAGTTTCTGCTGCAGCACGGTCGCGGCGGAATCATAGACCTGGCCCTGGGTCAGGGTGTCCGAGGTCATCGCCAGGATCATGATCGGGCTGTCGGCCGGATTGACCTTGCGATAGGTCGGATTGCTGCGCAGCGAGGAGGGCAGATCGACGCGGGCGGCGTTGATGGCCGCTTCGACGTCGCGCGCGGCACCGTCGATGTCGCGGTTGAGGCCGAATTGCAGGGTGATGCGGGTATTGCCCACGCCGGACGAGGAGGTCATCTCGGTGACGTCGGCGATCTGGCCCAGATGCCGTTCCAGCGGCGTCGCGACGCTGGTCGCCACGGTCTCGGGACTGGCCCCAGGCAGGTTGGCCTGTACCGAGATGGTCGGGAAATCGACCTGCGGCAGCGGCGCGACCGGCAGCAGGAAGTAGGCGACACTTCCGGCGAGGGCGACCCCCAGGGTCAGCAGGACGGTGGCGACGGGGCGGGCGATGAAGACAGCAGCGGGATTCACGAGGGACGCAGCCTGGCAAAGATGTTGAAGAAAGACCCGATCTTCTTCAGGCGGCGTCCCACCCCGCCCCAAGAAGCCCGATCGAGCAGCAAAAACACCACCGGAGTGGTGTAAAGCGTCAGAATCTGGCTGACGAACAACCCGCCCATCACGCTGATGCCCAGAGGCTGGCGCAGCTCGGCGCCGTCGCCATGGCCGATGGCCAAAGGCAGGGCGCCGAACAGGGCCACCATCGTCGTCATCAGAATGGGGCGGAAGCGCAGCAGGCACGCGTGATAGATCGCGTCCACGCTGCTGACATCGCCGGCGCGCTTAACCTGCAGCGCCACGTCGACCATCATGATGGCGTTCTTCTTGACGATGCCGATCAGAAGAAGAATGCCGATCAGGGCGATGATCGAGAATTCGGTGTTGAACGCCATCAGCGCCAGCAGCGCCCCGACGCCGGCCGAGGGCAGGGTCGACAGGATGGTGATCGGGTGCTTGGTGCTCTCGTACAGGATGCCCAGCACGATATAGAGGGTGGCGATGGCGGCCAGCAGCAGCAACGGCGTGTTGTTGTTCTGGTCCTGGAAGAATTTGGCGTAGCCGGCATAGTCGCCATGCACCGAATTGGGCATGCGGATGGCGGCCGAGGCCTCGGCGATGGCTTTCTCGCCGTCGGACAGCGATTTGCCCTCGGCCAGATTGTAGGAAATGGTCGCCGCGACGTAATGGCCCTGGTGGTTGACCGCCAGCGGCGTCTTGCCCGTGCCGAAATGCGCCACCGTCGCCAGCGGAATCATGGTCTCGGTCGAGGTGCTGACCGCCGAGCCGGTCGAGGCCGAGCCACGGCCGAGCACGGCGATGGCGTTGAGCTTGGAATTGCGCACCGTGTCCTGCGCCACCGAAGCGGCCGATAGCGCCGATTTGCGCGATACCGACGTGCCCGACACGGCGTTGGTGGCATGGGTGCCGGAAATGGCGCCGCCGGCGGTGCTGACGAACAGGTCGTTGAGGATCTCGGGGTCCTGCCAATATTGCGGCGCGACCTCCATCACCACGTGATACTGGTTCAGCGGATTGAAGATGGTCGAAACGCGGCGCTGGCCGAACGCGTCATAGAGCGCATTGTCGATCTGCGACACCGACAGATTGAGGCGGGCCAGGGCGGAGCGGTCGAGTTCGAGATTGCTTTCCAGCCCGCCATTCTGCTGGTCGTTGGACACGTCGGTCAGCAGCGGATTCTTCTTCAGCTCGGCGGTCAGTTTCTCGACCCAGATCCGCAGTTCGGCGACGTCCTCGCCCTCCAGCGTATATTGATATTGCGCGTTGGATTGGCGCCCGCCGCCGCCGATGCTCTGCGCCGAGAACAGATAGCCGGTCGCGCCCGGTATAGCGTTCAGCTTGGGGCGCAGGCGGCTCATGATCTGGTCGGCCGTACTGTCGCGCTCCTTCAGCGGCTTCAGCGTGACCAGCACGCGGGCAGAATTGGTGCCGCCATTGAACCCGCCGCCGCCGGTGAAGCCGACCACGTCGCGCACGTCGGGATCGGCGCGGACGATGTCGACCACGGTTTTCAGCTTCTGGCTCATGCCCTGGAACGAGATGCTCTGGTCGGCCTCGATGCCGCCCTGCAGCGTGCCGGTGTCCTGCTGGGGGACGAAGCCCTTAGGCACGGCGGCGAACAGGTAGAAATTGAAGAAGATGGTCAGGATCAGCGTGATGAAGGTGATCCAGGGATGGCGCAACGCCGTCGACAGGGTCTCGGCATAGAAGCCCTTCAGCCCTTCGACCACATGCTCGCTCCAGCGCACGAAGCGCGACGGCTTGTGATGGCCGTGATCCTTGAGCAGCAGGGTGCACAGAACCGGGGTGATGGTCAGCGACACCAGCAGCGACACGGTGATGGTGGCCGACAGGGTCACCGCGAAATTGCGGATGAAACGCCCGGCCAGACCGCCCATGAACAGCAGGGGTATGAACACCGCGATCAGCGACAGGCTCATCGACAGCACGGTGAAGGCGACTTCCTTGGTGCCCTGCAAGGTGGCGGCGCGGCTGGACATGCCTTCCTCGCGCAGGCGCACGACGTTTTCCACCACCACGATGGCGTCGTCGACCACGAAGCCGGTGCTGACCGTCAGCGCCATCAGGGTCAGGTTGTTGAGGCTGTAGCCCAGCCATTCCATCACCGCGAAGGTGCTGATGATCGAGACCGGCACCGCGATGCTGGGGATGGCCGAGGCGCGGGCGTCGCGCAGGAAGAAGAAGACCACGCCGATCACCAGCGCCAGCGAGATGACCAGGGTCTTTTGCACGTCGTTGACTGAACCGCGGATGGTGTTGGTCAGGTCGATCGGCATGGACAGGTTGATGTCGGCCGGGATCGAGGCCTTCAATTCCGGCAGCAGCGCCTTCACCCGTTCGGCGGTGTCGATGATGTTGGCGCCGGGCTGCCGGGTGACCTGGACGATCACGGCGGTCTTGTCGCCGGACAGGCCCATATTGCGGACATCCTCGACGCTGTCGATCACTTCGGCGATATCGGACAGGCGCACCGTGCGTCCCTGCCGGGTCGCCACCACCAGCGAGCGGTACTGGTCGGCGTGCCGGGCCTGGTCGTTGGTATAGATCTGCCAATGGGTGTCGCCGGTTTCCAGCGCGCCTTTCGGGGCGTTGGCGTTGGCGCCGGCCAGCGCCGCGCGCACATCCTCCGAGCCGATGCCGTATTTGAACATGGCGGTGGGGTTCAGCTCGACGCGCACGCCGGGCAGGGCGCTGCCCGAGACGCGCACATTGCCCACACCGTCGACCTGGCTGATCTTCTGCTGCAGCACCGACGCGGCGGAGTCGTAGAGCTGTGCCGGCGTCAGCGTGTCCGACGTCATGGCCAGCATCAGGATCGGCGCGTCGGACGGATTGAAGCGCCAATAGCCGGGGAAGCCGTTGATCGCTGAGGGCAGGTCGGCCAGCGAGGCGTTGATCGCCGCCTGCACGTCGCGGGCGGCGCCGTTGATGTCGCGGTCGAGGCTGAACTGCAGGATGATGTTGGTGCTGCCGACATTGCTGGTCGACGTCATCTCGGTGACGCTGGCGATGGCGCCGAGATGCCGTTCGAGCGGCGTCGCCACCGTGGTCGCCATGGTTTCCGGGCTGGCGCCCGCCATGTTGGCATAGACCACGATGGTGGGAATGTCGACCTGCGGGAACGGCGCCACGGGCAGCAGGAAATAGCTGACGATGCCGGCCAGGGTCAGGCCGATCGTCAGCAGCGTGGTCGCCACCGGGCGCCCGATGAAGAGCGCCACCGGGTTCATTCAGCGAAGCTCCGCTCGGCGCGCTGCATCATTGGGCGAAGCTCCGTCCCAGCTTCGAATCGCGCAGACGCCGCGCCAGATCGTCGAAGGCGAGGTAGATGACCGGCGTGGTGAACAGGGTCAGCACCTGGCTGAAGATCAGGCCGCCGACGATCGAAACGCCCAGCGGATGGCGCAGTTCCGATCCGGTTCCGGTGCCGACCATCAGCGGCAGGGCGCCGAGCAGGGCGGCCATGGTGGTCATCAGGATCGGACGGAAGCGCAGCAGGCAGGCCTGGTAGATCGCTTCACGCGGCGCCATGCCGCCATGGCGTTCGGCTTCGAGGGCGAAGTCGATCATCATGATGGCGTTCTTCTTGACGATGCCGATCAGCAGGATGATGCCGATGATGCCCATCACGCCGAGATCCTGGCCGGCCAGGATCAGCGCCAGCAGCGCGCCGATGCCGGCCGAGGGCAGGGTCGACAGGATGGTGATCGGGTGGATGTAGCTCTCATAGAGCACGCCCAGAACGATATACATGGTCACGATGGCGGCCAGGATCAGCAGCACTTCGTTGGACAGCGAGCCCTGGAAGGCCAGCGCCGCGCCCTGGAAGCGGGTGATCACGCTGGCGGGCAGGCCCATTTCCTTCTCGACCCGCTGGATCGCCTCGACCGCCTCGCCCAAGCTGACGCCGGGCGCGACGTTGAACGAGATCTGCGCGGCGGGGAACTGGCCCAGATGGTTGATCTGCAGCGGCGCCGTGGTCTGGTGCACGGTGGCGATCGCCGTCAGGGGCACCTGGCCGCCCGAGGAGGAGGGCAGGTACAAGAGATCGAGCGACTGCAGCGAGCTCTGCATCTGCGGATCGCCTTCGAGCACCACGCGGTACTGGTTCGACTGGGTGAAGATGGTCGAGACCTGGCGCTGGCCGAAAGCGTCGTACAGCGCATTGTCGACGGTGGCCGGGGTGATGCCGAAGCGGCCGGCGGTATCGCGGTCGATCTCGATATAGGCGGCCTGGCCGGCATCCTCGGCGTTGGAGGTGACGTCGGCCAGCACCTTTTCCTGGTTGAGGCGGGCCACCAGCTTCGGCACCACATCGGACAATTCCTTGGGATTGGCGTCCTCGATGATGAACTGGTACTGGGTGCGGCTGACGGTGGCGTCGATGGTCAGATCCTGCACCGGCTGCAGGAACAGCTCGATGCCGGGAACGCTGGCCACTTCCTGGCGGATGCGGCGGGCGATCTTGTCGGCGCTGTCGTGGCGCTCTTCCTTGGGCTTCAGATTGATCAGGAAGCGGCCGGTATTCAGCGTGGTGTTGGTGCCGTCGACGCCGATGAAGGAGGACAGGCTTTCGACGTCCGCGTCCTTGAGGACCGCGGCGGCCAACGCTTCCTGGCGGTCGGCCATGGCGGCGAACGAGATCGATTGCGAGGCTTCGGAAATGCCCTGGATCAGGCCGGTATCCTGCACCGGGAAGAAACCTTTCGGCACGACGATGTAGAGCAGGACGGTCAGGCCGAGGGTGCCGATGGCGACCAGCAAGGTGAGTCTGGAATGGTCGAGCACCCAGGTCAGCGCGCTGCCATAGCCGCGGATCAGGCGCGAGAACCAGTCATTGGCGTGGCGCGGATCTGCCTCGGCCATGCCGCCCTTGTGGTGCGGGCGCAGCATCTTGGCGCACAGCATCGGGACCAGGGTCAGCGACACCACCGCCGAGATCAGGATGGTGACGGCCAGGGTGACGGCGAATTCGCGGAACAGGCGGCCGACCACGTCGCCCATGAACAGCAGCGGGATCAGCACGGCGATCAGCGAGATGGTCAAGGACACGATGGTGAAGCCGATCTGCTCGGAGCCCTTGAGCGCCGCTTCCAGCGGGCTGTCGCCCTGTTCCAGATAGCGGGCGATGTTCTCGATCATCACGATGGCGTCGTCGACCACGAAACCGGTGGCGATGGTCAGCGCCATCAGGGTCAGGTTGTTGACCGAATAGCCGCACAGATACATGGCGCCGAAGGTGCCGATCAGCGACAGCGGCACCGACAGCGACGGGATGATGGTGGCCGGCACGTTGCGCAGGAACACATAGATCACCGCGACGACCAGCACCACGGCGAGGCCGAGCTCGAACTCGACGTCGGCGACGGACGCCCGGATCGTGTTGGTGCGGTCTGTCAGCACCTTGACCTCGACCGCCGCCGGCATCGAGGCGCGCAGTTCCGGCAGCAGCGCCTGGATCGAATTGACCACCTGGATGACGTTGGCGCCCGGCTGGCGCTGGACGTTGAGGATGATGGCGGGCGAGGTGTTCATCCAGCCGCCCAGCTTGGAATTCTCGGCCCCGTCGATCACGGTGGCGACGTCGCGCAGGAAGACCGGCGCGCCGTTCTTGTAGGCGACGACGATCTGGTTGTAGTCGGTCGCCTGCTTCAGCTGGTCGTTGGCATTGATGGTGTAGGAGCGCGACGGGCCGTCGAAGCTGCCCTTCGGCGTGTTGACGTTGGCATTGCCGATGGTGGTGCGCAGATCGTCGATATTGAGGCCATAGGCCGCCAGCGCGCGGGCATTGGCCTGGATGCGCACGGCGGGGCGCTGGCCGCCTGAAATGCTGACCAGGCCGACGCCGGGCAGCTGCGAGATCTTCTGGGCCAGACGAGTGTCGGCCAGATCCTCGACCTGGGTCAGCGGCATGGTGGTCGAGGTGATCGCCAGGGCGATGATCGGCGCGTCGGCCGGATTGACCTTGGCATAGATCGGCGGCGCCGGCAGATCCGACGGCAGCAGGTTGCCGGCGGCGTTGATGGCGGCCTGCACCTCCTGCTCGGCGATGTCGAGGTTCAGGTTGAGGCCGAACTGCAGGGTGATCACCGAGGCGCCGGCCGAGCTGGTCGACGACATCTGGTTCAGGTTCGGCATCTGACCGAACTGGCGTTCGAGCGGCGCCGTCACCGACGAGGTCATCACCTCGGGGCTGGCGCCGGGATAGAGCGTCTGCACCTGGATGGTCGGGTAATCGACCTCGGGCAGGGCGGACAGCGGCAGGAAGGAAAAGGCGACCAGTCCGATCAGCATCACCGCCACCATCAGGAGCGAGGTGGCGACCGGGCGGAGGATGAAGGGACGTGACGGACTCATGGTCGGTTTTCCGGTGCGGTTTACTGACGTGCAGGGCTTATTGGGGCTTCTTCTGCTCAGGCGGCGTCGCCGGCTGGCTCGGGTCCTGCTGCTTGCGGTGATGCTCGCGCGGCTGGCCATCCGGCGTTGCGGGCGGGTTCACGCCCCCCGGACCGGCGCCACCCTTGACGGCGCCGGCTCCGTCGCCGCTGCCCGGCAGCGTGACCTGCGAGCCCTCGCGCAGCTTGTCGGCGCCGTCGACCACCACCTTGTCGCCCACCTCGAGGCCGGACAGCACCGCGACCTTGTCGCCGGACTGCGGGCCGACCTTGATCGGGCGGACCGTGACCGTGTTGTCGTCCTTGATCAGATAGACATAAGCGCCGGGCGCGCCGTTCTGCACGGCGGCGGTCGGCACCGCCTTGGCGTCGACCAGGGTGTTGACCAGCAGGTCGACATTGACGAATTGCTGCGGATACAGGATCTCGGGATTGTTGGCGAACAGAGCGCGCATCTTCACCGTGCCGGTGGTGCTGTCGATCTGGTTGTCGATGGTGTCGAGCTTGCCTTCGGCCAGCTTGATGGTCTTGGCGCGGTCATAGGCCGTGACCTTGAGCTGGTTGCCCTTGGTGGTCTGGGTCAGCACCTGCGGCAGCTGGTCTTCCGGCAGGGTGAACACCACCGACATCGGCTCCATCTGGGTGATCACCACCAGGCCGTTGGTGTCCGAGGTCTGCACGTAATTGCCGAGATCGACCTGACGCAAGCCGACGCGGCCGGTGACCGGCGCGGTGATGTGGCAATAGATCAGGTTCAGCTTGGCGGTGCCGACATTGGCCTGATCGGTGACGACCGTGCCCTTATACTGGTTGACGAGGCTTTCCTGGGTATCGACCTGCTGGCTGGCGATCGAATCCTCGGCCAGCAGGGTCTTGTAGCGCTTGAGATCGATTTCGGCCTGCTTCAGCAGCGCCTGGTCGCGGGCCAGGGTGCCTTGCGCCTGTTCCAGCGCATGCTCATAGGGGCGGGGATCGATCTGGGCGAGGAAGTCGCCCTTCTTGACCATCTGGCCTTCCTGGAAGGCGATCTCCTGCAGCGTGCCGGCGATCTGCGTCTTGACGGTGACGGTGGCCAGCGGGGTCACGGTGCCCAGCGCGTTGAGCGTGACGTCCAGGTTGCTCTTGGTCACCGAGGCGGCCACCACCGGCATCGGACCGGCCTGGAACGAGGCGCGGCCGCCGGGGCGGGCGGCGCCGGGCGGGCCGCCGGCCTGTCCGCCATTGTGCGACTTGTTGTGGATGACGACCCAGGCGACGGCGCCTGCCACGACGATGAGGGCGGCGCCCCAGATCAACCGGCGGCGCAAGCTGGTCGGTTTCGCGGCGCTCAAATGGGTTTCGTGCATGTTCAAAGCAGCCTCTAGTCTTTAGGTCTTCAATGGGTCGATCTGGTTCAGGCGGTCCGGACCTTAGCGGCCCGAAACTGCAACGTTGTGACAATGAAAGGGCATTTTTGTTTCATTTTGTTTCGGCGTCGCCGAGCAGATGGTCGATAAGTTCGCCCATGCGGTCGTTCAGGCTTTCGACCCAATTGCGCATGAAGGGCGACAGCAGGGCCAGTTCGGCCTGGAATCGGGTGCGCGGGACGCGCATCAGCGAACAATCGGTGAGGGCGGTCGCCGTCGAGCGGCGCGGGGCGGCGTCGGTCAGGGCCATTTCGCCGATCAGGTCGAACCGCCGATGCGCGAAATCGAGGACGCGGCCGCTGGCGGCGACGCAGCGCTCTTTGACCTCGCCTTCCAGCAGCACATAGGCGCAGTCGGCCGGGTCTCCCTCGGCGAAGATGACCTGCCCGGCGTGGAAAGCCTCTTCGGCCTCGGCGGCGGCCATGCCGGTGAAGCCGACGCGCGAGACATGGCGGCGGTCGGCGGGGTTGGCGATCTGCGAAGAAACGTCGAAGCCGAGATAACCCAGCTTGGTTTCCAGCACCTCGATGCCGAACGGCTTGGTGATGTATTCGTCGGCGCCGGCCGACAACGCTGTCTCGATATGGCTGACGCTGCGCTCGACGGTGCACATGATCAGCTTCATCTTTTCGCCGCCGGGCAGGCGGCGCAGCTGCTGCACCAGGGCGACGCCGTCTTCGTCGGGCAGATTCCAGTCGACGACGACCAGATCGGGGTGGGATTCCTCGCACAGAGCCAATGCCGATTGCACGCTGTCCGCCTCGATCACGGCAAAGCCGAGACGCGACAGCATGACGCCGAGAATTCGCCGTACAATAGGCGAATCATCGACGACCAGACATTTGTTCAACTCTGTCATTCCCATCCCCTTGCAGTGCAACAATAGGCAAAGTCGTCCGGGCTGTGAATGCGGAAGTGACCATGTTCGACCAACCGCCGTGATTATTCTACCGCTGACTTCTTTTCGTTCGTTCGCTTGTTCTCGGTGGAATTCCGTTCTTGGCCGTCATAGTGTGGACAGACAAGACACGTACCAGGGCGCGGTTACACGCGCAGAGAGGGGTGGGGCGCGTCAATGGGCAAATTGAGGAAGGTCCAGGTCGGTCCAGGGGTCGCCTGGATCGAGGCGCCGGAAGCCGGGTTGACCATCCTGTGCGGATGTCCGGCCGACGTGGTCAAGACCTTGATGCATGCCGGGCTGATCTGCCAGACCGAGGTGGGCGGCCGCCATGCCGAGACCGGTCCGAACGCCATTCTGCTGTCCGATGTGATGCTGCAGAACGGCGCGTTCTGCAATCTGGCCGAATTCCCCATTCTGCAGATGCTTTACCGCCAGGGCATGATCCTGCCCGGCCATCCCAATAACCGCGGTTTCCCTCCGCTGCTGATCGGTAACGCCCAGCAGGTCGAGGCGCAGCTGCATTATATCCACCGCGGCAATTACGGGTTGGTGGGCCAGGACGAACTGGCCGAAGCCGGTATCGAGGGGCAGCTGGCCAATGAGATCCTGGCCTTCAAGGACCGCTTCGCCTTCGGCAAGGTGCGCGCCCCGACCGAGCTGCTCGACGCCCGCATCCTGTCGGACGCGCCGCTGGAGCTGCCGGCCGGGCTGACGATAACGCGACGCGGCCTCAATCTGTTCGAATTCGCCATGGGCGGCGATGTCGAACTGGTCGATCTCAATCTGGCGGCGGACGAGACCTATCAGACCCCGTACCGGCTGCCCTACAGCAGCTTGCAGCGCGATTATTTCTCGGTGATCCATTCGGGCGACGGCAATGGCTGGGACCCGGACCGGCCCAGCATGGGCAGCGTGCTGGTCTATCAGGGGCGCGTCTATCTGATCGACGCCGGCCCCAACGTCAATCACACCCTCGATGCGCTGGGCATCGGCGTCAATGAGGTGGCCGGTGTCTTCCACACCCACTGCCACGATGATCATTTCGCCGGTCTGACCACGCTGCTGCGCGCCGGGCACCGGCTCAAATATTTTGCCACCAAATTGGTGCGCACCTCGGTCACCAAGAAATTGTGCGCCCTGATGGCGATCGACGAGGCGATGTTCGCCGAATGCTTCGACATCCGCGACCTGGAATTCGACAAGTGGAACGACGTCAACGGCCTGGACGTCATGCCGTTGCTGTCGCCCCATCCGGTCGAGACCAGCGTCTTCATGTTTCGCGCCTTGTGGCATGATGGCTACCGGTCCTACGCCCATTGGGCCGACATCGTCTCCCGGGAAGTCCTGCACGGGATGCTGGAGACCGATGAGCGCGTCGGTATTTCGCAGGCCTTCTTCGACCGGGTCATCGCCGATTACCAGCGTCCCGCCACCCTCAAGAAGATCGATGTCGGCGGCGGGCTGATCCATGGCGCGGCGATGGATTTCCGCCAGGACGAGTCGGCCGCGCTGCTGCTCAGCCATCTGGAGCGGCCGCTCAATGCCGACGAGCTGGAGATCGGCACCAACCGCGCCTTCGGCACCGTCGACGTGCTGATCGCCGGCAATCAGGATTATGACCGGCGCGCCGCCTTCGAATATCTGCGCGACTATTTCCCCAAGGTGCCGCATCCCGAATTGTCGATGCTGCTCAATTGCCCGATCGAGACCCACGCGCCGGGCACCGTCCTGTTGGAAGAAGGGCAGCCGATCCATATTCTGCATCTGATCGTCGGCGGGGTGGTCGAGCGCCTGTCGGGCGACGAGGCGCGCGGCGGCGGCTTTACCGCAGGCAGCCTGATCGGCGAGGTGGCGGGGCTGTCTGGACGCTCGTCGACCTATAATTACCGGTGCCGCACCTATGTAAAGTCGCTGGCGATGCCGCTCGATCTGCTGCGCGAATTCCTGACCCGCACCGGGGTGGTCGACCGGCTGCTGTCGCGCGCCGAGGCCCGCAGTTTCCTGCGCTCGACCCAGCTCTGTTCCGAGGCTCTGTCGGAAACCACCTTGACGCGCCTGGCCCAGCGGATGGAGCGGCGCAGATACAAGGCCGGCGACGCTATCGAGCCGCGCGACTGGCTGGCGGTGGTGGCAAGCGGATCGGTTGGATTGTCCCGCCGGGGCACCACCGCCGAACTGCTGATGGCCGGCGGAGTGTTCAACGAAACCCGGGCCATGTTCGGTCAGCCGAACGGCTGCAAATTCAAGGCCGAGGAGGATTGCGAGATCTGCCTGCTGCCGGCTTCGGTGGTGCGCCAGATCCCGCTGCTGCGCTGGACGTTGCTCGAAATCTCGGGGCGCCGCAGCTTCGCCGACATATTGCCGTTCCGCCGCAAGAAGCCGCTGCCGCGGCCGCCCGAGCGACGCATGTCCGATCGTCGGAACAACGACCGGCGCCGCGGCTAAAGCCTTAGTTACCCAGCATTATGACGTTGGCTGCCGGGCCCTCGGCGGTCTGATCCGCTTCGGGGGCGGTCAGGCTTTGCACCGGCTCGACGATGGCACCCTCGGCAGGCATGCGGTTGAAGCGGCCTTCGACGAAGGCGCCGGCTTCGACCGCCAGGGTCTCGTGGGTGATGTCGCCCTTGATGCGGGCGGTCTTGGCCAGTTCCACCGCGCGGGCGGTGATCTGTCCGGTGACCGAGCCGAGGACGCGCACGGTCTCGGCGTTGATCTCGCCGGTGACGCCGCCAGCCTCGCCGATGACCAGGGTGGCGCAGCGCACATCGCCGATCACCTTGCCGTCGACATGCACTTCGCCGTCGCTGGAGATGTCGCCGGCCAGGCTGCAATTGCTGCCGATGATCGACGGGGTGGCGCGGTGAGCCGCCTGAGGTTTATTGGGTTTTGAGAACATTTTGCCCTGCCACGATAAACTTCATTGGGTTGGTGGCCTGTTCCCCGACCCGCACCTCATAGTGCAGATGGGGGCCAGTGGTGCGGCCGGTCTCTCCGACCAGGCCGATGATCGAGCCGCGTGAAACGTGCGCCCCGTTCGTCACCATGATTTTCGACAGATGGCCATACCGGGTGCGGAGCCCGTTGCCATGGTCGATCTCGATGAGGTTGCCATAGCGGTCGCGCCAGCCGGCCCACACCACCTGGCCGTCGCCGGTGGCGGCGACCGGCGTGCCGGTCGAGGCGCCGAGATCGACGCCTTCATGGATGCCGGTCATGGCGTTGATCGGATCGTTGCGCGAGCCGAACGGGCTGGTCATCTCGAAATCTTCGAGGGGCGAGGCCAGGGGCAACGACTTCATCACCGTGGCCAGATTGTCCAGCCGGTCGGCGTGGCTGTTGAACAGCGACACCGGGTTGAAATCGTCGGGCAGGGTGGAGCCGGCACGGGGGGCCGGGATGTAGGGGCCGCCGCGGCCGAAGCGGGCGTCGCCGGCCACCGTGGCCATCTTGGTGGCCACGCCGACCGAAGCCAGGGTGCGCTCCAGCTCGCCGATGCGCATCGCGGTGATGTCGGCGGAATGGCGCAGGAAGGCGCCATGGCTTTCGCGCAGTCGCTCCAGGGATTCGGTCAGCTGCGAAACGCGGCGCAGCAGGATGTCGTGCTCGACCGACCCGGAGGGACGGGGCAGGGCGCCGACGATGCGCTGGGTGCCCTCGGACTCGGCGATCCGCACCGAGCCGGCGGCGCGGCACTGGTTGGGATCGGCGTCGAGATGGGGCATCGCGCCCTTGACCTTGGCCGTGCCGGTGCCGACGCTCTTTTCCGTGATGCGCAGCAGGCTGTCCTGGATGTCGTTGATTTCGCAGGTAATACCGGTGAAGACCGACTGGAATTCATCGAGCTTGCCGAAGGCCGCCTGATAATTGGTCTTCATGTCGTCGATCTCGGCGGCGCGCACCGCGATCTCTTTTTCCTTCGAGGCCAACAGGGCGGAGCCGTAGATCCAGGCGCCGGTGGCCGCGACGGCCCACACCAGGCAACCGGCCAGGGTGCCGGCGGCGACCAGCTGATGCGCGGTCTTGACCTTGAGCGAGACCACGCGGCGGTGGTCTTTGAAGATGATGTGACGTTCGGGAAAGTTACGCCGAATAAAAGCCGCCACCGGCGCGGCGAAGCGCCGTACAAAAGACCGTTGATCCGCCAAAGCCCACACCCCCTATAGTGCTGTGCTCAGTTCCAGGCTCTCGCCCAGTCCTTGCTCACCACTGCCTCCCCATCCGGCAATTGATCAGCGTCCGCCATTGCCCCATGGCGGAGGGAGCAAAGTTAGCCCGTTCGGGGGGGCAATTAGAAGCCAATTTTTACTCTTTGTTTAGGAATGTCACATTTCCGTAGGATTGCGGCGGGTAAGCCATTGGATATGATGGGCTTATGATCGCGTTACCCACCCTGCGCCAGCTGCGCTACCTGCAAGCCCTGCATGAACATGGCCATTTCGGCCATGCCGCCGAGGCCTGTCACGTCACCCAATCGACGCTTTCCGCGGGTTTGGCCGAGCTGGAAGACCTGCTCGGCGCCCAGCTGGTCGAGCGCACCAAGCGCCGCGTGCTGTTCACGCCGCTCGGCAACGAGGTGGCGCGGCGCGGCCAGGCGCTGCTGCTGGATGCCGAGGCCCTGGTCGAGATGGTCCGCTCGACCGTCGAGCCGCTGTCCGGCCCGTTCCATCTGGGCGTGATCCCGACCATCGCGCCTTACCTGCTGCCGCGCCTGGTGCTGCCGTGCAAGGAGGCCTTCCCGCATCTGCAGCTTTATCTGCGCGAGGTGCAGACGGCGCGGCTGATCGACGAGCTGAACGACGGCCAGCTCGATGCCGGGCTGCTGGCGCTGCCCTATCCGACCGGCACGCTGGCCATTACCTCGCTGGGTAATGATCCCTTTTATCTGGCCTGCCCGGCCGACCACCCGCTGGCGGCGCGCGACAGCATCGACGCCGAGGATCTCGAGCGGGCCGAGCTGCTGCTGCTGGAGGACGGCCATTGCCTGCGCGAACATGTGCTGGAGGTGTGCAAGCTGCGGCCGACCCGCCAGCAGGACGAGATCAAGGGCACCAGCCTGCCGACCGTGATCCAGATGGTGGCGGCCGGGCTCGGCGTCACGCTGCTGCCCCAGCTGGCGGTGCAGTCCGGCGCGCTGGACGGGTTGGGCCTGGTGACCCGGCCTTTGAAGGAGGATGGGGCCGGGCGGCAGCTGGCTCTGGCCTGGCGCGGGTCCTCGCCGCGCGGTGAGGAGTTCCGCACCCTGGGCGATTTCATCGCCGGCATTGCGGCGAACACCCGCGAGTGATAGCTGATCCGGAATGAGATTATCCGCTTTGACCTCCGATCCGTTCGCGCTGCCGACCCATGGCGGCGATCTCGGCCTGGCCGAGGCCCGCTTCGGCAAGCCGGAGCAGGGCTGGCTCGATCTGTCGACCGGGATCAGCCCGTTTCCCTATCCGATCGCCGATCTGCCGGCCGAGCTGTGGCAGCGTCTGCCCGGCCTGGCCGAGGATCTGGCGCTGCGCGGGGCCGCCGCTGCGGCTTACGGCGCCGACGATCCCGATTTCCTGGCCACGGCGCCCGGTTCGCAGGCGATTTTGCAGATCCTGCCGCGTCTGCGCCCCTTCTCGCAGGTGGCGGTGATCGGTCCGACCTATGGCGAGTACAGCCGCTGCTTCAGCATGGCCGGCCATCATGTGCTGGCGCTGGAAACCCTGGACCGCACCGTCGACGCCGATGTGGTCGTGCTGTGCAATCCCAATAATCCCGACGGCCGCCGCCACGATGCCGAGCGCCTGCTGGAGCTGGCCGACGAACAGGCGGCGCGCGGCGGTCTGCTGGTGGTCGACGAGGCCTTCTGCGATCCGGTCCCCGAGCTGTCGCTGGCGCCTTACGCCCGTCCCGGGCTGGTGGTGCTGCGCAGCCTGGGCAAGTTCTTCGGCCTGGCCGGCATGCGTCTCGGCTTCGCCATCGCCGAGCCCCAGCTGGCCCGGCTGCTGCGCCAGGCGATGGGGCCGTGGGCGGTCGGCGGTCCGGTTCTCGAAATCGGCCGGCGGGCGCTGTCCGACACCGCCTGGATTGAGGAAACCCGGCGCAAGTTGGTTCATGACTCCAATGTGCTGATTTCGCTGCTCGGCCGGGCCGGGATGTCGAATGTCGGCGGCACCACTCTGTTCACCCTGGTCAATGCGCCGCGCGCCTGGGCCCTGTTCGAATATCTCGGGCAGCAGGGTATCCTGGTGCGGCCTTTTTCGACCGCGCCCCGCTGGCTGCGCTTCGGCCTGCCGCCCGACGAGGCCGGCCGCCAGCGCCTGGAAAACGCTCTCAAGGCGTGGGTTTGACCGCTGGGTGCAGCTCCGCCATGGCGTTGCCCCAGATCATCCCGAATACCAGCGCCGCGATGCCCAAAGCGAGGATCAGCAGCATCCGCGCCCTTTCATGGCCGTGGCGGCGCAGATGCAGCGAGGCCAGGCTGAACAGGCCGGTGCCGGCCTGGAAGCCGCAAGCCGAGAAATAGCGCGTCCAGGTCAGGGATTGCGGGCCGCTGAGGGCGGGCAATCCGTTGAAGCCGAGATTGACGTCCAGCGGCAGTACCCGGTCGAAGGCGTACCAGGTCAGTACGGCGCCGGCGGGAAGGCTGAGCGCGGCGGCGATCGGGGTGACGCGCATCAGCGCCGCCATCAGAAGCTGTGCCGGCGCCAGCACCAGTGCCGCCGAGACGGCGCCCACCAGCCCCAGCAGCATCGCCAGCGACACCATCGAGGCCAGCGCGTCCTGCTGCGAATGCTCGGTTTCGCCGCCCAGCAGATTGTTGAGGGTCAATTCGGTGCCCAGCATGGCCGCGACGGCCAGGCCCGCGACCATGGCCGCCCAGCGCAACTCGGCAAACAGGGCCCAATCGACTTTCTTCATGGTCAAATCGGCAGCATCGCCTCGAACTGCAGATAGGTGTCGAGCCCGTCCAGCAGAATGCCATCGATATTGAGGTCGCACAGGCCGGTGACGTAATTGCCGAGCACCTTCTTCCAGGCATCGCTCCAGTAATTGACGGCGAAGCGGCCGGGATTCTCCGAATCGACCGCGGCGATCCAGTCCGGGGAGCCGACCCTCCAGCCTTTCTGCCAATAGAACCGGTCGATCGCGGCATAGCCGACCGACAGCGGCGCGAAGACCAGGCGCTTGCTGCCGATGCGCTTGAACTTCAGCGCGGTGATGTCCTGGGCCGTCATCGACGAGCCATGGAAGAACGGGTCGACCAGCAGCAGATCGTGATTGGTGCCGGCCAGCGCCTGGAACCATTTGTCGCGTTGGGTATAGGCGTTGGCGGTCAATACCGGCAGGAAATTGCGCGCCTCGGACAGATCGGTGACGTGATTGGGATTCTCGCTGGCCGGCGCGCCGGTCGGCACATGGCCGAGCAGCTTGCTGCCCTCGGTGTCGATATAGGACAGCAGCTTGGCCTTCTGAGCCTTGGCGGCGGCATCGGAGATGTGGCCGCCTTCCTTGCAGTAATCGATCGACAGGGTGTGCTTGCCCTGTTTGCGCATCGCCTCGACCGCGTCCAGCAGCGCCTGCTGGTCGTCGGGGCGGGTCGGCTTTTCATACATCTCGTAGCCATAGAAGGCTCCGTCGACCAGCAGCCCGTCCACCGCGTTGAGATAGGGGCCGTCGATGCTGCCCTCGGGGGCGTAGCGGCCCTGGGCCACGCCGTCGGGATCGCGTCCGGCTTCCCATTCGGCTTCGCGGCGGCCCTTGATGATCAGTTCGGGCGCGTTGCGCGCCAGCACCACCATGTCGGGGCGGCGCTTCTTGCAGTAGTCGGCCAGGGCGATCACCACGTCGCGCATCATCTGGCGGTGGTTGGGAATGTCCTCGATCGGGACATAGGGAATCGATTTGGACGAGGGCGTTGCGGCCCCGATCACCGAAGGCGCTGCCAGCATCGCGCCGGCTGCCATCGCGCCCTGCAAAAAAATCCTGCGACTGCTCACAAATGGGGACTCCGCCGGGAAAGGGACACGACTAGGTTGGCGTCATGGCCGGGGCGGGGAGCCGCCGACCTAAAACGATCCTTAGGGACAATTCTAACATCCGTGCCTGACCGCGCAAGGGCGGGACCGGTAACCCCTCACTCAACAAAAAGACAATTGAAATAACGTTTCTATCGTAACATTGTGTTGAGGCGAATTTATCATGTATTTTAGGAAAATAGCCCTGATGGCATGCGGCGGCGCTCTGGCGCTGACGGGGCTGTTTGCCGAGGCGGCGGTTTCGCCGCTCGAGGTGAAGATCGAGCTCCGGGTGTTGGATTTCATCGCCGAGCCTGCCGATCGCAGCGTGGTGGCCGTGCTCTACGACCGCGACCGCAGCGGTTCGGCCGAAGAAGCCGCGGCAATCCTGCGCTCTTTGCAGGACTCGGCCGATCCGGCGCGTGCCAAGATCGTGCCGCGCCTGGTCGAGATTCATGCGCTGGCGGGGCAGAGGGATTTGAAGGCGGTGATCCTGACCGCCGGGCTGGATGGGGCAATGGTGCTGAAATATGGCGTCGCCAACCAGACCCTGGTGTTGTCGGCGGGAACCAATTGCGTGAAGGAACGGCGCTGCATGGTGGGAGTCACGACCGTGCCGGACGTCGAGATCGGTGTGAACAGTGCGGCGATCAAAGAGGGGCAGATCCGTTTCGCCGACGGATTTCAACTGATGGTAAAGGAATATTGATGGCAGGCCGCCCCGCGCTTGGTTAGGGTGGCCTTAACCGCTTGGGGGAAAAGTGCAGTACAGGCCGGACACGGTAGTTCAGCAATATAAAATCGCGCCAGCTTCGGCACCCGCCGCCACGGTGCCGGCGGAAAAGCGCCTGTCGCACCTGCTCAACATCGCGATCTTTCCGATCTTCTTCCTGATCTTCACCATCCTGGTGTTTCAGGCCTACAATTATATCCTTCAGCACCAGGAACACACGATGAAGGAGGTCGTCGACACCGACCTCGACAGCGTCGTGCGCCTGGCCGGGCTGACCTCGCGCATCCGCGCCGTCGATGCCGACATCTACCGGCTGATGACCCAGGAGGCGGCGCACGAAAAACTGCCCGACCTCGATAAGAAGATGGCGGCGCTGGCCACCGAGATCGACAATATCCTGGTCGAGCTGCGCGCCTATCGCGACAATGAGTCCAATTCGGCGGCGCGCGCGTCGCTGGATGATTTCATCCGCAGCCTCGAACTCTACAAGGGCGCGATCTCGTGGGTGGGGTCGATGATGGACGTCGATTTCGGCGCCGCCGTCTCCTTCATGACGCCGTTCGACAGCCATATCGACCGCATGTCGGCGCAGCTCAACACCATCATCGCCGACAGCACCGGCCATGCGGCCGAGCGCACCAACCAGGCCGCCACCGAACTGCGCCGCGTCGCCAATTACGGCGCCGCCGCCGCCGTGCTGGTCTCGATCATGGTCTCGGGCTTTGCCTGGCATATGGGGCGCCGTCAGCAGCGTCTGTTCCTCAATACGGTGAACCTGGAGAAGATGGTGGCCGAACGCACCGCCGACCTGGCCGCCGCCAAGGAGCAGGCCGAGGAGGCGACCCGGGCCAAGTCGCAATTCCTGGCCACCATGAGCCACGAAATCCGCACGCCGATGAACGGCGTGATGACCATGGCGCGCCTGCTGAACCAGACCGAGCTCGACGCCGAGCAGAACAAGATGGCGGAGGTGATCCTCGGTTCCGCCAGCGCGCTGCTGACCATCATCAACGACATCCTCGACTTCTCGAAGATCGAGGCCGGCAAGCTGGACCTGACCTATGAGCCGCTGTCTTTGACCGACATGGTCGAGGAAGTGGCCGAGCTGCTGATGCCGCGCGCCGAGGAAAAGGGCATCACCCTGATGTCGCAGATCGATCCCGGCCAGCCCGACCGCTATGTCGGCGATCCGGTGCGCCTGCGTCAGGTGCTGATCAACCTGGCCGGCAATGCGGTCAAGTTCACCGATCGCGGCACGGTGGTGATCGAAGCCTGGGTCGAGCAGAACGAGCGCGCCGAGACCCACGCCTGTTTCTCGGTCACCGACACCGGCCTGGGCATCAGCGAAGAGCAGGCGCAGCGCCTGTTCCGTCCCTTCGAGCAGGCCGACCGCTCGATCACCCGCCGGTTCGGCGGCACCGGTCTGGGACTGTCGATCAGCCGCCAGCTGGTCGATCTGATGGGCGGCGAGATCGGCGTCCGCTCGACCATAGGGCAAGGCTCGACCTTCTGGTTCCGCGTGCCCTGCTCGCCGGTCGACGGTGCGGAACCGCCGGTGCGCGGTGGCGTTCATGCCCGCGTGATGACCGTGGCCAGGGAACCCCGCGAAGGCGAGATCTGGGCGCGCTATCTCACCTGGCTGGGTGCCGAAGCCGTGAGCCTGAACGATCCGGAAGCGGCCCTGGCCGCCTATCGCCAGGCGGTCGAAACGAAGCAGCCCTTCCACTATGTGCTGATCGACAGCGACCTGGCCGCCGCGACGGTGGCCGTGCTGTCGCCGGAGCTGGCCAAGGAGGGTGACAAGGCGGCTGTGCCGGTGCTGGTCGCCTCGCGCAGCCAGCGCGACAAGCTGCCCGACGATGTCATCCGCTCTTTCCTGCTGACTCTGGGGCGGCCGCTGCGCCGCGAATCCCTCAGGGCGGGGCTGGCCAATCATGTGCAGCGCCCGGAACCGGGCCGTCCGGTCCTGCCGCCGCCGCCCGCCGAGCCGCCCAGGCCGGCCGTGGCGAAGCGGATGAAATGGCGTCCGGTCTCGGCCGAAGAGGCGCTGGCGGCGGGGGCGATGATCCTGGTGGCGGAAGACAATCCGACCAACCAGATCGTCATGAAGAATTTGATGAACCGGCTGGGCTATTGCATCGACGTGGCGGCCAATGGCGTCGAGGCGCTGGCCATGTTCGAACAGCGGCCTTACGGCCTGCTGATTACCGATTGCCACATGCCGGAAATGGACGGCTATGAGCTGACCAAGCGTCTGCGCGCCGATGAAGGCGCGACTGGGCGCGCGCGGCTGCCGATCGTGGCGCTGACCGGCGACGCGCTGGCGGGCGCCGCGCAATATTGCCTCGATGTCGGCATGGACGATTATCTCAGCAAGCCGGTCGCCATCGATCTGCTGGACCAGGCGGTGCAGCGCTGGCTGCCGGCCGCCGCGGCGCTGCGCCAGCCGGCTGATGCCGCGCCTGCGTCGGCGGCCAAACCGGTTGCCGCCGCGGCTCCGGCGCCCAGAGCGGAGATCCCGCCGGCTCCGCCTTTTGTTCCCGCCGCGCTGAAAGACGTGTTCGGCAGCCTGAACGAGGACGCCTTCGAGCTGTATGGCCGCTTCCTCGACCAGGCCGGCAAATCTTCCCAGGCGATCCGCGACGCGGTCGGCCGGTCCGACTACTCCGCCGCCGCCGCCATCGCCGACCGTTCGCGCACGGCGGCGGAATGCGTCGGCGCCGGCGAGCTGGCCCAGCTGTGCAGCCAGTTGACCGCGTCCTTGCGCAGCGCCGATCCAGCGGTGCCCGAACTGCTCGACCGCATTCCCTCCGCCCTGACCCGCGCCCGGCAATCGGCCGAGTTGGTCCGTTCCGCCATATGAGTGCGAAGAAAAGCAGGATCATCGTCCTTGGCAATGAAAAGGGCGGGACCGGCAAGTCCACCATCGCCATGCATCTGCTGGTGGCGATGCTGCGCCAGGGCCTGAGGGTCGGCTCGATCGATCTCGATGCCCGCCAGGCGACGCTCTCCCGCTATATCGAGAACCGCCGCAAGCGCGATCCGGAGGGGGGCCGCCTCGGCCATTCCGACCACCGCGCCGTGCCGCCCTCGGCGGACCCGGAGCAGGACGCCGACGCCTTCCATGCCCATCTCGCCGAACTGTCCGGGCGCTGCGACGCCGTCATCATCGACACGCCGGGCAGCGACCACCCGCTGTCGCGCCTGGGCCATTCCTTTGCCGACGTGCTGGTGACGCCGCTCAATGACAGCTTCATCGACCTTGATCTGCTGGCGTCGGTCGATGGCGACAGCCTCAAGATCGTCAAGCCCGGCCCCTATGCCGAGATGGTGTGGGACACCAGGAAGGCCCGGGCGATGCGCGGCGAGGCGGCCAGCTTCGAGTGGTTCGTGCTGCGGAACCGGCTTTCGACGCTGGATGCCCGCAACAAGCGCGAGATGGAGCGGCTGCTCGACGCCCTGTCCAAGCGCATCGGCTTTCGCATGCTGGACGGGCTCAATGAGCGCGTGATCTATCGCGAGCTGTTTCTGCAGGGCCTGACCTTGCTCGATCTGGGCGGCGAGGAGCAGGGGCTGGCCATGACCTTGTCCCACGTCGCGGCACGGCAGGAGCTGCGCACGCTGATCGACGCGATGGGGCTGATCGCAATTTCCTGACAAAAACTATACGGAAAGGGGGCTTGGAGCGGCGTCGCTGTTCCGCCTATCATTGTCCCTGGAGCGGTTTGCGTTTCCTTGGAAACGGGAACTGCTCACGGCGCCGACTGGCGCCGCGCCGGTCGTCCGGCGGGAAGCGTAGCGGACAATCGCTGAGCCGGAGGCGATGCGTCATAAAGACTCTGGAACGCTTTGCGACCCAATCAGGTCGCGAAGTGGTCTAGGTATAGGGAGTAGGCAATGCGTCGGGGATTTCTGGCTTCGCTTCTGTGTGTCGCGATGGCGGCTGGTCATGCATCGGCGGTGGAAACACCGGCTGGATTGCCGCCGGTCACCGATGCGGTGTGGACTGCGCCCGAGTTTCATTTCAGCACGGGCGACACTCTCCAGAACGTCAAATTCCATTATCTGACCCTCGGCACGCCCAAACGCGACGCCAATGGCGCGGTCACCAACGCGGTGCTGCTGCTGCATGGCACCACCAATGTCGCCGAGGAGTTCCTGCTGCCCAGCCTGGCCGGCGAGCTGTTCCATCCCGGCCAGCCGCTCGATGTCAGCAAATATTACGTCATCATTCCCGACGGGCTTGGGCGCGGCGGTTCGTCCAAGCCGAGCGACGGGCTGAAGGGCAAGTTCCCCCATTACGGCTATGCCGATCTGGTCGAGGGGCAATATCGCCTGGTGACCGAAGGTCTTGGCGTCACGCATCTCAAGCTGGTGCTCGGCGTCTCGATGGGCGGCATGAACACCTGGCAATGGCTCGAGCGTCATCCCGACATGATGGATGGCGGCATGCCGATCGCGTGTCTGCCGATGCAGATCAGCGGCCGCAACATCCTGATCCGCCGTACGGTGACCGAATCGATCCGCCACGATCCCGACTGGCATGACGGCAACTACACCACCCAGCCCAGCCATTTCGTCTACACCCTGCCGATCTTCACGGCGATGACCCAGGGGCTGGAGACGCTGCAGCACAATGCTCCGACCTTCAAGGATGGTGTCGGCTATTACGAAAAGCTGGTGGCGGCGGCGAAGAAGAACGTCGACGCCAACGATTATCTCTACGGCATGGAAGCGTCGGTCGATTACGACCCCGAGCCGGGCCTGCCCTCGATCAAGGCCAAGGTGCTGGCGGTGAACTTCACCGACGACGCGCTGAACCCGGTCGAACTCGGCGTGTTCGAAAAGCTGGTGGCCAAGGTGCCGCATGCCCAGGCGGTGATGCTGCCGGTCAGCGCCGAGAGCAACGGCCATTTCTCGCTGCTCAAGGCGTCGCTGTGGAAAGGCGAGCTGGCCAAGCTGCTCGCCTCGCTAAATTGACGCAGGGGAGCCTCCCCCGCACCCTCGGGGTCGGCTCTGCATTCCCTTCGGTCATCGCTCCGCTCCTCCGAGCGGGATGAAGCTATTCGTTAAGTTGAGGTCATCCCGCTAGGCGATCCGGTAAGCCAGGCGCAGGCCGCCCCAGTGGCGGCCGCGCAGGATGATCGGCATCGACAGGTCCTTCATCATCACGAAATTGCCGCCGCCCATGTCGCGGCGATAGGTCTGCAGCAGGAACCGCTCGCGGTTGCGGGCGGCGCGCAGGCCGGTGCGGTCGTCGAAGATGCGGCGGTTGCGGCAATTGGCGTTGTTCCACACCGGATCGCTGCCCTGCTTCTGGCCGAATTTGAGATTGTGGGTCGGCAGATAGCCGTTGCGGTCGACCGCGGCGCAAAAGACGATGCGGGGATCGCGCGCCGCCATCGGCTCCTGGATCGGCGGCAGGATCAAATCGGTCAGCTCGGTGAAGGCGGTCATGACCTGCTTCGGATTGCTGCCGGCGATCGGCTGGTAATTTTCGTCGAACAGGGCCTCGAAGCCGATCCGGCCTTCCGCCACCGCCTTTTCGAAAGCCTCGGTCACGGCGGCGTTGGCTTCGGCCAGCGCCTGCAGCATCGTGCTGTCATCGTTGGCCAGCGCGCTGCCGGCCAGCACGTTCATCAGTCCTTCGCTATGGTCCAGGCAACTCTGCACCCGCTGGTCGACGGTCCGCAGCTGTTCCGCGGTGCGGTGCACCCCTTCGGTGAAATGGCCGATGCGGTCGAGCACGGTTCGGCAATGGCTGAGGCTGTCGCTGCTGGCTTGGGCGATATTGCCGACCTTGGACTCGACGGTCGACAGAGAGTCGCGGAACCCTTCCAGCGCGCCGGTGATAATGCCGACGCCCTGATTGACCTGGTCGGCCACCGACAGCGAGGCGGTGCTGGAGGTGACCAGCTGGCCGATATTCTCGGACAATTTGCCCAGCGTGCCGTCGATTTCCTTGGTGGCGGTATCGGTCTGGTGCGACAGGGTTTTGACCTCGGTCGCCACCACGGCAAAGCCCTTGCCCATCTCACCGGCGCGGGCCGCTTCGATGGTGGCGTTCAGGGCCAGCATGTTGGTCTGGCGCGAGATGGTCTGAATGGTGCGCGAGGAATCGCGGACGGCGCCCAGGGCGCTGTCGAGGCCGCCCAGCCTTTCGCCCATGCCGCCGACCGAATCGACCAATTGGCGGATCGCCGAAACGGCGTTTCCGGCGGCGGCCAGCGAGCGGTTCGACTGGTCGGCCGCGCTGGCGGTGGCGCTGCTGGTGTCGCGCCCGGCCTGTTCGATATGGCCGATATCCGCCGTCAGCTTCTCGACCAGCTCGCGCAGCTGGTCGAACAATTGCTGCTGTTCATTGACGAAGCCGGCGATCTCGGAGACCGATCCGGCCACTTCCGCCATTTCCAGGCTGACTTTGTCGAGCTTTCTCAGCAGCTCGTTGCCAATCGCTTCGGTGCTATCCAACGCGCGCTCCCCCCGAGGGATTTTTCCCAGAGTAGCACGCCCTTTTTCAGCGTAACAGCGAGGCCGCCACGTTACCCGACGTCAGCGCGCCTTCCAGCGTGCAGGGCAGTCCGGTGGCGGTCCAGTCGCCGGCCAGGATCAGGTTTTCGCCGAAGCGGGGGGCGGGGCGCCGCGCCTCGATTTCCGGCGTGTGATAGAGGGTCGCGCGCTTTTCCTTGATCACCCGGGTGGCGGTCGGCGGCGTCTCGATCTGCAAGGCGCGGGCGACATCCTGCCAGACCAGGGCGGCGATATCTTCGCCGGGCAGGTCGATCACCTTGGCGGCGCCCGAGATGGTCACCGAGACCACGTCGCCGCGCACGAACAGCCATTCGCCGGTACCGCCCAGCAGGCCGAGGAACCCGGCCTTGTTGGGCGGGGGCGGCGGTTCGGCCATGCGGAAATGCACATTCACGATCGGGCTGGCCGGCAGGTCGGGCAGTTCGGGCAGAAAGCCGCGCGCCACCACCCAGGGGGTCGCCAGCACCACCTTGTCGTCCGGACCGAGCTCGATCGTTTCGCTGTCGAAAGCAAGCTTGGTGGCGCGGTCGCCATCGCGCTCCAGCGAGCGCAGCGGATCGTTGAGGCGGACCACGGCGCCGGCTTTTTCCAGCGCGGCGATGGCCGGCTGGATGAAGCTTTCCGACAGGCCTTCCTTGACCAGCCAGGGCTGGCTGGCCTTCTGGCTCTTCCACAGGGTCCGCTGCAGCACGCGGCGGAACACCAGGGCCGAGGCCTTGTCCGCCGGGGTGTTCATCACCGCCAGGGCCAGCGGGTCCCAGAAGCGGCGGTAATTCTTCGAGCGGCCCAGCGCGTCCGAGATCGGCGAATCCGTGTCGCGCGGCATGCGCCACATCGAGGCCAGCACCGAGCCGAGCAGCCGCAGCGGCGTGGCGGTCCAGATCCGGTTGGTGCGCAGATCGAGCATCGGAAAAGCGGTGGGGCCGGGGATCATGCTGTTCTCGCTGCCGATCCGCTTCAGATAGTCGAACACGGCATAATTCGCGCCGACCACCATATGGGTGCCGTTATCGACGATGCGTCCCAGGGTCGGCTCGGGCCAGGAGCGCGAGCGTCCGCCGGCCTGGCGGGCCCCTTCATGCAGCACCACCTGGTGGCCGTCGTCGACCGCCGCGAGGGCGCAGGAGAGGCCGGCGAGGCCGGCGCCGACGATATGTACGGTCATGGTGCTGAACTACCCTGGAAAAAATAGGACGGCCTATATATCAAGAGCGAAACCGGAACGTAAAGGAACTGAAGTGGCGGACCCGCGAGGACTCTCTGAAAACGGCATGACGGTCAGGCGCTATGACCGCGACCGTTTCATCACCGCCCTGTTCGCGCCGCCGGAGCGCCGCGAGGATCTGTTCACCCTGTACGCCTTCAATATCGAGATCGCGCGTATCCGAGAGACGGTCTCCGAGGCGATGCTGGGGCAGATCCGCCTGCAATGGTGGCGCGACACTATGGATCGCGTCTGCGCCGGCACGCCCGGCCATCATCCTCTCGCCGACCAATTGTCCGAACTGGTCCTGCGCCAATCCTTGCCGCGTCCGCTGTTCGACCGGCTGATCGAGGCGCGCGAACACGACATGCTGGACCAGCCGCTGGAAAGTCTGGCGCAATTGAAGCTCTATGTCGAAGACAGCTCGGCGGGGTTGAGCGAACTGGCCGCGCTGGTGCTGGGCGGCGAGGATGCGGCGACCCAGGAGGCGGCCCGCCATGTCGGCCAGGCCTGGGGCTTGATCGGGCTGCTGCGCGCTCATCCTTTCATGATCAAGGCGCGCCGGCTTCATCTGCCGATCACGGAGAAGGGCCTGGACATCGAAGAGGTGCTGGCCGGCGAGAAGCCGCCGGGCCTGATCGAACTGGCCGAGCAGATCGCACAGACGGCCGCCGGCCATCTGGCCTCGGCCCGCAAATTGCGGCGGGGTGTTTCCCGCGCCGCCATTCCCGCCCTGCTGCAGGCCAAGCTGGCCGACGCCTATCTCGGCAAGCTGCGCAAGACGGGCTTCGACGTGACCGACCGCGAATGGTCGGCGGTCAATACCAAGCCCTTGTCGCTGATGATGGCGATGGGGTTGGGCCGCTTCTGAGCTCAGTCGGTTTCGTAAGGACCGAAGCGCGCGACGATCTTGCGCTTGGTGTCCTTGTCGTCGAGCACGAAGACTTCGTATGACGCGCCGTCCGGGGCGACGCGCAGCACGACGTGTCCTTCGTAGCTTTTATAGAGCCGATCCATCAGTGGACCGATGGCGGCCCGGGTCTCCGGCGCCATGCCGGTGGAAAACACGTCGCGCGGGCCCGGATAGAATTCCCGCGACGCCATCCTGACCACCACTTCCTCGCCGGGCTGGGCCGACAGCCAGTTCTGCTGGACGATCACGCGCGGCCGCAAGGCCCGCAGGATCGCGCCGTTCACCGTGTCGCGGTTGCCATGATGGTCGAGCGTCATCGCGCTGACCGGCCCGACCACCGCGGCGACCGGCGTTTCCATGTCGCGCCAATAGGGCTGAGTATAGTTCGGCACGCCGGGCAGGTCGCCGCCGGAGTAATAGCTGAACTTGCCGTAACCGATCTTCAGCACATTGCTGAACGGGTTTTCGTCGAAATGGCAATCCTTGAAGCCGTCGAGCGGGATGTATTGCTCGGCCTTGTCGCCATGGCCGGTCCAGATGGCGCCGCTGGAGGCGATATTGCGGATATGGAAGGCGGGAAAGCGGGCCGGGTCGCCGAGATGGATCTGATCGAGGGCGCCGGGATGCAGGCCTTCGACGGCCAGGCCGTGCGCCTGGCGGTAATCGGCCATCTTCAGGTAATTGGCCAGGGTCTTCTCGTTATTGCTGGCGCTGTTGCAGGTCCGCAGATCGACGGGTGTCGCATAGCCCGGCGCGGCGCGGTCGATCAGGGTCCTGATCGGGATGAGGTCGCCGACTTCGGTAATGCCGGTCAGCCGATAGGCGCCGGTCGCCGACATCGGGCTCGACGGCGTCAGATAGCCCATATGGTCGGTATGGAAATGGGTGATCAGGGCGTAATCCAGGGCGGCGGGGCGTCCGCGCGGCGCGAATTGCCGGATATAGTCGGCGATCCAATAGCCGGCGTCATGGTCGGCGTTCGGCCGCGGCGGGAAGGGCTTCAGAGGGGCGACGGATTTGATGAATTCCTGATCCGTCTCGCCGGCATCGATCAGCAGGCTGGTGCCGTCGGGCATGACGATATAGGCGGAATTTCCCCGGCCGGTGCTGATGTGATGGATGTAGAGATAGCCCTCCGTCCAGGGCGGCAGCTCTTCGGCCCGGGCGGTGCACGCCAGGAAGAGGGAAGCGAGAGCACAGGCGATGCGACGGAGGGTCATCATGTTTCCTACATTATGCCGCCGGCGCTTCCATCCACTTGGTCAGCGCCTCGCGGGCGCGGATCGAATAGAGGGTCTTGCGGTCGCGGCCCTTGAGGCGCTTCTTGCCGGGCTCGTTCTCCGGTTCCGGGAACAGGCCGAAATTGACGTTCATCGGCTGGAAGGTCTCGGGATTGGCGCCGCCGGTGACATGGTTCAGCAGCGCGCCGATGGCGGTGGTGATCGGCGGCAGGGCGATCTCGCGGCCCAGCTCCTCGGCGGCGGCGAAGCGGCCGGCCAGCAGGCCGATCGCGGCGCTTTCGACATAGCCCTCGCAGCCGGTGATCTGGCCGGCGAAGCGCCAGGCCGGGCGCTGCTTCAGGCGCAGCGTGGTGTCGAGCAGGCGCGGGCTGTTGATGAAGCTGTTGCGGTGCATGCCGCCCAAACGGGCGAACTCGGCATTCTCCAGGCCGGGCAGGGTGCGGAAAATGCGCACCTGCTCGCCATGCTTCAGCTTGGTCTGAAAGCCGACCAGATTATAGAGCGTGCCCAGCGCATTGTCCTGACGCAGCTGGACGATGGCATAGGGCTTGACCGTCGGGTTATGGGGATTGGTCAGCCCCACCGGCTTCATCGGTCCGTAGGACAGGGTCTGGCGGCCGCGCTCGGCCATCACTTCGATCGGCAGGCAGCCTTCGAAATAGGGCGTGCCTTCCCAATCCTTGGGCATGTGCTTTTCGCCGGCCAGCAGATCGTCGATGAAAGCGTCGTACTGCTCGCGCGTCAGCGGGAGGTTGATGTAGTCGGTGCCGGTGCCCTTGTCGTAGCGCGACTGGAACCACGCTTTGGTGAAGTCGATGCTGTCCTTGTGGACGATCGGCGCGATGGCATCGAAGAAGCTGAGGCTGTCTTCGCCGGTCAGCGAACGGATGGCGTCGGCCAAAGGCGGCGAGGTCAGCGGGCCGGTGGCGATGATGACGCGCGTCCACTCCTCGGGCGGCAGGCCGGCGATCTCTTCGCGCATCAAGGTGACGCGGGGATGGGCCAGCAGCGCCTTTTCCACGCCTTCGGCGAAGCCGTCGCGATCGACCGCCAGCGCGCCGCCGGCGGGAACCTTGTGGATGTCGGCCTGGGTCAGGATCAGGCTGTCGAGGCGGCGCATTTCTTCATGCAGCAGTCCGACGGCATTGTGATCGGCATCGTCCGAGCGGAACGAGTTCGAGCAGACCAGCTCGGCCAGGCGGTCGCTGCCATGCGCTTCGGTGCGGCGATGCGGCCGCATTTCGTGCAGGACGACGTCGATTCCAGCCTGCGCGGCTTGCCAGGCGGCTTCACAGCCGGCCAGACCGCCGCCGATGATATGCATTTCGCTCATTGACGAATGTACTTTTCCAAGGTTCCCAGAGGTGCGGGAACATCGTATAAAACCGGTCTAAAGTCAAAAGCAGCACGCGAGGCGGGTCACATGTCCGATGGCAAATTCTATGTGGTTGGCGGCGAATATGCCGATACCAGCTTCGCCGCGATTGCGCCCGGCCAGCAGGAACAGCGCTTCGGGCCGTTCTCCGAAGCCGAGGCCCGGAACAAATGGCGCGCCCTGACCGGCCAGACCGTCGACAATGCCCTGATCCGCTTCCGCATCCTCGGCGAGGCCGAAATGCTGGGCACCGGCTGGTATGTGGTGGGCGGCGAATATGCCGATACCGATTTCTGCCATCTGGCGCCCGGCCAAGAGCTGGAAACCTACGGCCCGTTCCCGCGCACCGAGGCGCTGGCGGTGTGGCGCGCCTTGACCGGCAAGACGGTCGACAACGCCATGGTCCGCTACAACATCATCACGGGAGCCGCGCTCGCCGCGCAGAAGGGCTAAGGGCAGGGCGTCCGGGCGTATTCGCCCAGATAATCCGCTTCGGGCCGCATTCCCATCGATTTGCGCAACTCGTCCAGGCGGCCCGGATCTTCCAGGTCGCTTGGAGCCCATTTGCCGCCGGCGCATTCGACCTGGGTGCCGTAACGCTGGGGCTTCTTGTCGAAGAATAGGGTAACCCGGTCATAGAGCAGGGCGTATTGCTCGCCGCTGGCCTCGCCCTGCCTGACCATCGCCTCGATCTTCGGCAGGGTCGCGCGCATGAAGTCGGGATCTTCGACGGCGTGCTGAACGATCAGGAAGGCCGCCATCGCGGCCTTGTTCCCCACCACCGACCTCCGGAACCAGCCCTCGGGCGGAATCAAGCGCTTCAGCGCGGCCTGGTCGGCTACATCATGCGCCACGATCTCGGTTTTGAGCGCGGCCCGCGCCAGGGTCTGCTGATCTTTTGGCAGGACCGACAGGTCGAGTTTTCCCCAGGCATCCCGGGCGGCCTGGTCGAGATCCCACAGCCTTTCCAGCTTTTCGCGGACATCGGTGGCGGGCGGCAATGCCGCCTGGCGTTGCTCCACCTCGACATAGGCGGCATGAACCGGCGCGATCAGCGCCGCAGCCTCCGGCGACAGGCTGGTATCCGCCGCGGCCCCAGCCGCGATGAACGCAACGACGAGGCCGAGGCGGCGCATCATTCGGACAGATAGGCGAAGCGGAACACGAACAAGGCGGCCAGGACGAACAGGGTCACGTCGCCCTTGGTCGCCTTGCCCGACGCCAGCTTCAGCAGGGCATAGGCGGTCAGGCCGAAAGCCAGGCCGTTGGCGATCGAGAAGGTCAGCGGGATGCCGGCCAGGGTGAGGAAGCAGGGAAGGGCCACCATCGGGTCCTTCCAGTCGATCTCGGCCAGCGGCGCCATCATCAGCGAGCCGACCAGGATCAGCGCCGGTGCCGTGGCGACGGCGGGGATGACCTGGGCATAGGGCGCGACGAACAGCACGCCCAGGAACAGCAGCCCGGTGACCACCGCGGTCAGGCCCGAGCGGCCGCCGGCGGCGACGCCGGTCGCGCTCTCGACATAGGAGGTCACCGTGCTGGTGCCCATGAAGGAGCCGAAGATGGTGGCGATGCTGTCGGCCAGCAGAATGCGGTTGAGGCGCGGGATGGTGCCGTCCGGCTTGACCAGCCCGGCTTCCTTGGTGACGCCGACCAGGGTGCCGACATTGTCGAACAGATCGACGAACAGGAAGACGAAGATGATTTCCAGAATGCCGAAGCCGGCCCCGCCGATATGCAGGGCGCCCGGAATGTCGAGCTTGAAGGTGGTCTCGGTCAGTTCGGAGAAATGATAGGGCTGCGGGGCGAAGCTGGCCGCGCCGACCGCCCAGGCGAGGGCGGCGGTGACCAGGATGCCGATCAGCACGGCGCCCTGCACCCGCCAGATATTGAGGGCGGCGATCACCAGCAGGCCGAACAGCGCCAGCAGGGGGGCTGCCGAATGCAGATTGCCCAGACCCACGGTGGTGGCGGGATTGGCGACGATGATGCCGGCTTCCTTGAGGCCGATGAAGGCGATGAACAGGCCGATGCCCCGGCAACCGCCGAAAAGAGCGGGCGCGGGATCGAATTGACGATCAGCTGGCGGACGCCGACGAAGGTCATCAGCAGGAAGGCGACGCCGGACAGGAAGACGCAACCCAGCGCGGTCTCCCACGGCACGCCCATGGCCTTGACCACGGTGAAGGTGAAATAGGCGTTCAGCCCCATGCCGGGCGCCAGGGCCAGCGGATAATTGGCCAGCAAGCCCATCAGGATCGAGGCGAAGGCGGCCGAGGCGCAGGTGGCGGCAGCCACCGCGACGATCGGCAGGCCGGCCTGCGACAGGATGGCGGGGTTGACCAGCACGATATAGGACATCGACAGGAAGGTGGTGACACCCGCCAGCACTTCGGTGCTGACCTTGGTTCCTTTTTCAGTCAGCCCGAAATACCGGTCCAGCCATGCCTGCATCGTTAGATCCTTTGTTAAATAGCCCTCAATCGCCGGGCGGCGTCCCGCCTTGGCTTCCGCGCAACGATGCGCGCGGCGGCAGTCGCCGCCGTACCTTGTCTCGCCGAGTATGGTCAGCGAGACAAGGTATAAACGTCGATCGCCGCCAGATGCTTCGCGATCTCTTCGTCCGGCAGGAAGGAGCCGAGGAAGGAGTTGCGGGCCAGGGTGGCGAATTGCGCGCGGTTCAGCCGCCCGGTGGCGGCGAGGGCGCGGTAATTATCATTAACATAGCCGCCGAAATAGGCCGGATCGTCGGAATTGATGGTGGCGCGCAGGCCGCGGCGCAGCATCTCGGGCAGCGGATGCTTATCCATCTCGTCGACGACGCACAATTTCAGGTTCGACAGCGGGCAGACAGTCAAGGTCATCGCCTCGCGCGCCAGGCGCGATACCAGGATTTCGTCCTCCATGGCGCGGTTGCCATGGTCGAGGCGGTCGACATGCAGCACGTCGAGCGCGCCATAAACATAAGAGGGCGGGCCCTCCTCGCCGGCATGGGCGACGCGCTTCAGGTCGCGCTCGCCGGCGGCGGCGAACACCTTGGCGAATTTTTCCGGCGGATGGCCGACTTCTGAGGAATCGAGTCCGACGCCCTCCAGCCGGTCGAGCCAGGGCTCGGCCTGGCGCAGTGTGTCGAACGCCGACTCTTCGTCGAGATGGCGCAGGAAACAGAGGATCAGCTTCGAGGTGACGCCCAGTTCGGCCTCGGCCTCCCGCATGCCGGCCAGCAAGCCTTCGATGGCGACCGAGAAGGGCAGGCCGCGCGCGGTATGGGTCTGCGGGTCGAAGAAGATCTCGGCATGGCGGACGCTGTCGGCGCGGGCGCGCTGGAAATAGGCGAGGGCCAGGTCGCGGAAATCCTCCTCGGCGCGCAGCACATTGGCGCCCTGATAATAGATGTCGAGGAAATCCTGAAGCTGGGTGAAGGAGTAGGCGGCGCGTACCTCTTCCACGGTGCGGAAGGGAATCGCGACCTTATTGCGCTTGGCCAGCGCGACCATCATTTCGGGCTCGAGGCTGCCTTCGATATGCAGGTGAAGTTCCGCCTTGGGCAGGTCGGCGATAAAGCTGTCGAGATTGTCGATGGTCATGTGGTCTCCCTGATCGACCAAGACTAGAGCGTCTGTTCGCAATTGCAATAGAGCTTGCCAGCATCTGATGGGTCAGTTTCAATTCCTGATTATGAAATCAGAAATGCCCTTCTCCACCGCGCCGACACCGGCGGTCCGCTCTTACACGGACCCCGAATCGGCGATCGCGCGCATCGACGAGATCTATGCCGAGCAGGTGCGCTTCCTGACCGAGCGCTTCCGCGGCTTCGCCGAGGGCGAGGACCCGCCCGAGCGGGTGCGGGGCTTCTATCCTTACGTCGAGATGACCAGCCGCACCGTGGCGCAGCTCGACAGCCGCCTGGCCTATGGCTTCGTGTCGACGCCGGGCACCTATCGCGCCACCCTGACCCGGCCGGACCTGTTCGCCGATTATTACCGCGAGCAGTTCGAGCTTCTGCTGAAGAGCCATGGCGGGCCGCTGGAAGTCGGACTGTCGTCGCGGCCGATTCCGATCCATTTCGCCCTGGCGCGGGAAAGCTTCGTCGAGGCGACCTTGGATTCCCGCCAGCAGGCGGTGCTGGGCGATTTCTTCGACCTGCCGGATCTGGCTGGCATGGATGATTCGATCCCCGACGGCGTCTATGTCTCGCATCCCTCGGGGCGGCGGCCGCTGGCTCTGTTCACCGCCTCGCGCGTCGATCTGTCGGTGCAGCGGCTGCGGCATTACACGGCGACCAGCGCCGATCATTTCCAGCATTTCATCCTGTTCACCAACTATCAGTTCTATGTCGA
>JAJPHO010000009.1 GCA_021325215.1 Alphaproteobacteria bacterium
GAGCGAAATCGGATGAAGCGTACCGGCGCCTGCTGACGGCCTTCTTCGACCTCTACGCCGAGGGTCTCTTCAACGCCCATTGGGGCGAGCATGTCGTGATCGGGCCCCGTAACGGCCTTGCGCTGTCGATCGCCATGCAGGGCCTTACCGCAGACGAGGCCACCGCGGTTTGGAAGCCCTTCCTCGACTGGGTGAAGATGAACACCAGCGACTTCGACGTCATCGATGACCCCGAGATCGTCTCGCGCGACTTCCGCACGCTCTGGGACCCGGAGTTCTGGAAGACAAGCAAGTCGACGAAGTTGTCGATGAAGTTCGACCCGCGGCCCGGCGCGCCGGGCCACCATTTCTGGGAGCCCGGCGACGGCGAGCAAGCCTCTATGATGCTTCACGGATACGAGTCGGTTTGGCTCCCGGCCTCGCTGCTGCAGCCTGAGGAACGGCCGCGCCTCATCGATGCGCTCTTCAACGCGAGCCGCCACTTTGGAGTCGGCCTGCACTTCAACAAAGGTCTCGCCGGCGGGACGCCCGCGCGCATCGCCGACGCGCGCAACACAGCGACCAACCCCGAGGCGCTGACCGCCTTTGCGCTCGCCATCACCGGGGGTAGCGGCTCGGCGCCGCTACCCGGCTTGTCGGACAAGACGTCCGACATGGCCATGGCCGAACACCACGCCCGCGCCATCGACGCTGCCAACGATGAACTCCTCAAAGTCGCGCCTCAGGCCGGTTCCTACGTCTCGGAGAGCAACTACTTCAACAAGAACTGGGGGCACGCGTTCTGGGGCCCGAACTATGCGCGTTTAAAGGCGGTGAAGCGCAAATACGACCCAGAAGGTCTCTTCTTCGTCCACCACGGGGTCGGGTCGGACGAGTGGTCGGCGGACGGGTTCGAGCGGTTGGCCTAAAGCGGGTCAGCCCCTCAATCTCGATAAACCCGATTCGGGCTAAACAAATCCCGCTCCAATAATTTCACCACAGAGGTCACAGAGGAGAAGAAAGGTTCTCCTCCTTTTCTCAGTGCCCTCTGTGGTGAATTTTATTTTTACTTGTTCTTCGCGCCGGCCAGGTTCTTGGCGACAAAGTCCCAGTTAGCCAGCTTTTCCAGCACGACCGAGATGAAGTCCGGGCGGCGGTTCTGGTAATCCAGGTAATAGGCGTGTTCCCACACGTCGATGGTGAACAGCGCCGTCTGGCCATGGGCCAGCGGGGTGTCGGCATTGGCGGTCTTGGTGATCGCCAGCTTGCCCTTGTCGAGGACCAGCCAGGCCCAGCCGCTGCCGAACTGGGTGGTGCCGGCGGTCTTGAAGTCGGCGATGAACTTGTCATAGCCGCCGAGATCGGCGTCGATCTTCGAAGCCAGCTCGCCGGTCGGCTTGCCGCCGCCATTGGGGGTCAGGCTGTTCCAGAAGAAGGTGTGGTTCCACACCTGGGCGCCGTTGTTGAACACGCCGACCTTGGCGGAGTCGCCGGCGACTTCCTTGATCACGTCTTCCAGCGACTTGCCGGCCAGGGGAGTGTCCTTGACCAGGTTATTGTAGTTGGTGACGTAGGCAGCGTGATGCTTGCCATGATGGAAGGACAGCGTGTTGGCCGAGATGTGCGGCTCAAGCGCCTTCTGATCGAAGGGAAGGGGAGGAAGCTCAAGGGTCATATTGGCCTCTTTTTCTATGGGACAGTCTCTAAGCGACGCCCACAACATAGGCACCCAAAAGCCGTTTGTGAAGGCACGTCAAGAAACCGTCATTCCACGCAAAGTGATTGCAGAAACTTGAGAATCGCGCTTCGCGTCTCACCGATATCCTCATTGAGGATGCCATGCCGTTCGGACTCGATCATCACAACCCGCTTCCACGGCGTCAGTGTCATTTTATTCGCGATCAGCGTCGCGCTGTCGGAATCCACCACATGGTCGTTGCTGCCCTGCAGGATCAGGGTCGGCACCGCGACGCGCGGCAGTTCCTCGTCCATGTGGTCGATCATATGGCGCAGCTCGTTCAGGGCGGCGATCGGGATGTTGTGATAATTGATGTGCGGATGTTCCGACTGGTTGGGTCGAAAGGTGATCAGTCCGTCGCGCTCGGACAGGCGGCGGACGATCTCATTGGCGGAATGGACGAACGGCACCGCCACGAGATTGCGGTTGCGCATCTTGTAGGGAGCCGAGCAGGACACGACGGCGGTTACCTTGGCCGGCTGGCGCGCGGCGGCGATCAGCGACAGCGCGGCGCCCGTCGAGAAGCCGACCAGGCAGACCTGGTCGACGAACGGCGCCAGGATGCGGATGCCGCGCCGCACCGAGGCCAGCCAATCCCGCCAGGTGCTTTCCTTGAGATCCCACGGCGAGGTGCCATGGCCCTGCAGCCGCACGCCCATCACCGGATAGCCGGCCTGGGCGATCTGCTGGCCGAATTCGGACAATTCCGCCGGCGAGGCCAGCAGGCCGTGCACCAGCACGACGCCCAGGCGCTTCGCCCCCTCGGGCATCAGCCAATAGGGTTCCGGGTTGGCGGTGGCGGTTTCTTGCCGGTTGATCTCATCATATTCCGGGTGGGAGAAATGATGGCGCGCCCACGACAAGGCGGCGCGTTCCTCATTGAACAGCAGGCGCGACAGGGCCTGGTCGTCGAGGCCGGGCGCCTGGTCGAAACCCTGCTTGATCGCCGCCATGACGCCGGGAATCGGCGCCGCCTCGTTGGCATAGACCTGAACCGGATTTTCGCGCCGCACCGCGTCCATCTCCAGCTGGTCCATCAGGGTCTCGCGGAAGCGGTAGCTGACCGGCTCGCGCTCGATGGCGTGGGTCTTTTCGGCCATGGTCAGGAATTCGTTGAAGCCGGCGCAGGTGCCGTCGATGACCCCGGCATAGCGCTCGGGCCAGGACAGGCCCCGATGCAGATGGGCGGCGGAATTCTGCTGCAGGACCCTGATCGCCAGGAACAGCGCCTTGTGGAAGCGCGCCTGCGGCATCTCCCTGATGCCCAGCGACAGGGCGTGGCGGATCAGGCTGGAGGCCATATGGCTGAGATTGAGCGTGACCTCGGCATACATCGCCGGCATGCAGTCATTGCGCAGATGCGCGATCAGCCGGTGCAGGCGCCGCCCGACCGGTGTTTCCTCTTCGGGCGCGTGGTCGGAGGCAAGGGCAAAGAAACTGTCGATGTCGCCGGCCTGGCGCATCGCCGCCAGCAGGCCGCGATGCCAATGGGCGGAATTGCCGCGCAAGGGATGGATGGAAGCGCCAAGGCGCAGATCCATGTCGGTGTTGCGCAGCAGGATGTTGCTTTCGATCAGCAATTCCTCGGCGGCGCGCGCTTTCAGCTTGGCCAGATTCTCGGTAGCCCGGAACATCGCCGATTCGTCGACCCGCAGCGGATAGAAGGTGATGTTGCCGGGCACCAGCCGGGTCGGCTTGCCGGCGACGGTGCGCAGCTCGTCGATCGTGAGGCCGAGATGCTCGGCCCAGCGGTCGAGCGGGTCGCCGGCCTCGTCGAGCAGATGCAGGCCCAGCTTGAAGCTCTCCACCATCTGGGCCAGCACGGCGGCGCCGGAATGATGCTTGCGCCGCACATGGGCCGAGCGCGAATAGATCGAATATTGCCCGGCGTCGTCCAGCACGCGCCGATCCTTGACCATGCCGCCTTCGGGGAAGATCACCACCTTGCGGCCCTTGAGGATTTCCGTGGCGAGGAAGGGCAGCAGGCGGGGGTGATTGTTGGGCACCGCGCCGACGCCGCGCAGATAGCTTCCCAGCCTGGGATTATTGAAGAATTCGTATGATGCGACCGAGCGCGACAGGGTTCCGCTCTGCTTGTAGATCAGATATTGCGGGATGAAGGTCTCGAACCGGGCGAAGTGGTTGAACAGATAGATATCGCCATCGTCGATCTGGCCATGCGGGCGGTGAATGCGGATATTGAGGGAAAGCGCGCGCTGCAGCCTCGTCATATAGCGCACCGTGCGGTCGATGCTGGCTGGATTGAAGCTGTAGTCGATCTGTTCGATGGTATCCAATCGGGACGTCCTCTTCGCAGGTGCGAAAGACAAGGCTAGGTGGAGCTGGAATGTTCGTCCAGTGATTTATGTAATCACGAAGATGTTAATGAAATTCTTATCAATAAATGCCCTTGGAAAATACTTGCCGAGGCAAAAAAGAGGCCGGCAGGGCAGGTCTTGACAAGATGGGGGTTTTGGCAGATGATCCTGCCCAAGCACGGAGCCCAAGTGGGGCCGTGTGACTTTGCCCGGCCAACGAGGTGGGCTCTGGTCGTGTCGCTTCTTTAGGAGGATATGGCGATGATCACGTACTATTTTTTTGCATTTCCTGGCTGACGGGGCTTAGGCCCTAACCGGTGTCGCTGTGCGATAACCGGATTTCGTCGTTTCGCGCTTTTAGCGCGGCTTATACCAGGAGTGTATCATGGCTGCTCTGTCTTATTCCCTGCCCATGCTGTCGTCGGACGGCGGGCTTCCGAAATATCTGCGCGACATCCGCGCCTTCCCCGTGCTCACACCCGACGAGGAATTCATGCTGGCCAAGCGCTGGCAGGAGCACGAGGACGTCGACGCCGCCCATCGGCTGGTGACCAGCCATCTGCGCCTCGTGGCGAAGATGGCGCTCGGCTTCCGCCATTATGGGTTGCCGCTGTCCGACCTGATCGGCGAGGGTAATCTCGGCCTGATGCGGGCCGTCAAGAAGTTCGATCCCGACAAGGGCTTCCGTCTGGCCACCTATGCGATGTGGTGGATCAAGGCGGCGCTGCACGAATATGTGCTGTCGTCCTGGTCGCTGGTGCGTCTCGGCACCCTGGCCGCGCACAAGAAGCTGTTTTTCAACCTGCGCCGCGTCAAGGCCCAGCTCAGGATCGTCGATACCGACGGCCTGGCCACCGACGACGTTCTGCGCATCGCCGAAGAGCTCAACGTGCCGGCCAATGAAGTGATGCTGATGAACCAGCGTCTGTCGGGCCGCGACTCGTCGCTGAACGTGCCGGTCACCGCCGACATCCAGATCGAGCGCCAGGACCTGCTGATGGACGAGCGTCCGAATCAGGAAGAGCTGCTCGGCGACCGCGAGGAAGAGGCTCATGGCCACGGTTTGCTGGTGGACGGCTTCAAGGTGCTGGACAGCCGCGAGCGTGACATCCTGACCGAGCGCCGCCTGCGCGAGAACCCGCTGACCCTGGAAGAGCTGGGCGTGCGTTACGGCGTCAGCCGCGAGCGCGTCCGCCAGCTGGAGAACCGGGCCTTCGCCAAGGTCCAGGCGGCGGTACTGGCGGCCGCGGCGGCGTAAGCACCCGTCTCTCATCCTCCTGGAAAATGATCATGGCCGGGCTTTGTCCCGGCCATGAGTCTATTCGGACCTGACCTTGCTCTCGTGCCAATGGCGCAGGAGAAGATATTCCACCGCCGACAGCAAAACGTGGATCAGGATTCCCGTCGCCGACAGCAGCAGGAGCGCCGCGAACATCCGAGGCATGTTGAGGCGGTTGCCGCTTTCGACGATGCGCCAGGCGAGGCCGGTCGCGGTGCCGCTGCCGGCGACGAATTCGGCGACGATGGCGCCGATCAGGGCCAGTCCGCCCGCCACCTTCATGCCGGCCAGCATGTGCGGCAGGGCCGAGGGCAGTTCGAGGCGCCAAAACACCTGCCAGGGCGTCGCGCCATACAGGCGGAACAGGTTTCTCAATCCCCGGTCGACCGAGCGGAAGCCGAGCAGGCTGGAGGACAGCACCGGGAAGAAGGCGACCAGGGTGGCCAGGATGAACAAGGCGGCCCAGGCATTGTCGAGCCCGGTCCAGATGATCACCAGGGGCGCGATGGCGACCACCGGCGTCACCTGGATCACCACCGCATAGGGCATCAGCGCGCGTTCGGCCAGACGCGAATGGGCGAACAGGATGGCCAGCGAGATGCCGGCGGCGCTGGCCAGCAGGAAGGCGCCCAGGGTGATCTGCAGGGTGAAGACCAGGCTCTCGGCCAGCGACGGCAAATCCTGGGCCAGGCTGACGGCAATGGCGCTGGGCGGCGGCAACACGAACAGCGGCACCTCGAGGAGGCGCACCGAGATTTCCCAGGCGGAGAGAGCCAGGACGCCGACGATCGCCGGCAGCAGAATGCGCCAGAGTTTGCTCATGCCGCGCCTCTCAGGGCGTCCAGCACCTGGCCGCACCAGGCGGCGTAGCGAGCCTCGGCGCGGAAGGCGGGGAGGCGGGGATAGGGCTCGTCGATGGCGATGTCGGCCAGTACGCGGCCGGGCTTGCCGCCCATCACCACCACGCGCTGCGACATGAAGACGCTTTCGGTGATGCTGTGGGTGACGAACAAGGCGCTGAAGGAATGCCCGAGCCACAGCGCCAGCAACTGGTCGATCAGGTCGAAGCGGGTGATCTCGTCCAGCGCGCCGAACGGTTCGTCGAGCAGCAGCAGGGCAGGCTGCGAAGCCAAGGCGCGGGCGATCGAGGCGCGCATCTTCATGCCGCCCGACAATTGCCGCGGATAGCAGGTGGCGAACGCGCTCAGCCCGACCTTGGCCAGCTGTTCCTCGATGGCGGCGGGACGTCCCGTCAGGGTCTGCGGCAAAGCGACGTTCTGCGCGACCGTCGCCCAGGGCATCAGGGTCGGTTCCTGGAACACGAAGCCGATATCGGGCTTGCCGCCGGCGCCCCAGCTGACCTGGCCCGAGGTCGGCCTGGACAAGCCCGCCATCAAATTCAGCACGGTGCTCTTGCCGCAGCCCGAAGGGCCGATCAGGCTGGTGAACTGCCCGGGCGCCAGATCGAGCGAGAAATCCTCCAGCGCGGCATACCCGTTGGCGAAGCGCTTGCCGACGGAATCGAGCTTCACTTAATTGGTGCTCGCCGGCAGGAAATCGAGGCGATAACCGGTCTTGATCGGCAGATCGGCCGGATAGAGTCCGGTCTGGCTCATCTCGTTCAGCCAGTCGGCCCAGCGCGCATCGGTCATGACCCCGATCCTGCCGCCGGCATCGACGATCTCGTGATCCTTCAGCTGCTTGATGCCATAGGCCAGCAGCTCATCGGTCATTTCCGGATTGGCGGCCTTGATCAGCTTGTTGGCCGGGGTCGGGTCGCCATGCAGATAATCGCGCCAGCCTTCGATCGAGGCGGCGACGAAAGCGCGCACGATCTCGGGGCGCTGGTCGATCGTCTTGGTCTGGGTGACGATCATCGCCGCATAGCCGGGATAGCCATTGTCGGCCAGCAGGAACACTTGCGGCAGGAAACCGCCGGCGCGCTCGATCTGGAACGGCTCGCTGCCGAGATAGCCTTCCTGAATCGCCGATTTGTCGACCAGGAAGGGCGCGACATTGAAGGTGTAGGGGCGGATCTGGGTGTCGGCGAAGCCGTATTTCTTCTGCAGCCAGGGCCAGAAGGCGGTCTTGGTGTCGGTCGAGACCATGATCGGCTTGCCGCGCATGTCGGCGATCGAGCGGACATCGTCGCGCGGATGGGTGATCAGGACTTGGGGGTCCTTTTGGAAGCTGGCCATCACCGCGACCACCGGAGCCTTGGCCTGGACGAAATTGGCGATGAAGAAGGCATTCGAGGCCATGGCGAAATCGACCGCGCCGGTGGCGATCAATTGCGAGGTGTTGGTCTGCGGACCGCCTTGGTGAATTTTGACGTCGAGTCCGTATTTGGCATAAAGCCCGGTCGCCAGGGCCTGGTAGAAGCCGCCATGTTCGGCCTGGGCCTTCCAATCGGTGGCGAAGGTGACGGCATCGTTGGCACGAGCCTGGAACGCGACCAGCAGGCTCAGGGCCAAGGCCAGAATTCTCGACATAAACTTTGATCCGCGAAAGCTGCTACCTGCAGGCATCATGGCGTGAAACCGCCAACGCCGAAAGAGGACTTGTGGCATATACCTTTAACTGATAGGCATATACCTATCAATTCCAGGTATGTCGGGAGTCCCGATGGGCCAGAGCAATCCCAGTTTCATGAACGGCGTGCCCGAATTGCTGATCTTGAGTCTGCTGCGGCGGCGCGAGATGTACGGGTACGAGTTGGTGCAGCAGATCCGCGCCGCGACCGGCTCGGTGGTGGTGCTGGGCGAAGGGGTGGTCTATCCGGCCCTGCACGGGCTGGAGAAGGACGGCGCGTTGAAGTCGCACCGCAAGACCGTCGAAGGCCGCAGCCGGGTCTATTACGCCCTGACGCCGGTGGGCGAGGCGAGGCTGACCGAACTGTCCGGCGTCTGGGCGAAATTGACGCAGGCGATCGGCGATGCGTTGGGGGGCGTGGCTCATGTTCCCGCACTTTGAGCCCTTACGCGAACGGCTGCTGACGGCCGGGGTGAAACCCTGGCGGGTGAGGCGCTATCTGGCCGAGCTGGCCGATCATTACGAGGATCTGCTGGCCGAAGAGGAGGAAAGCGGCAAGGTGGGCGGCATCGCCCGCGCCGCCGCCCTGGCGCGCCTGGGCAGCCTCGACGAGCTGGCCGAGGCGATGACCTCGCAAAGCCGGTTCCGGTCGCTGGCGGCCAAAGCGCCCTGGGCGCTGTTTCCGGGTGGCGCGGTGCTCGGCCTGGCTATCGGATATGCGGTGACCAGTCTTCTGATGATCGGAACCGTCGAGGCTTTTGCCTCCCGGGTCGGCTCGCACCTGATGCCGCCGGCCTGGCTTCCGCCGGTCGCCGAGGCGGTGTTCGGCTTCGACCGCTATCTGCTGCCGATTCTGCTCGGCTGGCTGATCGCCGCCGTCGCCTTGCGCCAAAGGTTGCCGGCGCGCTGGCCGGTCGCGGCGATGATGGGCCTGTCGCTGCTGGGCGCCGGGCTTTATTGCCAGGCCGATTGGCCGTCGGAACCGACGGTCTGGAGCTTCCGCGTCGGCAATCTGCTCGACGGACAGCGGGACAGTTCGTCTCCCGCCAGCTATGCGATGCACGTGCTCATCAGTTTTCTCTTCGCCCTGCTGCCCTATCTGGTGCTGCGCCGGCGCCTGAGGATGAGTTTCGCCGGCCTGGCGCTGGCCGGACTGCTGGCCGGATGTTCCTCGACCCCACCGACCGCCGAGGAGCTGATCCAGCGTTTCGCCGAAAACCGGGCGAACGGGGAATTCGCCATGCGGGCCGCCACACCTGAGGATGCGGCGGTCGATCCGCGGCAGTCCGCGCGGCGATGAGCTGGAGTTGCCGCTGAGGGCAAAAGAAAAGCGGAGCCGCTTTCGCGGCCCCGCCTTGAGCTGTATGACGCATCGCCTCCGGCTCAGCGTTTTCGCCGGACGACCGGCGCGGCGCCAGTCGGCGCCGTGAGCAGTAGGCGATTCTAAGGGATCGCAAACCGCTCTAATTGTCCGATCCGATCAGAACTTGGTGCTGATCGTGCCGAAGAAGGCGCGCGGCGCGCCGGCCTGCAGGGTCTGGTTGTCGCCCGAGAAGCCGAAGCCGTTGGTGCCGATGGTGCCGACATATTGCTTGTCGAACAGGTTGTCGATGTTGAACTGCACCCGCACGTCGTGCAGCGGGCCGACCTTCTCGGCGTTGTAGCCGACGCTGAGGTCGAAGGTCATGAAGTCCGGCACCGACTGGTCGTTGGTGTAGGTGAAATAGCGCTTCGACATGTAGTTGCCGGTGAGCGAACCGAAGAAGTCGTTCCAGTGATAATTGATCTGGGTCTTCCAGGTGTAGTCCGGCGTGTCGACCAGGGTCTTGCCCGACAGATGCTGGGTGACGCCGTTGGTGAAGACGTCGTTGTTGTAGGTCGAGTGGTTGTAGGCCAGGCCGTTATACCAGCTCAGGCCGGAGACGATCTTCCAGTCGACCGACAGCTCGGCGCCGTTGCTGGTGACGCCGCCGACATTGGCGATGGCCGCGGGGCAGCCGACGATGCCGGGGCACTGGGCGACGGCCAGCAGCCAGTTGCTGAAATTGACGTGATAGCCGTCGATCGTGGCCGAAACCGGGCCGTGCTTCATGCGGAAGCCGGCTTCTTCCGTCCAGGAGGTCTCGGGCTTCAGATTAGCGCTATTGAAGGCCGCCTGGGTGGTCTGGAAAGCGTTGGAGTCGGGCGCCGCGCCGAAGCTGCGCATGTTCTCGGCCACGTCGGCGAAAAATTCGTCGTTCGGGGTGATCGAATAGGTGCCGCCGAGCTGCGGCAGGAAACCGTTGGCCGCCGTCAGGCTGCCGTTGGCGTAGCTGCCCTTGACCTGGTGGGCGGTGATTTCGGTCTCCGAGCCCTTGAAGCCGGCATAGACGCTGGAGCCGTCCGCGAACTTGTAGGTGTCTTGGACATAGCCCTGATAGATGTTGGTGTCATAGTCGGTTTCCCAGTCGGTCCGGAACGGATCGGACGGGAAGGCCAGGGTGTCCGGCGCCTCGGTCATCGACAGCTCGTAATAGCGGCGGGCATTGTTGAACCGCTCGAAGCCGTACCAGAAGCCGCCGGCGATGGTGTTGTTGCCGACGTCCCAGGTCAGGTCGCTGGTGACGCCGGTGCGCATCTGCTTGTATTCGGTGGTGCGCTCGGACAAAGGCGTGCCGTTGGGCGAGGGGACGTAAGGCGTCACCCAGATGCCGTCGCCGCGGTCGGTATGGCCGTAGATCGTGGTCTTCAGCGAAGCGGCGTCGGACAAAGTGGTGTCCAGCGTGGCGCCGGTCAGGTAGTCGACGCGCAGGCCGGCCGAGCCGCCATAGGCCGCGTCGAACGGGTCGTTGGTCGAGTTCTCGCCGAGGTGATACAGGGCCGGATTGTAGGTGCCGGTGGTGGCGTACTGGTCGTAGGCCTTACCGGAATTGATCGCGTCCTGATAGTTGGAATAGTTGGTCCAGCCGTAACCCAGATGCTGGATGTAGTTCTTGCTGAGATCCTGGTAGTCGTTCTCGCGGCGGTCGGAATAATTGAAGAAGGCGGTCAGGGTGTTGGAATCGCCCAGCTTCTGCTCGACTTTGCCGTTGACCTGCACGTAATGCTGCGGGAAGTCGCCCTTCCAGGTGTCGGTGGTGTTGTAAACCATCGACACGTCGAACTTGGTGCCGGTGTCCAGCTTGCCGCTGTCCAACTTGGCATAGGTGCGGTAGGTGCTGTCCGAGCCGAACGACTGGGCGAAGCTGACACCGGCGGTGTCGGACGGGGCGACCGAGGTGAATTGCAGCGTGCCGCCCAGATTCGAGTTCGACGCGGTGCTGAGCGAGCCGGCGCCCTGGCTGATGCTGGTCTTGGCGATATTCTCGTCGATGATGGCTCGGCTGATATGCAGGCCGTTCCAGTTGCCGTAGCTCATGTCGCCCAGCGGCACGCCGTCCAGGGTGAAGCCCAGCTGATATTGCGCGAAGCCGCGGACCGAGATGCGCGTCGCCCATTCATAAGCCCCGAAGGAGTCCGAGCCGGTGTAGTTGACGCCCGGCAGCAGGGCGATTTCCTTGATCGGCGAGGTGCCGGGAGCGGCTTCCAGCAAAGCTTCGTTGTCGATCGACTGCACCTGGCGGACCGCGCCGCCGGTGATGATGGTGATGGTTTCGATCGAGTCCGCATCGGCGGCGGCGATTTGCTGCTGGGCGTTCGCCTGATTGGCCAAGGCAAACAGGATGCAGGCAACCGAAGCACCAATTTTCAGCTGAGCTTTGCGCATATAAAGAGTGTCCCCGTAAAGGCTTTGTTGGTCTCGTTCAGGGGTTATAGAGACCAGGCAAGACACTTTTATTGCAGCTGTATGAAGCTATTGTTTAAAACTGATAAAGCGTTCAACTGTTGCTGCGACGCAACAGATCAGCGCTCTTCCAGCGGGGCGGGCAGGCCGAAATTCAAGCCGCGGCAGGCGACGCTGTTGGCGCCGGCGGCGGCGTCGCGCATCGGATGGCCCAGCATGACCGACGGGGTGCGGCTGTAGAGGCGATAGACGATCTGCGGCAGCCAGCGATGCTGGTCGGGATGGGCTTCGCCGGCCCGCTGGAACTGATCGGCACTGTCGAAGAAATGGGCTTCGCCGCCATGGGGCAGGCCGTCCACCACCACCGCCAGCGGATGGCCGGGATGGCGCAGGAATTCGATGGCGGGGCGGATCGACAGGCGGTTGTCGCGCCGTTCGATCAGCAGCACGCGCGGCACGGCGGTGGCGAAATGTTGGCGCACCATCGCGGCGACGGCGCGGGAAATGCCTTCCGGCCCCAGTTCGGGCGGGGCGGAGCGGTCGAACGCCTGGCCCAGCAGGGTGACGGCGGCGGTTTTCAGATGTTCCTGGGGATCGGGCTGGCCGGGGACCGGCTCGCCGGCGAAGGAGCGCAGGATCGGTGCCGTGAAGCTTTCGACGGCGGCTTTGAAATCGGGTTCGCCCGTAAAGAAGAAGCCATAGCCGGTCATATCCGGGCGCTTGAGAAAGACAGCCTCGGGATAACGCGTCGCGGAACCAACCATGGAAAACCCCCTGAAAGAACTGCCGGCAACACTACATTTGTTTATGGCGGTTCGCCAGCGAATGGCGGGAGTGACGGGGCTCGAACCCGCGACCTTCGGCGTGACAGGCCGACGCTCTAACCAACTGAGCTACACCCCCGGATCGCGTTGGGGAGCGGTGATATAGCAGCCTGAATCGGGGGGTGCAATAGCTTATTTCGCATCGTGTGAAATTAGTGTCCCGGGGCCCCCAGGGTTGACTCCCCATCGGCAAGGCGGTTTGATTTGATGATCGCTCTCATCGACAGAGGAGGCCGCGATGGGTGAGGTCGTCAACCTGAACCGTTTCCGCAAAGCGCGCGCCAAGGCCGAGCAGGAAAAGCTGGCCGAAGAAAACCGCGCGAAGCACGGCAGGACCAAATCCGAGAAGGCTAAGGCCGGCACCGAGCAGGATCGTTCGGACCGCGATCTGGACGGCAAAAAGCTTACGTAAGATCCCGCCAGAAGGCGGGGATCTTCTCCACCGCCGCCCAATCGGTCAGCACCTGTTCGAGCAAGCGTCCAGACCGGCCGGCATGCCAGCCGATCAGCTGGCCGGCAGCCCAGGCCAGTTCCGCCGATCCGTCCCGCAGCACCAGGGCTTCCAGCTTGTCCCGCGCGACCGCGACGTCGTTCAGCGCGCCCAGCCGGTCCTGCAGCGACGCCAGCAGCGGCAGCAGGCGCTGTCCGCGCTTGGCCGGATAGAGACCGGAGAAAAAATCCGCGGCATAGCGCAGCTTCTTGATGTCGATGCGGCACTGATGGCGGCCCTCGACCGACAGCTCGGTGAACCGGCCCATCTCCTTGCGCACACGCCTATATCTCTTTTCGAGGATGGCCCGGGCCAGTTCGGGCACCTGCCGGCCGGCATGCGCATTTCCGTGTCCCGCCCCGTCGATCCAGAAGGACAGGCGCAGCATCAATTTCGGCAGGCGCGGCGTCGCCAGTTCCTCCAGTGCCTTGCTGCGGGCCTCCTGGCGCCTCTCGTCGATCAGGGCGCACAGCCTCTCATAGCCGGCCAGGCTGCCCAAAGTTTCGCGCAGCGGGGCGACCGTGTCGGCCAGCAGCACGTCCCAGTCGCGGGCGGCGCCGAGCGTCTGCTGCAGCCAGCGCAACTCGCCGCGCAGGGCTTCGGTATCGGGGCCTTCCAGCATCTCCTTGAACATCGACATCGCCGAGCGCAGGCGGCGCAGAGCCACCCGCATCTGATGGATCGCTTCGGGCGCGCCGGCGTGGCGCAGGCATTCGTGATTGGCGATCAGATGGGCGGTCGACGCGGCGGCGATGGTGGCGAAGGCTTCGCGTCCGCTCATTTCCCTGTGCAGGGTGGCGGCCGGCGATTTGAGAAAGGGCGGCGGAGCGCCGGCCAGGGGATTGCGGCCCGGGGGGGCCAGGGCGAAGGGAGCCGTCTCGCTCATCGCCTGCAGCAAGGTGCAGAGCGGTCCGGCCGGGCCCTCGATCAGGCGGAAATCGGCGTGGCAGATTTCCGGGCCGTTTTCGGCGCCGCCATGGACGATGACCATTTCCGCCTGCCACGCGCCACTGCCCAGGAAATAGGCCGAGCGCACCAGGCGAAAGGAACGTCCGTCGGCGAGCGTACCGGTTTCGACGCGGTTGCGGGGATTGCCGAGGATCAGGCTCTTGAGAACCGGGTGGCTGCGGAACCGTTTGAGAGAGGCCGGATCGATCGCGACGCGCAGCTCCATGAGATCCGTCTAGATCCGTCCAATGGCCAGGGACTTCATGATACAATGAGGCCGCCGCAAGTCAAAGCGCCTGATCTTTCAGTATTTTGCGTTTAAGCTACGAAGAAGAAGGGCGCCGACGGGGGACAGCCGTGCGAAATATCAAGGTGATAACGAGTTTATTGGGGCTGGTCATGGTGACCGGCTGCACTGAACTCGGCCTGGGTGATACTCAGGAGCTCGCCGTCAGCACGGTGCCGCGCAGCGGCGCGGAATGCGCGATCCGCAATGACCGCGGCATCTGGGCGATTCCCGATACGCCGTCGAAGATCGTCGTGACCCGTTCCGCCTATCCGCTCGATATTTCCTGCCGCACCGTCGACGGCCTGGAAGGCAAGCAGGCGGTCAGCGCGGTGACCGGCGTGGTGCCGGGCGGCCCGGAATGGACTTATCCCAGCGACGTCATGGTTGCCCTCGGGCCGCCGTCGACGGCGCCGCGCGCCATGTTCGGCGCCGATGGCGGCCGCGGCATCGCGCCGCCGCTCGATGCGGCCAGCGAGGCCCGCCAGGCCGACGACAATGTCGCCACCCGTTTCCAGACCCTGCGCATCCTGCTCGATGAAGGTCTGATCACCCGCGACGAATACAACAACCGCCGCGGCGCCAATCTCGGCGCCCTGCTGCGCTATACCGTCGCCCCGCCGGCGCGCGATCTGACCCGTCCGGCCCCGTCGCCCGAGACGGTCGTCTCGCGGCTGCGCTATCTGGCCAACGCCTATGCCGAGCATAGCGTGACCGCCGCCGAACAGGCCGCCGAGCGTGCCGTCATCCTCGACCGGCTGCTGCCGGCCCCGGTGACCCGCCGCGCCGATCCGGCTCCGCCGATCCGCGACGAGATGCAGATGGCCGCTGAGATCGGCCATATCGAACGCATGAAAGAGGCCAACGTCATCACCGACGCCGAGGCTTCCAAGGAAAAGGCCCGCGTCGCGCAGCTGCTCGACGCCGCCGTGGCCGCCTCGGACGCCGCCGCCCGCGCCGCCGCCGGCATGGCCGCGACGCCGGTTGCCGCCGGCACCGCCGGAGCGGCGCTGTCCGGTCCCGGCGTGGCGCTGTCGACCCATAACAGCGAGGCGCAGGCCCGCCGCGCCTGGGCCGGGCTCAAGAAAGCCCATCCGTCCGAGCTCGGCTCGCTAAAGATGTCGCTGAAAAAGATTCCGCGTCCGCACCGTCCGAGCCATTATCAGATCATCGCCGGGCCTTTGTCCGACCATGAAGCGGCCGTATCCCTGTGCAAATCCCTGAGGCAGCACGAAATCTCCTGCGACGCGACCAGCTTCGCGGAATGAAATCCGGCCCCGCCATTCTTCTGTCGACGCAGGAGATGGCGGCGGCGGACCGGGCCGCCATCGCGGCCGGAACTCCGGGCATCGATCTGATGGAAGCCGCCGGGTGGCAGATCGCCCGGCTGGTGCGCCAGCATTATGCGCCGTGCAAAGTGGTCGTGCTGTGCGGGCCGGGCAATAATGGCGGTGACGGTTTCGTCGCAGCCCGCCTGCTGCAGCGCTGGGGCTGGCCGGTCAGGCTCGGCCTGCTGGGCGAGCGGAGCGCGCTGAAGGGCGACGCCGCTTTGGCCGCGGCCCGCTGGAAAGGTTCGGTTCATCCGGTGTCGGAAGAACTGCTCTCCGGCGATCCCCTGGTGATCGACGCTTTGTTCGGCGCCGGCCTGGCCCGGCCGCTGGAGGGCGTGGCGCGGGCGGTGATCGAGCGTATCGGCGAGCTTGATCTGTCCGTCGTCGCGGTGGATTTGCCGAGCGGCGTCAATGGCGATACCGGCGCGGTGATGGGGGCGGCGCCGCAAGCCGAACTGACCGTCACCTTCGCCGCCGCCAAGCCAGGCCATCTGCTGTTGCCCGGGCGCGATCTGTGCGGCCGCCTCGAAGTCTGCGAGATCGGGGTGAAGCCCTCGACCCTGGCCAACACCTTCCATAACCGCCCATCCTTGTGGCTGCACAAACTGCCGCGCCCCAGCTCGGAGGGGCACAAATTCAGCCGCGGCCATCTGCTGGTGGCCGGCGGCGCCGACATGACGGGTGCCGCGCGTCTGGTGGCGCGGGCCGGACGCCGGGCCGGGGCGGGACTGGCGACGCTGGCCGCTCCCACCGGCCTGACCGAGATCTATCAGCAGGATGCCCCCGGCACGCTGGTCAAGCCGCTGACCGCCTGGCCCGATCTGCTGGCCGATGCGCGCATCAATGCCGCCGTGATCGGTCCCGGCTGCGGTGTGGGCGAGGCGACGCGGCGCCTGACCTTGCAGGCTTTGGCGGCGTCGAAGTCCTGCGTGCTCGATGCCGACGCCCTGACCAGCTTCGCCGGCAATCCGCTGACCCTGTGGTCGGTGCGCGGCGGTCCGGTGCTGACGCCGCATGACGGCGAATATGCCCGCCTGTTCCGCTATCAGGGCGACCGGCTGACCCGTGCGCGGGCCGGCGCCAAGGAAAGCGGGGCGACCCTGGTGCTGAAGGGGTCGGATTGCGTGGTGGCCGCCGCCGACGGCCGCGCCGCCATCGCCGACAATGCGCCGCCCGATCTCGCCACCGGCGGGGCCGGCGACGTGCTGGCCGGGCTGATCGGCGGATTGCTGGCCCAAGGCATGCCGACCTTCGAGGCAGCCTGCGCCGGTGTGTGGATTCATGGCGAGGCGGCGGCGAATTTCGGCCCGGGGCTGGTTGCCGAGGACCTGATTGATTACATTCCTGGAGTGTTGAGGGAGCTTCGGGAAGATCATGGACGAGGATCGCACCGGCTGGCTTAGCCGCTTTCCTTCTCTGCGCGGCCTGTGGCGCGACATCGCCCATGCCATGGGCGCGCCGCCGCGCATTTCCGCCGATCTGCCGCCCGACGACGCCGATTTCCTGCGCGACCGCATGCGCCAATGCCTGTCCTCGCAGGGCGGCGAGGTCACGGCCCGCGCGCGCGCCGCGCAGCTGGGTCGCGCCTATCTCGACCTCAATCAGCAGGGACGGCTGAAATTCCTGCGCATCCTGGCCGCCGAATTCGGTACCGACAAGGCGGCGGTCGACAAGGCGGTCGCCGCCGTCACCACGGCCGCCGGCCCGGAAGCCCGCTCGCGCGCCGAGCGCAAGCTGCGGGTGGTGCTGGAACCGGCCCGGGTCAAGCTGCTGACCCAGTTCACGTCGCTGCCCGAAGGGGTGAAGTTCCTGGTCGACATGCGCGAGGAGCTGAGCAATATCGCCAAAAGCGATCCGGTCTTCGAAGGGCTGGCCGACGATCTCAAGACCCTGCTTTCGGGCTGGTTCGATATCGGGTTTCTCGAACTGCACCGCATCACCTGGCGCTCGCCGGCGCTGATCCTGGAAAAGATCATGGCCTATGAGGCGGTGCACGCCATCCAGGGCTGGGCCGACCTCAAGAACCGTCTCGATTCCGACCGGCGGCTCTATGCCTTCTTCCATCCGCGCATGCCGGACGAGCCGCTGATCTTCGTCGAGGTGGCGCTGACCCGCGGCATGGCCGGCAATGTGCAGAAGCTGCTCGACGAACACGCGCCGGTCGAGGATATCGACAAGGCCGACACGGCGATCTTCTATTCGATCAATAATGCCCAGCGCGGCCTGAACGGCATCAGCTTCGGCAATTTCCTGATCAAGCGGGTCGTCGACGCGCTGACCCACGAATTGCCGAACCTCAAGACCTTCGCCACCTTGTCGCCGATCCCGGGTTTCCGCTCCTGGGCAGAGAAGAACGGGCTGGCCGGATCGCTGGACGGGGCCGGGGAGACGGCGCTGCTGCCGCTGGTCGCCCGCTATCTGACCGAGCTCAACCCGGAGACCGGAAAAGCCCGCGATCCGGTGGCGCAATTCCACCTTTCCAACGGCGCCCGCATGGAACGTCTGAACTGGAATGCAGACGCCTCGGCCAAGGGGCTGGCGCAGTCCTGCGGGGTGATGGTCAACTACCTCTACCGCCTGCCCGATATCGAGGTAAATCACGAGGCCTATACCGGGCAGGGCAAAGTGGCGACTTCGACAACGATAAAAGCCTTGCTGAAGGCTTGATTCTCCCTATTCCCACTAGAAAAACCTGTGCTATAGAGCTCCTCTTCGACGGGCCGGGGCTGTAACGGACTGGCTCATGCGGGTGTGGTGGAATTGGTAGACACACTGGATTTAGGTTCCAGCGGCGCAAGCCATGGGGGTTCGAGTCCCTTCGCCCGCACCAACGCCTGAGACGTCTTTTCGCCGCGCCGCAATAATGCCGCCGCAAGAAGGCTTGCAGAGCGCACCGCCCCGGTCGATATAGTTTTGTCATTGCGAGGCGCAGAGAATCTTATGCAGGTCGTAAAGAACAGCAGCGAAGGGCTGAAGCAGCACTTCACCGTCACCATCTCCGCGGGCCAGATCGCCACCGAGATGGACTCCAAGCTGGCCGAAGTCGGCCGTACCGTGCGCATCCCCGGCTTCCGCCCGGGTAAGGTCCCGATGACCGTGCTGCGCAAGAAGTACGGTCCGTCGGTGATGGGCGAGGTGGTGGAGAACGCCGTCAATGACGGCGCGCGCAAGGCCATCGCCGACCATGACCTGCGCCCGGCGCTGCGTCCCGAGATCGCCATCACCTCCTATCAGGAAGGCGGCGACCTGGAATTCACCGTTCAGGTCGAAGTGCTGCCCGAGGTCGAGGTCAAGGACCTGTCCGGCCTGAAGCTCGAGCGCCCGGTCGCCGAAGTCACCGACGAAGTGGTCGACGAGGCGCTGGAGCGTATCGCTTCGCGCCGTGAGACCACCGAGCCGGCCGCCAAGACCCATAAGTCCAAGTCGGGCGACGTGGTCACCATCGATTTCGAAGGCTCGGTCGACGGCGTTCCGTTCGACGGCGGCAAGGCCGAGGGCTATGACCTGAAGCTCGGTTCGAACAGCTTCATCCCCGGTTTCGAAGACCAGCTGATCGGCTTCAAGGCCGGCGACAAGACCGTCGTCAAGGTGACCTTCCCGGCCGATTACGGCGCCGATCACCTGGCCGGCAAGGCCGCCGAGTTCGCCATCACCGTGCACGAGGTCAAGACCGTCAAGCCGGCCAAGGTCGATGACGAGCTGGCCAAGCAGCTGGGCATGGAAGACCTGGGCGCCCTGCGCACCTCGATCAAGGAAGAGATCGAGCGCGATTACGCCAGCATGTCGCGCGCCCATGTGAAGCGCCACCTGCTGGACGCCCTGGCCGAGGGCCACAGCTTCGCCGTGCCGCAGGGCATGGTCGACCTGGAATTCGACGCGATCTGGAAGCAGGTCGAAGAGGACCGCAAGCAGGGCCGTGTCGATCCGTCCGACGAGGGCAAGAGCGACGACGAGCTGAAGACCGAATACCGCGCCATCGCCGAGCGCCGCGTGCGCCTGGGCCTGCTGCTGTCGGAAGTCGGCCGCAAGAACAACGTCCAGATCAGCCAGGAAGATCTGAACCGCGCCGTCATCACCGAGGCGCGCAACTACCCTGGTCAAGAGCACCTGGTGATCCAATATTACCAGAAGAACCCCGACGCCAAGGAAGCGCTGCGGGCTCCGATCTTCGAAGAGAAGGTGGTGGATTTCATCATCGAGCTCGCCAAGATCACCGACAAGAAGGTCTCGGTGGACGAGCTGCGCGCCGATCCGGACGAAGTGACCGCCGAGGTCAAGAAGGAAGCCAAGCCGAAGGCCGCCAAGGCCAAGGCGAAGAAGGAAGAGGCGCCGGCCGCCGAGGCTGCTCCCGCCGAAGCGGAAGCCAAGCCCGCCAAGAAGGCCGCGCCGAAGAAGAAGGCCGCCGCGAAGGAATAACCCTTCGCGGTCTGGGCGTCGGGCGTCGAACGACGCGCGATGCCCGGACGAGCGGAGCGAGGACCCCGAGGGTTTGCGGGGTAGGCTACCCCGCGCTCGTGATGCGGATTTTCCGCGTCACGGTCTAACGAGAGGATAAGCGGTGATGATCAGGGATCGTGATCCAGTCGATCTGTACATGAACACCTTGGTGCCGATGGTGGTCGAGCAGACCAACCGCGGCGAGCGGTCGTACGATATTTATTCGCGCCTGCTGAAGGAGCGGATCATTTTCCTGACCGCCGAAGTGTACGA
>JAJPHO010000142.1 GCA_021325215.1 Alphaproteobacteria bacterium
GCGAAATCCAAACCAATCTATCTATAAGCTGCGCAGTCTACAAATTAATTGCGAGCTAAGGTCAGCTGTTCTGCGGCTTCCAGTCCATAATTTCCCTGAGGTTCACAGCGGACGGAAAAGCCAGCCGGGAGAGATCAGTCTCGCGCACCGGGGGGTGTTGTTTCTGGACGAACTTCCCGAGTTCGCGCGATCGAGCCTGGAATCGCTGCGCCAGCCGCTGGAAACCGGCGAGGTCGCCATCGCCCGCGCCAATGCGCATGTCACCTTTCCCGCCCGTTTCCTGCTGATCGCCGCGATGAATCCCTGTAAATGCGGCTATCTCGGCGACCCTGCCCGCCAATGCCGGCGCGTGCCGCTGTGCGGCGCCGATTATACCGCCAAGCTGTCGGGCCCTTTGCTCGACCGCATCGATCTGACCGTTTCGGTTCCGGCGCTGACCGCTGCCGAGCTGGCCCTGCCGCCGCCGGCCGAAACCAGCGCCGATATCGCCGCGCGGGTGCTGGTCGCGCGGGATCGGCAGCGGCACCGCTATGCCGCGCACGGGCTGCGCTGCAATGCCGAGGCGGATGGCACGCTGCTGACCCGTGCCGCGCGGTTGGATGACGGCGCCGCTCATCTGCTGCGTCAGGCGAGCGAGCGGCTGGGCCTGTCGGCCCGCGCCTATCACCGGGTGCTCAGGGTGGCGCGCACCATCGCCGATCTGGCCGAAGCCGAAGCGATAGCGCCGGCCCATATCGCCGAGGCGCTGGCCTATCGTCCGGCGGGCGCTTCGGCGGCGGTGCCGGAAACGGTCTGAGCGGGGCAGGTCGCGTGCTTGGGTGTTGAGAAAGGCAAAAATATCTTCTCATTATCATCTCAACCGTTCCGCAAGGTTGACCAGGAGTCCCTCATTCGATGACTGCCATCCCGACCGTCGCCCAGATCGTCCTCTATCCCATAAAATCCTGTGGCGGGATCACCCTCGACAAGGCCCGGATCGGCCCGCGCGGATTGGAGGCGGGACGCATCGGCGACCGGCGCTGGATGCTGTCGGACGCCGACGGCCAGATGATCACCCAGCGCCAGAACGAAAATCTGGCCCGCATACGCATCGAGCTGCTGGGTGATGCCCTGCGCGTGTCGGGCGACGGGCTGGAACCGGTGGTGATCGATCCCGCCGAAGCAGCCGGCGAGCGAACAACCGTCATCCTGCATCGCCGCGAAGTGGTCGGACACCGCTCGCCGGCGGCGGTCGACGCCTGGTTCTCGCGTTTTCTCGGCCAGACGGTCAACCTGCTCTATCAGACTGACGAGGATCAGCGCCTGTGCGATGCCGACTACGCGGTCGTGCCCGGCAGGGACAAGGTCGGGTTTGCCGACGCCTTCCCCTATCTGATCGCCACCCAGGCGACGTTGGACAAGGTCAATGGCTTGCTTGCCGAGCCGGTGCCGATGAACCGCTTCCGCCCCAATATCGTGGTGGCCGGCACCGGCCCGGATGCCGAATTCGGCTGGAAACGCCTGGAACTGGGCGAAGCCGAGCTGACCATCGTCAAGCCCTGCACCCGCTGCATCATGACCACCATCGACCAGGAGCAGGGCGTCAAGACCGGCAAGGAGCCGCTGGCAACCCTGGGGCGTTCTTATTTCCTCAAGACTGCCGCCATCCAGGGCGCCATTTTCGGCGAAAACGCCATCGCCACCCGCCAGGGCGCGCTGGTAACCGGCGATGCGGTGCGTGTGCTGGAAGAGAAGCCCGCTCACATCTTTCGCGCCGAGAACGCCTCTGTTAGCGTGGCCGGCTAAGAAAACGGGGATGGGAAAAAGGTCATGGTGAAGAAGGCGCTTGGCGTTGCGATCGCGGCTCTGCTGTCGGGGGCGGCGCTGGCCGAGCCTGAAGGCGTGGCCCCCACCGCCGCCATCCCCGCCCCCGAGGACGCCACCTATGCCGGTATCCTGACCCTGTCGGTCGACGCCAGCGACGTCGCGCGCCACATCTTCACGGTCAAGGAGACCATCCCGGTCGCCGCTCCCGGTCCACTGACCCTGCTGTTCCCGAAATGGCTGCCCGGCGACCATGCGCCGACCGGCCCGATCGCCCAGATGGCCGGCCTGATCATCACCGCCGACGGCAAGCGCCTGGAATGGCAGCGCGATCCGGTCGAGATGACGGCGTTTCACGTGAAAATCCCCGACGGCGTGCCGGCGATCACCGTCGAGATGCAGCGCCTGGCCATGTCCGATGACAAGTTTGGCGGCACGGTGATGACCTCGAACATCGCCGCGGTGAAATGGAACTCGCTGTCGCTCTATCCGGCCGGCTATGTCGCCAGCCGCATCTCGATCAAGCCGAGCGTAACCCTGCCGCATGGCTGGAGCTTCGTTTCCGGCCTCGATGGCGCCAAGCAGTCGGGCGATACCATCGTCTTCGCCGCGACCTCCTATGAAACCCTGATCGATTCGCCGCTCTATGCCGGTCGATTCGCCAGGCAGATCGATCTCGATCCCGGCGCCAAAATTCCGGTTCACCTGACCGCCTTCGCCGATCACGAAGAGGATCTGGAAGCACGGCCCGAGCAGATCGAGGCCCATCGCGGCCTGGTGCGCGAGGCCTACAAGCTGTTCGGGTCGCAGCATTACGATCATTACGACTTCATGCTGGCCCTTAATGAGCGGATGAGCGATCTCGGCATCGAACATCACCGTTCCAGCGAGAATGGCTACAATCCGCGCTATTTCGCCGAGTGGGACGGGCTGTTCTTCGACCACGATCTGCTGGCCCACGAATTCACCCACAGCTGGAACGGCAAGTTCCGCCGCCCGGCCGATCTGTGGACCGCCGATTACAATCAGCCGATGCGCGACAGCCTGCTGTGGGTCTATGAGGGGCAGACGCAATATTGGGGCGAGATCCTGGCCGCCCGCGCCGGGCTCTATTCCAAGCCGCAATTCCTGGAAAAGCTGGCGGTGCTGGCCGCCAGCATGGATTGGCAGGCCGGACGCCTGTGGCGGTCGCTGCAGGACACCACCAATGGCGAGATCCTCGATCTGCGCGGCGCCCATACCTATTCCAATTGGCTGCGTGGCCTCGATTACTACACCGAAGGCGCCCTTATCTGGCTCGACGCCGACACGCTGATCCGCGACAAGAGCAAGGGCACCAGATCACTGGACGATTTCGCCCAAGCCTTCTTCGGCATCAAGGATGGGCAGATCACCCCGGAAACCTATCGCTTCGACGATGTGGTGGCCGCCCTCAACGCCGTGCAGCCTTATGACTGGGCCGCTTTCCTGCGGTCGCGCCTTGACGGACACGGCCCCGGCGCGCCGCTCGACGGCATCACCCGCGGCGGCTATCGCCTGGTCTATAGCGACCAGCCGAACAGCGCGCTGCTGGCCCAGGACAATGACGCCAAGACCACCAATCTGTTCTTCTCGCTCGGGCTGGTGATCACCCATGACGGCATGGTCAACGAAGTCGCCTGGAACAGCCCGGCCTTCAAGGCGGGAATCGCGCCGGGCGCCCAGGTGATCGCGGTCAATTCCTATCCGCTCGACGGCACCGATCTGATCAAATCGGCCGTCGTCGCCGCCGAGAAAGCGGGCGCCGCCCCGATCGAGCTGCTGATCAAGGCGGACGACCGCTATCGCATGGTGCAGGTCGATTATCACGGCGGGCTGCGCTATCCCCGCCTGGAGCCGCTGGGCGAGTCCGGCCTGATCGACCGGATCATCGCTCCAAAAGACTAACCTTTCGCCACGATCTCCCGGATGGCCCGCTCGAAGGTTTCGGCGGGCTGTCCGCCGGAGATCAGATAGCGGCCGTCGATCACCACCGCCGGCACCGAGCTGATGCCCTTTTGCAGCCACTCGCGCTCTTCGGCGCGGACTTCCTCGGTGTAACGGCCCGAGGTCAGAACCTCGCGCGCCGCGTCCGCATCGAGGCCGGCAGCCTGGGCGGCCGCCACCAGCACGTCGTACTCCTCGACATTCTCGCCGCGGCTGAAATAGGCCTCGAGCAGAGCATGCTTGAGAGCCGATTGCCGGCCTTCCTTCTCGGCCCAATGCAGCAGGCGGTGAGCGTCGAAGCTGTTATACATGCGGCTGTTTTCGTCGCGCGCCATGACGAAGCCGGCCTCGGCGGCGCGGTCGCGCAGACGCACCTGGTTGGCCAGGGTCTGTTCCTTGCTCTGGCCGTATTTCCGCTGCAGATGCTCGAACAGATTCTGCCCGCCCTTAGGCATGTCGGGGTTCAGTTCGAAGGGGTGGAAGCGGATCTCGGCTTCGACCAGGTCGCCGAGCTTGCCCAGCGCCTGTTCCAGGCTGCCCAGGCCGACGGCGCACCAGGGGCACATCACGTCGGAAACGAAATCGATCTTCACAGGCTTGGTCATCGGAAGTCCTTAATGAAAGAAGCTTCCCGAAATGTAGTGTCGCTGCGGATCGGGAAAAGATCCGCGGCGCGCAACACTGTCTTCCGCTTAACGCGCGAGCATCGGTCCGAGCGGCCGGCCGGCGAACAGATGGATATGCAGATGCGGCACTTCCTGGCCGGCATTGGCGCCGGCATTGAACAAAGCGCGGAAGCCGTCTTCGACGATGCCGAGTTGCTGCGCCACCTTGCCGATCGCGCGGAAATAGCCGGCGATCAGATCGGCCGGGGCCGAAGCGGTGAAATCGGCCAGCGAAACGTAATCACCCTTGGGGATCACCAGCACATGGACCGGCGCCTGCGGCTTGATGTCGTGGAAAGCCAGGGCGAATTGGTCTTCATAGACCTTATTGCAGGGGATCTCGCCGCGCAGGATCTTGGCGAAGATGTTGTTGGGATCGTAGGCCATGATGTTCCCCTTCAGCTTTTCCGCGATTTCTTTTCGTCGATGCCCGAGGTGCCCAAGCGGGATTCCAGCTCGGCCCATACCTGATAGGGCTCGATCTCGCAGTCGGCCCACAACACCAGCAGGTGATAGAGCAGATCGGCGCTTTCGCCGACCACCTTGTCCGGGGTTTCGGCCAGGGCGGCGATCACCGTTTCGACCGCCTCTTCGCCCACCTTCTGCGCGATCTTCGGGCGCCCGCGCGAGAACAGCTTGGCGGTGTAGGATTTCTCCGGATCGGCGCCGCGGCGCTTCTTCAGGGTCTCATAGAGCTGGTCGAGGATGCGTCCGCTGTCGGTCATGGCTCACTCCATCCGCACCGCGATGCCGGCCGCAGCCATGTATTCCTTGGCCTGGCGGATCGAGAATTCGCCGAAATGGAAGATCGACGCCGCCAGCACGCCGGTGGCATGGCCTTCCAGAATACCCTCGGCCAGATGCTCAAGCGTGCCGACTCCGCCCGAGGCGATCACCGGGATCGGCACCGCATCGGCGACGGCACGGGTCAAGGGCAGGTTGAAGCCGGACCGGGTGCCGTCGCGGTCCATCGAGGTGAGAAGGATCTCGCCGGCGCCGAGTTCCGCCATATGCTGTGCCCAGGCCACCGCATCGATGCCGGTGGCGGTGCGGCCGCCATGGGTGAAGATCTCGAACCTGCCGGGCGCCACCTGCTTGGCGTCGATGGCCACCACGATGCACTGGCTGCCGAATTTCTCGGCGCCTTCGCGCACCAGCTCGGGACGGGTCACCGCGTCGGTGTTGATCGACACCTTGTCGGCGCCGGCCAACAGCAGCTTGCGGATATCCTCGACCGCGCGCACGCCGCCGCCGACGGTCAGCGGCATGAAGCATTGTTCGGCGGTGCGGCTGACCACGTCGAACAAAGTATCGCGATTGTCGGAGGAGGCGGTGATGTCGAGGAAGGTCAGCTCGTCGGCGCCTTCTTGGTCATAGAAGCGCGCCTGCGCCACCGGATCGCCGGCATCGATCAGATCGTTGAAATTGACGCCCTTGACCACCCGGCCGTCTTTCACATCGAGGCAGGGTATCACCCGCATCTTCAGCATCGGTCAGGACTCCAGCAACGCAAGCGCTTCGGTCAGCTTGACCCGGCCGTCATAGAGCGCACGGCCGCAAATGACGCCTTCGATGCCGGTTCCCTCATGCGGCTTCAGCGCCGCCAGATCGTCCAGCGAACCGATCCCGCCCGAGGCGATCACCGGGGTGACCAGCTTCGAGGCCAGCGCAGCCGTCGCCTCGACATTGACGCCGCCCAGTTTCCCGTCGCGCTCGATGTCGGTGTAGATGATCGCCGCCACGCCGACATCCTCGAAGCGCAGAGCCAGGTCCAGCGCCGACAATTCCGAGGTTTCGGCCCAGCCTTCGACCGCGACATGGCCGGCGCGGGCATCGATCCCCACCGCGATGCGGCCGGGGAACAGCTCGCAGGCCTTGCGCACCAGGGCCGGATTCTTCACCGCCACCGTGCCGAGGATGACCCGGGCGACGCCGGCCGACAGCCAGAATTCGATGGTGTTGAGGTCGCGGATGCCGCCGCCCAGCTGAACCGGGACCGGGGTCACGCCGAGGATCGCCGCCACCGCCGAGCTGTTGACCGGGCGGCCGACGAAGGCGCCGTTGAGGTCGACCACATGCAGCCATTTGCAGCCGGCTTCGACGAACGAAGCCGCCTGGGCCGCCGGATTGTCGTTGAAGGTGGTGGCTGCCGACATCTCGCCCTGAACCAGGCGGACGCAGGCGCCATCCTTGAGGTCGATCGCGGGATAGAGAGTCAGGCTCATGGCCGCCACTCCAGGAAATTGGTGATCAGTTTCAGCCCCACCGCCTGGCTTTTCTCGGGGTGGAACTGGGTACCGGCCAGATTGTCGCGCGCCACCACCGCCGTCACCGGTCCGGCATAGTCGGTTTCGGCGCAGACCAGCCCGGGCGCGGCCTCGAAATGATAGGAATGGACGAAATAGGCGTGCGAACCGGGGGCGACGCCGGCCAGCAGCGGATGCGGCCGATTGATGGTCAGCTGATTCCAGCCCATATGCGGCACTTTCAGGGAAGGATCGGCGGGCGTCAGCGGCACGACCTCGCCCTTCAGCCAGCCCAGGCCCTTATGGCCGCCATGCTCGCGGCCCCAATCGGCCATCAGCTGCATGCCGACGCAGATGCCGAGGAACGGCCGTCCGCCCGCGATCACCTGCTCCTGCAACACCTGATGCATGCCGGGCAGGCCATCCAGGCCGCGCATGCAATCGGCGAAAGCGCCGACACCCGGCAGCACGATGCGCTCGGCGCGGCGTACGGTTTCGGGATCGGCGGTGACGATGACCTGGTCGGAGCGCCCCGCCTCGGCCACCGCGCGGGTCAGCGCCTTGGCGACCGAACGCAGATTCCCCGATCCATAATCGATCACGGCGATGGTCATAGGCTTCCGCCCAGCACGCCTTTGGTCGAGGGAACGGCGTCGGCCTTGCGCGGATCGAGGGTCAGCGCCTGGCGCAGAGCGCGGGCCAGGCCCTTGAAACAGGCTTCGACCATGTGATGGGTGTTTTCACCATACAGCACTTCGACATGCAACGTGGCGCCGGCGGCTTGGGCAAAGGCCTGGAACCATTCCTTGAACAGCTCGGTGTCCATGGTGCCCAGCTTGTCGCGCGGCAAGGAGACGCGCCAGACCAGATAGGGGCGGTTGGACAGGTCGATGGCGACGCGCACCAGGGTCTCGTCCATCGGAATCATGGCGTCGCCGTAGCGGGTGATGCCCTTGCGATCGCCCAAAGCCTTGGCCACGGCTTCGCCGATGGCGATGCCGCTGTCTTCGGTGGTGTGGTGATTGTCGATATGCAGGTCGCCCTTGGCCTCGAGATCGAGGTCGATCAGGCTGTGGCGCGACAGCTGTTCCAGCATATGGTCGAGAAAGCCGATACCGGTCGAGACATGGTAGGTGCCCTGGCCGTCGAGATCGACGCGGGTCTTGATCTGGGTCTCTTTGGTAGTGCGCTCGACGCTGGCCTGCCGCATTTGGGGGCTTGCTCCTGCTGATTTTTAGGCGGTCTGTCCTAGCAGGAAGTCAGGGCGAATGCCAGTTTGGCGTTAGAAATCCAGGCCGATCATCAGCTTGAGAACCAGATCGTCCGACGCATGGGTAAAACCGTGCCCGGCGCCGAACTCGATATTGTACTGATCCTCCTGCTTGAAATCGGCCACCGCGAACAGGGTCTGGGCCTGGCGATCGGTGGTGTAGAACTGCTGGAAGGGCCCGAAATCGGCGTAGTGCTCGACCGCCACCGCCCAGAAGGGCGAGAGGTTGTAGGCGACCCGCTCGGCTGGCGCGAAATCGAGCCGCCCCACGCCCTTGAAATCGGTATCGATGATCGGATTGACGATCAGATCCCAATCGCCCAGATGCAGCCCGGCGATCGGCCGCACTTCGCCGGAAATGCGCTCCGGCTCCCAATGCTTGGCGTTGTAGGACAGCTCGAAATTCATGCCGTAGAAGAAGGTCCGCTGCGCCGCATAGGGTGTCACGAACAGACCGCGGATCTTGAAGGAATCGAACTCGGCGCGGCCGTCGCGGGTGATCGTATAGACCGGCAGATAAAGGCCGGCCTCGAACCATTCCGTCACGCCATAGGAGAATTCCGGCACGCCGTTCAGCGCATGATCCGGCACCACCGCCCCGGCATAGTCCGCGGTCTTACGGCCGATCGGCGTGAAATTGTTGTGGAACTCGACCTCGAACTGACCCTCATCGGCGATCGTGGCATCGTAGACCTGGATCTCGTCGGTTTGCGCCTTGGCCGCAATCGGGACGAGCTGGACGAGGAGAAGAAGGAGGAGGATCAGCCGGTACATCAGCGCACTATGCGCTCCACGGCCGGCTGGAACAAGTGTCGGAAATATTGCAAGTTATTGTTAATAATGATTTTTATTCTGAAATAGGGCAGCATGAGGCGATGAACTCGTTGTACGAAGTCCTGAATTCCTTTCTGCTGGTCTATGCGGCGCTGTTCCCGATCATCAACCCGATCGGCGGCGCCCCGATTTTCCTCGGCTTCACCCGGCATTGCACCGACAAGGAGCGCCATCTGCTGGCCCGCCGCGTCGCCTTCAACGGCTTCCTGCTGCTGCTCGGCTCGCTGCTGGCCGGTTCGCATGTGCTGGAATTCTTCGGCATCACCCTGCCCGTGCTGCGCATCGCCGGCGGCCTGGTGGTGACTTCCTTCGCCTGGAACCTGCTGCAGCGCGGTCAGGAAGCCGACGATTCCGACAATGCCTCGAAGGTGGTCGGACCGAATGACGCCTTCTATCCGCTGACCATGCCGCTGACCATCGGGCCGGGCTCGATGTCGGTGGCGATCACGCTGGGCAGCCAGCGGCCGAAAGGCATCACCGACCTGGCCATGCTGGCCGGCGTCGGCGGCGGCGCCATCGCCGGTCTGTTCGCGGTGATGCTGACCGTCTATCTCTGCTACCGCTTCGCCGAGCGCATCGTCTCGGCCCTGGGCGAGAACGGCGCCAATGTGCTGATCCGTCTCTCCGCCTTCATTCTGGTGTGCATCGGCATCCAGATTTTGTGGAACGGAATCAGCTCTCTCCCCGGCATCCCGACCCACTGAACTTGCAAAGCCGTTTCCGCGGCACAAATTCAAAGCTCGTTTTCTCTCTCGTTCCCCCCGAGGTTTCATGTCCGAAGAACTCTGGCACGGCACCACCATCCTGGCGGTGCGCAAGAACGGCCGGGTCGTCATCGCCGGCGACGGCCAGGTGTCGCTGGGCGCCACCGTCATCAAGGGCAATGCCCGCAAAGTCCGCCGTCTGGGCGACGGTTCCGTCATCGGCGGTTTCGCCGGCGCCACCGCCGACGCCTTCACCTTGTTCGAGCGCCTGGAAGCCAAGCTCGAAAAGCATCCCGGCCAATTGACCCGCGCCTGCGTCGAGCTGGCCAAGGATTGGCGCACCGACCGTTATCTCCGCCGCCTGGAAGCCATGATGATCGTGGCCGACAAGGAGGTGACCCTGGTGCTGACCGGCACCGGCGACGTGCTGGAGCCCGAGGACGGCGTGACCGGAATCGGGTCGGGTGGCAATTACGCTTTGTCCGCGGCCCGCGCGCTGATCGACATCGACGGTCTCGACGCCGAAGCCATCGCCCGCAAGTCGCTGGATATCGCCGCCGACATCTGCGTCTACACCAATCGCAATCTGACGGTGGAAACCCTATGAGCTCGGCTTTTTCCCCCCGCGAGATCGTCTCGGAACTCGACCGCTTCATCGTCGGCCAGCATGACGCCAAGCGCGCCGTGGCCATCGCCCTGCGTAATCGCTGGCGCCGCCAGCAGCTGCCCGAGGCTTTGCGCGACGAGGTCCTGCCCAAGAACATCCTGATGATCGGCCCGACCGGCGTCGGCAAGACCGAGATCGCCCGCCGCCTGGCCCGCCTGGCCCAGGCGCCGTTCCTCAAGGTCGAGGCGAC
>JAJPHO010000016.1 GCA_021325215.1 Alphaproteobacteria bacterium
AGCGGAGATCTCCGCGGCGCGGATATCCATCACCGGACCCCTTTCAATGCGAGCGTCAGTTGTTGCAGTTTGGTTTTCAGCGAGGCATCGACCATCTTCGAGCCGACTTTGGCGACCAGGCCACCCAGCAGCGAAGGATCGACCGTGACGTCCAGGGCGACGTCCTTGCCGACGGCCTTCTTCAGGGCGGCGGACAGGGACTTCTTCTGGGCGGCGGTCAGCGCCTTGGCGGTGGTGACCTCGGCCGTCACTTCACCGCGCTGGGCGGCAAGTCGGGCGAGGAAGGCGTCGATGACGCCGGAAATGGTGAAAAGGCGGCGGTTCTTCGCCAGCAGGCCCAGCAGATTGCGGGTCAGCTCGCTCCAGCCGGCTTTTTCGGCCAGCGCGACGATGGCGCTGCCCTGATCCTTGCGGCTGATGACGGGCGAGGAAACCAGACGGCGCAGATCGGCGCTGTCGGCCAGCATGGCCTTCAAGGCCTTCAAATCGGTTTCCACCGCTTCAAAGGCAGCCTTTTCCTCGGCCAGCGCGAAGAGCGCGGCGGAATAACGGTCGGCAATGGCGCCAATGGCTTCGGACGACACTTAGGACAATCCCCTGGGAGAAAACGGCAGGAATAAAGAACTGCTTGATTTTTAATAGAAATCTTGTCGCCGCCGAGCGGGCCCGGGGGCGAGGCGAGGGTTAACTAGCACATCATATCGGGGCTGGCAAGCATAGGAAATATAGGGCGCGCGCGGCTTTCGTCGCACTTGCAGCGACGATTGTATGGTGACGGGCGTAGGTGTTTCCCGCTAAATCAAGCCCAACCGAATAATTTTTTTGAGGATACCTATGGCCGGAGCCATCCGATGACCCCCAAGGATACCGACAACCTTCCGGAGCTCACCCTCCGAGGCGTCATCCTGGGGGCCCTGATCACCGTCGTGTTTACCGCCGCCAATGTCTATCTCGGACTCAAGGTCGGCCTGACGGTGGCCTCCTCCATTCCCGCCGCCGTGATTTCCATGGCCGTGCTGCGGTATGCCAAGAACAGCAACATCCGCGAGAACAACATCGTTCAGACGCTGGCCTCCGCCGCCGGCACCCTGTCGTCGGTGATCTTCGTGCTGCCCGGCCTGATCATCGTCGGCTACTGGTCCGGCTTTCCGTTCTGGGAATCCGCCGGCATCTGCGCCATCGGCGGAATCTTGGGCGTGATGTATACGGTGCCGCTGCGCCGCGCCATGGTGGTGCAGGGCGACCTGCCCTATCCGGAAGGCGTCGCCGCCGCCGCGGTGCTGCAGGTCGGTTCCTCCGAGGCCTCGGCCGACGAAGAAGCCGCCGCCGCCGGTTCGGGCATCAAGGATCTGATCGTCGGCGCGGTGGCGTCGTCCGGCTTCTTCATCCTGACCTGCATGCAGCTGTTCTCGGACGCCAAGACCTGGTGGTTCAGCTTCGGGCGCGGCAAGACCGGCCTCGGCACCGGCTTCTCGGTGGCGCTGCTCGGCGTCGGCTATCTGGTCGGCATCACGGTGGGTGCCGCCATGTTCATCGGCGTGCTGATCTCGTGGCTGGGCGCCGTGCCGATCCTCACCGCGCTGCATCCGCCGCCGGAAGGGGCCGATCTGGTCGCCTATGCCAGCGGCGAGATCTGGCGCAAGCAGGTCCGCCTGATCGGCGCCGGCGCCATCGCCGTGATCGCCATCTGGACGCTGATCAATCTCGCCAAGCCGATGTGGAACGGCATCAAAGCCTCGATCGCCGCCATGGGCGCCAGCCGCGGCGATGAATCCGGCCTGCCGCGCGAGGAGCGCGACATTCCGTTCCATTACGTGATCGGCGGTTCGGTGGCTCTGCTGTTCCCGCTGGCCGCCTTGTTCGTGATCTTCATCCACGGCACCCCGCTGGACGGCCAGATCATCAGCCTGGTGGTGATCTGCACCATCTTCGCCGCCCTGGTCGGTTTCATCACCGCCGCTGCGTCGGGCTACATGGCCGGCCTGATCGGCAGCTCGAACAGCCCGGTTTCGTCGCTGTCGATCCTGTCGACCATCGCCGCGTCGCTGATGCTGGTCGGCCTGGTCGGACGGTCCGACCTGATCGACCCCGCGATCCGCTCGACGGCCATCGCGTTGGCCCTGTTCACCACCTCGGTGGTGCTGTCGATCGCCACCATCGCCAACAACAACCTGCAGGATCTCAAGACCGGCCAGCTGGTCCACGCCACGCCCTGGCGCCAGCAATGGGCCCTGGTGATCGGCTGCGTGGTCGGCGCCGCCGTGATCCCGCCGGTGCTGGACCTGCTGCAGCACGCCTATGGCTTCGCCGGCGCGCCGCTCGATGCCGGCATGGACCCCAACAAGACCCTGGCGGCGCCGCAGGCCCTGCTGATGTCCACCCTGGCCACCGGCATCCTGGCCGGCGAGCTGGATTGGAGCATGCTGGGCATCGGCGTCCTGGTCGGTGTCGGCCTGGTCGTCATCGACGAGATCCTCAAGCGCACCACCAAGAAGCTGCGCCTGCCGCCGCTGGCGGTGGCTCTCGGCATCTATCTGCCGGTCAGCGCCACCGTTCCGGTCTCGATCGGCACCTTCGTCGCGCTGATCGCCGATTACGCCCTGGCCCGCAAGGCCAAGGCGAGCGGCCAGAGCTTCGAGAAGGTGGCGGCCGCTCCGCAGCGGCGCGCGCTGCTGCTGGGCTCGGGCATGATCGTCGGTGAGAGCCTGCTCGGCGTCGGCAACGCGCTGATCATCACCCTGACCGGCAACCAGGCGCCGCTGGCGGTGGTCGGCGACGATTTCGCCGGCACCGCCGAGTGGCTGGCGAGCGTCGCCTTCCTGGCGCTCTGCCTGTTCTCCTACCGCTGGATCATGGGCCGCGAGAAGCCCGCCGTGTAACCGGCGTAAAGCCACACGGCCCAGAACAGGAAGTAGCCGACGCTGAAGCCGGAAACGGCGGCGTCGGCCCAGGCCAGGGCTCCCCGCAGATCGGGACGCACCGCCATCATCACCCCGAGGGTATATTTCGCGGCGATGATGGCGGTGACCCGCACGAAGGGAGCCCAACTGCCCGCCAGGGTGACCTGGCGCCGCTCGCGGTCCACCGCCAGCAGAACCGGACGGCCGACGCAGGACGCCAGCAGCGCGCCGATGCAGGCCATCGCCAGCCAGTCCAATCCCAGACCCAGGCCGATGCCGTGCCGCATCAGCAGCCCCGACACGCCCCAGACGATGAACAAAACCGGGATCGCCAGCAGGCGGGTCAACCCTATTGTGCGCTCTTTGGTGGCGCGCAGGGTCATGCTCAGCACATAGGCCAGCAGCGGCCAGACCCATAGCGGCGTATGGCTGATGATGGCGCCCAGGCCGGGCGCTTCTTGCGCCGCCGCCGGAGCCGATGCGACAATAAAGGCGACAGGGCTTAAGGACATCACGGGGAACGGGAAACGCATGATCACATCCTGCATGAATTGCGATGCCCCGTTCCTGCGCCCTCCGCCGGCCCTTCGCCAGCGCGGTTGCGCCAAAGGGCCGGGCGATTTCGCGAGTGGATTTGGCGAAGCGTGAAATGAACAATCCCTGGAGTCGCCGGTTTTTCCTGTTTCTCGCCCTCGGCCTGGTGCTGGGCTGGATGGGGCCGTTCGGCACCTATGGCCAGCTGCCCGGATGGCGGCGTTTCGCCTATTGGATGATCGCGGTGCCGGCGGTCGGCATGTGCGCCCGTATCGCCATGGTGATGCTGGCCGGCCATGGCCGCGCCGGGTCCTGGCCGCTGCTCGGGCGGATCGCCGCCGGCGCGGCGTTGGCCGGCTTTCCGGGGTGCTTCATCGTCCTGCTGCTGCAGGGAAGCATGACGGGCCGGCTCGGTTTCGACGCGCTGTTCCTGATTCAGATGTATGCGACCGTGTCGCTGGTCATCGGCCTGATCTCCTATCCGCTGATGCTGCTGACCGGATCGCGCCCCCGCGTCGAACCCGAAGAAGCCGACTCTCCCTTCCTGCGCCGCATCCCCGCCAAACTGGGCACCGAGCTGCTGTGGCTGTCGGCGGAAGATCATTACATCCGGGTCACCACGCCGTTGGGCAGCGACCTGATCCTGTGCCGCCTGTCCGATGCCATCGCCGAACTGGGCGCCGGGGCCGGCCAGCAGGTGCATCGCTCGCATTGGGTGGCGCGGGGCGCGGTGAAGTCGGCCGAACGCAAGGACGGCAAGACCGCGCTGCTGCTGACCAATGGCGACAGCGTGCCGGTCAGCCAGAGCTATCTGCCGGCGTTGAAGGCGGCCGGGTGGCTGTAAAACTGAGGATCATGAATTGGTCTTAGACGACCAACATTGAGCGGAACAGTACGCTCGTGCTGCAAAGTTGGCCTTACCGGCAGGCCTACGGCGTACACAGATGAATGGGATGAACACAGATGGACACAGATAGTTCGTCTGATCGCTAGACTACACGCGAGCGCTCAAGCCTATCTGTGTCCATCTGTGCAAGGCGGAACGCCGCATCTGTGTTCATCTGTGTTTAAAGCGGACCGTGGAGCGGATTCCGACCTGCGGCCGGCAGGCGGATTAGGTCTTACATGAAGCTGTAGGGATCGATATCGACCTGCACCCTGATCTGGCGGGGCAGGTCGATCGAGCCCAGCCAGTGCCGGATATAAGCCTGCAGATTGGTCTGCTTGGCCGCTTTCAGCAGCAATCGGCGGCGATGCCGTCCGCGCAGCAGGGCCAACGGCGCCGGTGCCGGGCCGAGCAGTTCGATGGCGGCGTCCCGGGGGGCGATGCGCGCCAGCTGCTGCGCCGCCTTCTCCACCATCGCCGAATCCTCGCCCGAGACGATCAGCGCCGCCAGCCGGCCGAAGGGCGGCCAGCCGCCCACCCGGCGGTCGTCGGCTTCGGCGCGGGCGAAGCCCTCGGTGTCGCCCTTTGCCAGGGCCTGCATCACCTTGGCCTCGGTCTGATAGGTCTGCAGCAGCACCCGGCCGGGATGCTCGGCGCGCCCGGCGCGGCCCGAGACCTGGCTCAGCAATTGGAACGTGCGCTCGGCGGCGCGCAGATCGCCGCCGGCCAGGCCCAGATCTCCATCGATCACGCCGACCAGGGTCAGCAGCGGGAAATGATGGCCCTTGGCGACGATCTGGGTGCCGATCAGCAGATCGATCTCGCGCCGCGCCATCTTCTCGACCAGCTCGGCCGCCGCCTTGGGTCCGGGCAGCAGGTCGCTGGCCATGATGGCGATGCGGGCGTCGGGAAACAGCATCGCCGCTTCCTCGGCCACCCGCTCGACGCCGGGACCGCAGGAGGTGAAGCTGTGCTCGGCCTGGCAGTTCGGGCATTGCTCGGGTTTGCGGGCGTAATAGCCGCAATGATGGCATTGCAGCCGTCCGCCCGCCTTGTGCTCGACCAGCCAGGCGGTGCATTGCGGGCATTGCAGGCGGAAGCCGCAGCCCCTGCACAGGGTCAGCGGCGCATAGCCGCGCCGGTTGAGGAACAGCAGCGCCTGTTCCCCGGCGGCCAGGCATTCCTCGACCGCCTTGTGCAGCGGTGGGGAAATCCATTGCTGGCGCGGCGGCGGGTCCTTGCGCAGATCGACCAGCGTAACCTCGGGCAGGCTGGCGCCGCCATGGCGCGAGGGCAGGACCAGCTTGCGGTAGCGCCCGGTTTCGACATTGGCCGCCATTTCCAGCGACGGGGTCGCCGAGGCCAGCACGATTGGCAGTCCGCCGAGATGGCCGCGTACCACCGCCATGTCGCGGGCGTGATAGCAGACGCCCTCTTCCTGCTTGTAGGAGCTGTCATGCTCCTCATCGACCACCACCAGGCCGAGGGAGGGGAAGGGCAGGAACAAAGCGGAGCGGGCGCCGACCACCACTTTGGCATGGCCGCGGGCGACCGCGCGCCAATGGCGGCGCCGCTGCCCCTCGCTGAGATCGGAATGCCAGACGGTCGGGGCGACGCCGAAGCGCCGCTCGAAACGCTCCAGCCACTGTGCCGACAGGGCGATTTCGGGCAGCAGCACCAGCGCCTGTTTACCGGCGGCCAGGGCTTCGGCGATGGCTTCGAAATAGACCTCGGTCTTGCCCGAGCCGGTGACGCCTTCCAGCAGGGTGACGGCGAAGCCGGCGCCGATCTGGCCGCGCAGCTCCTGCGCCGCCGCCTGCTGCTCGGGCGACAGGACGGGGCCCGGATGGTGCGGATCGGGCTGCGGCCCGGCCTCGATTTCGCCGGCTTCGATTTCGCAGAGGGCGCCGGCGGCGACCATGCCCTTGATGACCGAAGCGCCGACCCCGGCGGTGCGGGCGAGGTCGGCGGCGGTCTGCGGAACCCAGGCGCACTCCAGCACCCGCGACCGCGCCTTGGTCAGCGCGAAGCCCCCGGGCTGCGGGTCGGCTGCAACCAAGCGCGGCGGCGGGGGTTTTTCGGGTTCCAGCGCCTTTGGCACACTCATCGCCATTTTCAGCACCGCCCCCGGCGCCGCCAGGCAATAGGACGCGACCCAATCGATGAAGCGCCGCGACGCGTCGGGCACGGGCGGCAGCGGCAAGCTTTCCTTAATAGGGCGGCACTTAAGGTTGGGCTGCGGATCGGCGGCCGGTCCCCACACCACGCCGGTGACCGTGCGGTTGCCGAGCGGCACGCGGACGAAGGTGCCGGGGGTGAGGGACGGGGCGTCGCCGGCCAGATAGTCGAGGGGACCGGACAAAGGAAGCGGCAAAAGGACCGCGACCCGATCGCCGGGTGTGAGCTTGGTCATGTCTCACCTTAACGGGGGGTGAGAGACAACAAAAGAGGGCTCGCTCCTATCGTCGAACACTGGCATAAGACGAAGGAACTCTGGGCCGAATCGAGGCGAGATGACGCGTAAGACTGAATCAGCGGACCGGGACGCACTGCCTCAGCGGGTCGACGAAGACCTGGTGGTGGCCTATCTGGCCGAGCATCCCGATTTGCTGGTCCGCCGCCCCGAGCTGCTGAGCAAGCTGATCCCGCCCTCCCGCTTCGACGGCGATTCGGTGGTCGATCTGCAGAAGGTGATGATCCGCCGCCTGACCGAAGAGCTGGAACAGATGAAAGGCTGCGCCGAACATCTGATCGCCACCTCGCGCAACAACATGTCGATCCAGTCGCGCACCCACCAGGTGGTGATGTCCATGCTGGCCGCCGGCGATCTCGAGACGCTGCTGCGGGTGGTCGCCGAGGACATGCCGGCCCAGCTCGATCTCGACATCGCGCTGCTGGCCTTCGAAACCCCGTCCGAGGGAATTCCGGCCGGTCTGGTGGCGATGAGCCCGGGCTCGGTCGAAGGGGCGCTGGGCGCCGGCGACGTGCTGCTGCGCTCGCAGCGCGCGGCCGATCCTATAATTTTCGGCGACGCCGCCACCCTGATCAATTCCTTTGCCCTGGCGCGTGTGGCGCCGAAACGCAACAACCCGCGCATCGCGCCCGCCGCCGGCCCGATCGGCATGCTGGCGCTCGGCTCGCGCCACGACCGCACCTTCCATTCCAGCCAGGGGACCGAGCTGCTCGCCTTCCTCGCCGGCGCGCTGGAAGATTGCGTCAGCCGGTGGTGGCCCGTCTCCCCGTAATGATGAGCGGCGATGCCGGCTTGGTCGAGGCTCTCGACCGCTGGCGTCGCTGGCTCGCCGACGAGCGGCGTCTGTCGCCGCATACGCTGGACGGTTATAGCCGCGACATAGCGGCCTTCCTTACCTTCCTGACCGGCCATCTCGGCCAGGTGACCGGGCTGTCCGACCTGGCCGATCTGAAGCCCGGCGACGTGCGCGCCTATCTGGCCAGCCGCCATCGCGAGGGCTTGGCCAAGACCTCGCAGGCGCGCGGATTGTCGGCGCTGAAAAGCCTGTTCCGTTTTCTCGACCGCCAGGGGTTGGTCCACAACGCGGTGTTCGGCGTGGTTCGCGCGCCGCGCCTGCCCATCAGCGTGCCGAAGCCGCTGGGTGTCGAAGAGGCGCTGGAGACCCTGGCCGCGGCGGGCGATATCCAGTCGCAGCCCTGGATGGCGGCGCGCGACATCGCTCTGTTCTCGCTGCTCTATGGCTGCGGCCTGCGTCTCGGCGAAGCGCTGTCGCTGACGCGCGGCACCGCCCCGGTCAAAGGCGAGTCGATGACGATCACCGGCAAGGGGCGCAAGCAGCGCCTGGTGCCGCTGCTGCCGGCGGTGACCGAGGCGGTGGCCGATTATCTGGCGCAGTGCCCGTATGCTGGCGGCAAGGACGAGCCCTTGTTCGTCGGTGCCCGCGGCGGGCCGCTCAATCCCGGCGTCGTGCAGCGCCAGATGCGCCGGCTGCGGCCGGTGCTCGGCCTGCCCGACAGCGCGACGCCGCATGCCCTGCGGCACAGCTTCGCCACCCATCTGCTGGCGGGCGGCGGCGATCTCAGGACCATTCAGGAATTGCTGGGCCATGCCTCGCTGTCGACGACCCAGCGCTATACCGCGGTGGATGGCGCTGCTCTGGCTGCCGTTTACGACAAGGCGCATCCGCGCGCCCGCTAGAGCGGGATGACCTTAAACACTATCAAAGACTCATCCCGCTCGGAGGAGCGGAGCGAACGACCCCGGGGGTGCGGGGTTAGGCTACCCCGCCGAAGCATGATGCCGCCTTGCGGCTTCATGCAAAAAATGAGGAGTGTTCGTGAAGAAGCTCTATCTCGCCGGTCCCGACGTCTTCCTGCCTAATGCCACCGATGTCGGGCGGCAGAAGCGGGAACTCTGCGGCCAGTTCGGGTTCGAAGGCCTGTTCCCGCTCGACCAGCAATTGGCCGGCGAGCCGAGCGGCACCGACATCTTCCGCCTCGACATGGCGCTGATGCGCGAAGCCGATATCGGCCTGTTCAATCTGTCGCCCTTCCGCGGTCCGAGCGCCGATCCCGGCACGGTGTTCGAGCTGGGCATCATGATGGCGATGGGGAAAAGGGTGTTCGGTTACCGCAATACCGACCTGCTCTATCATCAGCGCGTCGCCGAGGACGGCTACACGATCGAGCGTTTCGGCCTGGGCGACAATCTGATGATCGACTGCGCCATCCAGGAGGCCGGCGGAATCATCGCGGCGGAGCGGGAAGAGTCGCTGGCGGCGCTGGGGGCTTTCCAGCTGGCGCTCGAGGAAGCCTGGCGCCAGGTCAACGGTGTCATGGCCGGTTAAACTAAAGGATGGAATCGCGCCGCGGCTTCTCGTTATGATGGCGTGGTATTCGAAGAGGGGTCTTATAATGCGTTCTGTGGCAGTTGCCGTTCTCAGCCTGGTCGCTCTGGCCGGTTGCGCTACGCCTGATACCAAGGCGCCCGCCACCGCTGTCAGCGCCGATGCGCAGCAGGACGCAGCCCCGTCCGCCGCCAAGAAGCCCCGGAACTGCATCGTCGGCACCCGCCTGTGCACCCATGAGCAGGAAGTCGATCCCTCCGTCACCGGCATGAGCGGCCAGGCCCTGGGCGATGCCCGGCGCGGCCACGAGGTCGGCGGACTGATCAACCCCTGATCGCCGCCATGCATCTGCGAACCTTCATAGCCATTGTCGGCGCCCTGACCTTGGCAGGCTGCGAAGCGGCTCCGCCGCAGCCGAAATCGTCCGCCGCGGTCGAAGCCAAGACGGCGACGCCGCCCAAATATGTGGAAACCGGCTCGCGGCTGACCACCGACCATCCGACGGTCTATCCCGGCATCGGCGTGATGAGCCAGGGAGCCCTGCAGGACGCCGAAGGCGACCATACCGGGCCAGGCTATAACCAGACCGGCTTGACCCGGGCCCCGCAATAAAAACGGCGCGCTGTTTCCGGCGCGCCGTTCTCATTTAACCGTTCTGCGTCTTACAGATGGATCGCGCGTCCGGCCACGCCGAGCGCCGCTTCCTTGACCGCTTCGGCCAGGCCCGGATGGGCGTGGCAGGTGCGGGCGATGTCTTCGGCGGCGGCACGGAATTCCATGCCGAGGACGACTTCACCGATCAGATCGCCGGCCGACGGGCCGATGATGTGGCAGCCCAGGACTTCGTCGGTCTTGGCGTCGGCCAGGATCTTGACGAAGCCGTCGGTGTCGCCATTGGCGCGGGCGCGCGAATTCGCCGTGAAGGGGAACTTGCCGACCTTGTACTCGACGCCTTCGGCCTTCAGCTGCTCTTCCGACTTGCCCACCGCAGCCACTTCCGGCCAGGTATAGACAACGCCCGGAATGGCGTTGTAGTTCACATGGCCGTGCTGGCCGGCCAGGATCTCGGCCAGCGCCACACCCTCATCCTCGGCCTTGTGCGCCAGCATGGCGCCGCCGATCACGTCGCCGATGGCGTAGATGCCCGGCACGCTGGTCTGGAAATGGGAATCGACCGGAATGAAGCCGCGCTTGTCCACCGCGATCCCGACATTTTCGAGGCCCAGATTGGTGGTGTAGGGGCGGCGGCCGATGGCGACCAGCACCACGTCGGCGACCAACTCGGCGGCGGCGCCGCCGGCGGCCGGCTCGAGGCTCAGCGTGACGTCCTTCTTGCCCAGCTTGGCGCCGGTGACCTTGGTGCCCAGCTTGAATTCCAGGCCCTGCTTTTCGAAGATGCGCTGAGCCTGCTTGGAGACTTCGCCGTCATTGGTCGGCAGCACGCGGTCGAGATATTCGACCACGGTCACCTTGGCGCCCAGACGGTGCCACACCGAACCCAGCTCGAGGCCGATGACGCCGGCGCCGATCACGACCAGATGGCCGGGAACCTTGGTCAGTTCCAGCGCGCCGGTCGAGGAGACGACCTGCTTCTCGTCGATCTCGACACCCGGCAGCGGCGTGACGTCCGAACCGGTGGCGATGATGATGTGCTTGGCCGAGATCTTGTCCGACCCGACGCTCAGCTGGCCGGGGGCGGTGATCTTCGCTTCGCCGACGATGTAGGTGATCTTGTTCTTCTTGAACAGGAACTCGACACCCTTGGTGTTGTCGTTCACCACCTTCTGCTTGCGAGCCAGCATCTTGCCGAGGTCGAAGCCGACTTTGCCGACTTCGATGCCGTGATCGGCGAAGTGCTTGGTGGCGTCCTCGTAATGATGCGAGGACTGCAGCAGCGCCTTGGACGGAATGCAGCCGACATTGAGGCAGGTGCCGCCGGGCGGGCCGCGGCGGTCGATGCAGGCGGTGTTGAAGCCGAGCTGGGCAGCGCGGATGGCGGCGACATAGCCGCCGGGACCGGCGCCGATCACGACAACGTCAAAGGAAGAATCGGCCATTTGAACAGTTCCTGAGGTAAGAACGCCGGGGCGCATGAAACGCCCCGGCGCGGGAGTCTTGATTACATGTCGAGCAGGATGCGCTGCGGGTCCTCGATGCACTCCTTGACGCGCACCAGGAAGGACACCGCCTCGCGGCCGTCGATCACGCGGTGATCGTAGGACAGGGCCAGATACATCATCGGGCGGGCCTCGATCTTGCCGTCGGGCATGACCATCGGGCGCATCTGGGTCTTGTGCATGCCCAGGATGCCCGACTGCGGCGGGTTCAGGATCGGCGTGCTCATCAGCGAGCCGTAGACGCCGCCATTCGAGATGGTGAAGGTGCCGCCGGTCATGTCGTCGATGGCCAGCTTGCCGTCACGGGCCTTCTTGCCGTAATCGCCGATGGTCTTCTCGACTTCGGCGAAGGTCAGCTTGTCGCAGTCGCGGACCACCGGAACCACCAGGCCGTTCGGGGTGCCGACGGCGACGCCGATGTCATAGAAGTTCTTGTAGACCAGATCGTCGCCGTCGATCTCGGCATTGACGGCCGGCCATTCCTTCAGCGCGGTGACGCAGGCCTTCACGAAGAAGGACATGAAGCCCAGCTTCACGCCATGCTTCTTCTCGAAGCCGTCCTTGTACTGGGCGCGCGCGGCGTTCAGCGCGGTCATGTCCACCTCGTTGAAGGTGGTCAGCATGGCGGCGGTGTTCTGCGCTTCCTTCAGGCGCTCGGCGATGCGCTTCCGGAGACGGGTCATGCGCACGCGCTCTTCGCGCGGGTCCTCGGCACGCGGAGCGCGAGGAGCGCTTGCCTGGGCCGACGGCGCCGGGGCGGGCGAGGCCAGGGTGTTCAGCACGTCGCCCTTGGTGACGCGCCCGTCCTTGCCGGTGCCCGAGACGGACGACAGATTGTTGTCGGCCATCAGCTTGGCGGCGGCCGGCGAGGCGATGTCGCCCTTACTGGCGGCGGCGGGCTGGATCGGTGCGGGACCGGCGACCGGCTTCGGCGGCACTGTGGCTGCCGGAGTGGGGGCTGCCGGGGCGGCGGCTTCCGGCTTTTTGGCCGGAGCGCCCGAGCCGGCGCCGATGGCACCGAGAACGGCGCCGACGCCGACGGTGTCGCCGACCTTGGCGGCGATGTCCGAGAGAACGCCGGCGGCGGGCGCCGGGACCTCGACGGTCACCTTGTCGGTTTCGAGTTCAACGAGCGGCTCATCGGCGGCGACGCTGTCTCCGACCTGCTTGAACCACTTGGCGACGGTCGCCTCGGTGACCGATTCGCCCAGGGTGGGAACTTTAATGTCCGTGCTCATCGCTTAAACCTCAATCAAGCCGTTGCTTTTTTCGGAGGAACCATGCCGCCGAGCTTGGTCGCCCGGGCGAAAGGCTGCAGCAGTTTGGTCACGTCGGCGGACAACGCCTGATCGACCAGGCGGGCCTGCTCCTCGACATGGGCCTTGTGCGAGCCGGTGGCCGGCGCCGCTGCGGAATTGCGGCCCACATAGTGGGCCAGGCCGGATTTGTGGCCGATCTCTTCCAGTACATAATGCAGGCGGCGATCGACGAAGGTCCACGGGCCCATATTGGCCGGCTCTTCCTGGCACCAAACCACTTCGGCGCCGGTATAGCGCTTCAGCTGGGCGACGATGGTCTCCTTCGGCCAGGGATAGAGCTGCTCGATACGGATGATCGCGATATCGTCGATGCCGCGCTTGGCGCGCTCTTCGAACAGGTCGTAATAGACCTTGCCCGAGCACAGGATGACGCGCTTGATCTTGCTGTCGGCGACCAGCTTTTCGGTCTCCGGCAGGACGCGGCGGAAGCGCGAGCCCGGCAGGAAGTCCGACAGCGGGCTGACGGCCAGCTTGTGACGCAGCAGCGACTTCGGCGTCATGATGACCAGCGGCTTGCGGTAGTTGCGGCGCACCTGGCGGCGCAGCGCATGGAAGTAGTTCGCCGGCGTGGTGAAGTTGCAGACCTGCCAATTATCTTCGGCGCACATCTGCAGGTAACGTTCCCAGCGGGCCGAGCTGTGCTCGGGGCCCTGGCCCTCCATGCCGTGCGGCAGCAGCATCACCAGGCCGGACATGCGCAGCCACTTGGACTCGCCCGAGCTGATGAACTGGTCGAACACGACCTGAGCGCCGTTGGCGAAGTCGCCGAACTGGCCTTCCCACAGGGTCAGCGCCGACGGTTCCGCCAGCGAATAGCCGTACTCGAAGCCCAGCACGCCCTCTTCCGACAGCAGGGAGTCGATCACTTCGTAATTGGCCTGGCCGTCCTTGATGTGGTTCAGCGGAACGTAGCGGCGCTCGCTTTCCTGGTCGTTCAGCACCGAATGGCGCTGCGAGAAGGTGCCGCGGCCGCAATCCTGGCCGGACAGGCGCACCGGGGTGCCCTCGACCAGCAGCGAGCCGAAGGCCAGAGCCTCGGCGGTGGCCCAATCGACGCCTTCGCCGGTCTTGAACATCTCCTGCTTGGCTTCGAGCTGGCGGGCGATCTTCTTGTTGAGATTGAAGTCGCCGGGCACCGTGGTGATGCCCTTGCCGACCAGCTGCAGCAGGTCGGAGGTGATGTCGGTGTGCTCGTCGCGCAGCTCTTCCTCGTCGGTCAGGGCGCCGAGGCCCGACCATTTGCCTTCGAGCCAGTCCGCCTTGTTGACCTTGTAGGACTTGGCGGCCTGGAAATCGGCCTCCAGGCCGGCCTGGAAGTCGCTGCCGATCTTGTCGGCCTGTTCCTGGGTCAGCACGCCCTCGGCCACCAGCTTGGCGGAATAGATCTGCCGGGTGGTCGGATGGCCGGCGATGGTGCGGTACATGATCGGCTGGGTGAAGGCCGGCTCGTCGCCCTCATTGTGGCCATGGCGGCGATAGCACACCAGGTCCAGCACCACGTCGATCTTGAACTGCTGGCGGAACTCGATGGCGATGCGGGCGGCATGGGCCACCGCTTCGACGTCGTCGCCATTCACATGCAGGATCGGCGCCTGGACGATCTTCGCCACGTCGGTGCAATAGGGGCCGGAGCGCGAATATTGCGGATTGGTGGTGAAACCGATCTGGTTGTTGATGACGATATGGACGGTACCGCCGGTGCCGTAGCCTTCCAGCTGGCTCATGGCGAAACATTCCATCACCACGCCCTGGCCGGCGAAAGCGGCGTCGCCGTGGATCAGCAGCGCCATCACCGAATCCTTGGCGGTGTCGGAGCGCTGGGTCAGCTTGGCACGCACCTTGCCGAGCACCACCGGATTGCCGATTTCGAGATGCGACGGGTTGGCGGTCAGCGACAGATGGACGTTGACGCCGTCGAACTCGCGGTCGGCCGAGGTGCCGAGGTGATACTTCACGTCGCCCGAACCCTGCACGTCCTCGGGAGTCGCCGGGTTGCCCTGGAATTCGGAGAACAAAGCCTGATAGGGCTTCTTCATCACATTGGTGAGCATGTTCAGACGGCCGCGATGGGCCATGCCGAGCACGACTTCGCGCAGGCCGAGCTGGCTGCCGCGGCGTAGGATCTGGTCGATCGCCGGGATCAGCGCTTCACCGCCTTCGAGGCCGAAGCGCTTGGTGCCGGTATATTTGATCTGCAGGAACTTCTCGAGGCCCTCGGCCTCGTTCAGGCGCTCGAACAGCGAGACCTTGTTGCGTTCCGAGAAGGCGGTCTGGTTTCCGTCGCCCTCGATGCGGCGCTGAATCCACGCCTTCTGATCGGGGTCCTGGATATGCATGAACTCGACGCCGATCGTGCCGCAATAGGTCTTCTGCAGCGCCGCGACGATGGTCCGCAGGGTCGCGGTCTCCATGCCGAGCACATTGTCGATGAAGATCGGGCGGTCGAGATCGGCGTCGGTAAAGCCATAGGAGCGGTAATCCAGCTCCGGATGGGTCTTCCTGGGCTGCAGGCCGAGCGGATCGAGATTGGCCTGCAGATGGCCCCGCACCCGGTAGGAGCGGATCAGCATCAGCGCGCGGATCGAATCCAGCGCGGCACGGCGGATGTCCTCGGCGGAAGCGCCGGCGGCAGGGGCCGGCTTTTTGGCGGCGGCCTTGGGATCGACTTCCTCTGGGGCGCCGATCACCTTGTTGCGCTGCTTGTTCCAGGGAGCGCCCTGAAGCTCCGCCAGGACGGCCCGCCCGTCGTCATTGAGGCTGCCGAAGAACTGGGCCCAGGTGGAATCCACCGTGCCGGGGTCTTCGGAGTAGCGGGCATAGAGTTCGGAGACGTAGGTGGCGTTGGCGCCGGTCAGAAAAGAGGCTTGATCCATTTGAGACAAACAGGCGCGGTTTGTCGCCGCGCCCCCTCTAGCGACGTCACCCGTGGATCCGGGTGACGTCATTCGTAGCAAAAAATTACCTAAATTCCCAGGTCTCTCAGGGAATTAGCGGCCAAGAACCTTGACCATGGTGCTGCCGAGCGAAGCCGGGCTGTCGGCGACGGTGATGCCAGCGGACCGCATGGCTTCCATCTTCGAACCCGCATCGCCCTTGCCGCCGGAGATGATCGCGCCGGCATGGCCCATGCGGCGGCCCGGAGGAGCGGTGACGCCGGCGATGAAACCGACGACCGGCTTCTTCACCTTCGACGACTTCAGCAGGGCAGCACCCTCTTCTTCGTCGGAACCGCCGATCTCGCCGATCATGATGATCGCCTGGGTCTCGTCGTCGGCCAGGAACATTTCCAGCGCGTCGACGAAGTTGGTGCCGTTGATCGGATCGCCGCCGATGCCGATGCAGGTGGTCTGGCCGAGGCCGGCGGCGGTGGTCTGCGCGACGGCTTCATAGGTCAGCGTGCCCGAGCGGGACACGATGCCGATCTTGCCGCGCATGTGGATGTGGCCCGGCATGATGCCGATCTTGCACTCGCCCGGAGTGATGACGCCGGGGCAGTTGGGTCCGATCAGGCGGGTCTTCGAGTTCTTCAGGGCGCGCTTGACGGCCAGCATGTCGACCACCGGGATACCCTCGGTGATGCAGACGGCCAGCTCGATCTCGGCGTCGATGGCTTCCAGGATCGCATCCGCGGCGAAGGGCGGCGGAACATAGATCACCGAGGCATTGGCGCCGGTCTTGGCGCGGGCTTCGTGCACGGTGTTGAACACCGGCAGATCGAGGTGGCTGGTGCCGCCCTTGCCGGGGGTCACGCCGCCGACCATCTTGGTGCCATAGGCGATCGCCTGCTCGGAGTGGAAGGTACCCTGGGCGCCGGTGAAGCCCTGACAGATGACTTTGGTGTTCTTACCAACGAGAACGGCCATTTACGCAGCCTCCTTCACGGCCTTGACCACCTTTTCGGCGGCATCGGCCAGATTGTCGGCGGCAATGATCGGCAGACCCGATTGCGCCATGATTTTCTTACCCAGTTCGAC
>JAJPHO010000044.1 GCA_021325215.1 Alphaproteobacteria bacterium
GTCTGCCGCGAGGATTACAACCCGACCTGCCTCGAACACGGCATCTTCTTCGACCAGCATTGGGCCTCGCTCAACAAGCTGATGCCGGTGGCGTCGGGCGGCATCCATGCCGGCCAGATGCACCAGCTGCTCGATCTTTTGGGCGACGACGTGGTGCTGCAGTTCGGCGGCGGCACGATCGGGCATCCGATGGGTATCCAGGCGGGCGCCACCGCCAACCGCGTCGCCCTCGAAGCCATGGTGTTCGCCCGCAATTCCGGCCGCGACTTCGTCAATGAAGGGCCGGAGATCCTGGCCGAGGCGGCGCGCCACTGCACCCCGCTGAAGCAGGCTTTGGATGTCTGGAAGGACGTCACCTTCAACTACACCTCGACCGACACCCCCGATTTCGTGCCCACGGCGACCGTTTCCGTGTGAGGAGGACCATCATGCGCATTACCCAAGGCTGCTATTCTTTCCTGCCCGATCTGACCGACGACGAGATCAGAACCCAGGTCCAGTACTGCCTCGACCGCGGCTATGGCGTGAACATCGAGTTCACCGACGATCCGCATCCCCGCAACACCTATTGGGAGCTGTGGGGCCTGCCGATGTTCGATCTCAAGGACGCGGCGGGGGTGCTGGCCGAGCTGACCTCGTGCCGCAAGGCCTATGGCGACCGCTATATCCGCATCTCGGCCTTCGATTCGAGCCATGGCTGGGAGTCGGTGAAGATCTCCTTCATCGTCAACCGCCCGGCCGAGGAAAACGGCTTCGCCCTGGAACGCCAGGAGATGGAAGGCCGCCGCATCCGCTACACCACCAAGGCCTATTCGGCCCAGCTGCCGGAAGGCCAGCGCTATGGGTGAGGCGGCCCTCAAACAGCCCGCCGGCGCCATCGACCTCCGCGCGGAGTTCGAGAGCGCCGGGATCGGCGAGGTGCTGGAAAAGCTCGACCGCGAACTGGTCGGGCTGGCGCCGGTCAAATCGCGCATCCGCGAGATCGCCTCGCTGCTGCTGATAGAGCGGGTGAGGAAACAGCTGGAGCTGTCCGGCGGGACGCCGACCCTGCATATGTCCTTCACCGGCAATCCCGGCACCGGCAAGACCACGGTGGCGCTGCGCATGGCGGACATCCTGCATCGCCTGGGTTTCGTGCGGCGCGGCCATCTGGTGGCGGTGACCCGCGACGATCTGGTCGGGCAATATATCGGCCATACCGCGCCCAAGACCAAGGAGGTGATCAAGCGCGCCATGGGCGGCGTGCTGTTCATCGACGAAGCCTATTACCTCTACCGCCCCGAGAACGAGCGCGATTACGGCCAGGAAGCCATCGAGATCCTGCTGCAGATCATGGAGAACCAGCGCGACGATCTGGTGGTGATCCTGGCCGGCTATGGCGACCGCATGGAGACCTTCTTCACCAGCAATCCGGGCTTCCGCTCGCGCATCGCCCATCATGTCGATTTCCCCGACTATGGCGAGGAAGAGCTGCTCAAGATCGCGGAAATCATGCTGGAAAATCAAAGCTATAAGTTCAGCGCTTCGGCGCGCGACGCTTTTGCCCAATATCTCGCTTTGCGCAAGACCCAGCCGCACTTCTCCAATGCCCGCTCGGTGCGCAACGCGCTGGACCGGGCGCGGTTGCGCCAGGCCAACCGGCTGGTCGCCGACCTTGACCGGCCTCTCTCGGCAAGCGATATCATCACTATCGAGGCGCCGGACATCCTGGCCAGCCGTGTCTTCATCAAGGACGAATCTTCATGACGTATCGCGCGGTTCTGTTCGATCTCGACGGAACCCTGGTGGATTCGGTGGCCGATATCGCCGAGGCGTTGAACGAATTGCTGGTATCGGAGGGGCGCGATCCCTATCCGCTGGCGGCGGTGAAGAGAATGGTCGGCGAGGGCGTCGTCCGCCTGATGGAAAAAGCCTTCAAGGAGACGACGGGTGCCGCCGAGCGCGCCGAGCGCTTCATGGACATCTACACGCCGCGCAGCACCCGCCTGACCGTGCCGGTGGAAGGCGCCTTCGCCGCGCTCGATCATTTCAAGGACCGGGGCATTCCCCTGGCCATCTGCACCAACAAGCCCGACGACGCGGCGCGCGAGGTTCTCGAAGGCCTCGGTCTGCTGCCCTATTTCCGCGAAGTGATCGGCGGAACGTCGGGCCTGCCGCGCAAGCCCGACCCGGCCATCCTGATCGAAGCGGCGCGCCGTCTGGGTGCCGAACCGGCGCAAACGCTGATGGTGGGCGACAGCCTGCCCGACGTCGCCGCCGCCCGCGCCGCCGGCATGGCGGTGGTGGTGGTCGACAGCGGCTATGGCGAGATCGAGGCCAGAGACCTCGGCGCCGATTCTATTCTGGAGACCCTGGCTGCCTTGCCAGGGCATCGTAGCTCAGCGACAGCGTAACCGTCAGGATCGCGGTCGACAGCGCCTTGAGCGCGGCATTGACCGCCATGAAGGCATAGCCCAGCGACTTCATCGCCAGCGCCACATTCGGCACCAGCTTGATCATGAGCGCGGCGAAGAAGGTCGGGATCGCCAGCAGGAAGCCGAAGAACAGGAAGGGCAGGGTGGCGAGGATGAACGCCGCGAGCAGCCGCAGGACGCTGCCCTTGGTGACGCGCCAGGAATGGCGGATCGGTTCGAGTTCGCCCACCGCTGCGGCGGGAAATGCCAGGGAAAGGCGCGGCAGCAGCACGGCCATGGGGATCGCCAGGGCGATGATGACCACCCCTATCGTCGCATTCGGTTTCCCGGCGCCGGTCTTCACGGCGATGGTCATGGCCAGGATGGCGATCGTCACGACGACGAGGGTCATCACGAAAACCGTCAGCCAGGTCCTGGCATAGCGCCGAAAATTGGCGTCCCAGCGCAGAAAAGCGAAGCCGGTCCGGACATCCTGCAGCAGCACGGTGCGGTGAACGCCGACGGCGAAGGCCATCAGGCAGATGATGCTGGCGACCGACAGGCCCATGATCAGCGGCAGGTCGCTCAGGCCGGGCTTCGGCCCTCCGTTGGACGGCGCGAACAGGGCGAAGATGAACTGGATGGCGAACACGAAGATCAGCGGCACGGCCAGCAGCGAGCGATTTTCCCAGACATAGGAATAGCTGCGCCCGGCGATTTCCGTAACGCGCAGCTTTGGGTGGCGCTCCTTGGGTTCCTGCAAGATTTCGTCGCTCATCCCCGATTTTCCCGATGCGATCTACTAATGGTGGTAGAGTAGCCGACGGGATGCGTCTTGCAAAGCGCTTGTCCCGACCGCTCGTTCGATTAGACTTGGGTTATGCCGCACGCCGATTTCGTCCATCTCCGCCTCCACACCGCCTATTCGCTTGCCGAAGGGGCGATCCGCATCAAGCAGCTGGTCAAGACCTGCCAGGCCGAACAGATGCCCGCGGTGGGCATCACCGACACCGGAAACCTGTTCGGCGCGCTGGAATTCTCCTCCGCCTGTTCCGAGGCCGGTATCCAGCCGATCATCGGCGTGCAGCTGGCGGTGCGGCGCGAAGCCGAGCAGAGCCGAGGTTTCGGCGGCGTCGAAAAGATGCCCGAGCCGGACCAGCTGGTACTGCTGGCGCAGAACGAAGCCGGCTATCTCAATCTGATGAAGCTGGTCTCGAAGGCCTTCATGGAAACCGAGGCGCCAGAAACGCCCCAGGTTTCCATGGAGGATGTCGAGCGCTGGTCGTCCGACCTGATTGCGCTGACCGGCGGCATTCACGGCGCGGTCGGGCGCATGCTGGGCGAGGGCCATGCGCCGAAGGCCGAAGCGACGCTGCTGCGCCTGGCTGCTGCCTTTCCCGGCAAGCTCTATGTCGAGTTGCAGCGCCATGGGCTGGAGATCGAGGACCGCATCGAACCGGGCCTGATCGATCTCGCCTACAAGCATGATTTGCCGCTGGTCGCCACCAATGAGCCCTTTTTCTCCGACGAAGGCATGTATCAGGCCCATGACGCGCTGATCTGCATCGCCGCCGGCGCCTATGTGTCGCAGGACGACCGCCGCCGCCTGACGCCGGAACACCGCTTCAAGAGCGCGGCCGAGATGCGCGCTTTGTTCGCCGACATTCCGGAAGCGGCGGATAATACGCTGGTGATCGCCCAGCGCTGTGCCTACATGGTCAAGAAGCGCAAGCCGATCCTTCCGCCCTTCCGCATGGAGGACAAGACCGAGGCGGACGTGCTGCGCCAGATGACCCTCGAAGGTCTGGAGCTGCGCCTCGAAAAGCATGTCTTCACCGAGGGAATGTCCGCCGAAGAGCGCGAAACCGCCGCCAAGCCTTACCGCGAGCGGGTGGAGTACGAGCTGGGCATCATCATCCAGATGGGATTCCCCGGCTATTTCCTGATCGTGTCGGACTTCATCCAATGGGGTAAGGCGCATGGCGTGCCGGTCGGGCCGGGCCGCGGCTCGGGCGCCGGTTCCGCGGTGGCCTGGGCGCTGACCATCACCGATCTCGATCCGCTTCGCTTCGGCCTGCTGTTCGAACGCTTCCTCAATCCGGAACGCGTCTCGATGCCTGACTTCGATATCGATTTCTGCCAGGACAAGCGCGAACAGGTGATCCGCTATGTGCAGAAGCGCTATGGCCACGATCAGGTCGCCCAGATCATCACCTTCGGTAAGCTGCAGGCCCGCGCTGTGCTGCGCGATGTCGGCCGCGTCCTGCAGATGCCCTATGGCCAGGTCGACCGCCTGACCAAGCTCGTTCCGAACAATCCCGCCGATCCGATCAGCCTGAAGGACGCCATCGAGCGCGAACCTTTGCTGAAGGAGCTGCAGAAGAGCGACGAACAGGTCGCCCATCTGCTCGATATGGGCATGAAGCTGGAAGGGCTTTACCGCCACGCTTCGACCCATGCCGCCGGCGTGGTGATCGGCGACCGCCCGCTCGACGAGCTGGTGCCGATCTATCGAGACCCGCGTTCCGACATGCCGGTCACCCAGTTCAACATGAAATGGGTCGAAGCCGCCGGCCTGGTGAAGTTCGACTTCCTCGGCCTGAAGACGTTGACTGTGCTTTATCGCGCCGTCGAGAACGTCAAGCGCACCACCGGCAAGGAGATCGACCTGGCGGCCATCCCGCTGGATGACGAGAAGACCTTCCAGATGCTGGCGCGCGGCGAGACGGTCGGCGTGTTCCAGCTGGAAAGTACCGGCATGCGCGACACGGTGCGCAAGATGCGCGCCGACAGATTCGAGGACATCATCGCGATCGTGGCGCTGTACCGGCCCGGTCCGATGGACAACATCCCGCACTACATCGCCGTCAAGCATGGCGAGGAAGAGGCGGATTACATGCATCCGCGCCTGGAGTGGATTCTCAAAGAGACCCACGGGATCATGATCTACCAGGAGCAGGTGATGCAGATCGCCCAGGAGCTGTCGGGCTATTCGCTCGGCGGCGCCGATCTGCTGCGCCGCGCCATGGGTAAGAAGATCCAGGCGGAGATGGACGCCCAGCGCAAATTGTTCGTCGACGGCGCGGTGGCGAGGGGTGTCCCCGAGACCAAGGCGTCGGAAATCTTCGACCAGGTGAACAAGTTCGCCGGCTACGGCTTCAACAAGTCGCACGCCGCCGCCTATGCCCTGGTGTCGTATCAGACGGCGTATCTCAAGGCCAATTACCCGGTCGAATTCCTGGCCGCGTCGATGACCTACGATATGCACAATACCGACAAGCTGAACATCTTCCGCCAGGATCTGGACCGGATGAAGATCAAGCTGCTGCCGCCCGACATCAACAAATCGGGGCCGGATTTCTGGGTCGAGCAGACCTCCGACGGGCTGGCGGTGCGCTATGCCCTGGCGGCCTTGAAGAATGTCGGCGCCGCGGCGATGGAAGGCCTGGTGGCCGAGCGCAAGAAGAACGGTCCGTTCAAATCGATGGCCGACTTCGCCAAGCGCGTCGACGCCAAGGCGATCAATAAGCGCCAGATGGAAAATCTGGTCCGCGCCGGCGCCTTCGATACGATGGAATCCAACCGCGCCAAATTGTTCGACGGCATCGAGACGGTGATGCGCGAGGCGGCCTCGTCGGCTTCGGAACGCGAGACAGGGCAGGAGAGCCTGTTCGGCGGCATGGCGGGCGGCACGCCGACCCTGGTGATCCCGAACCGGATCGAATGGCCGCCGATGGAGAAGCTGCAGAACGAGTTCGAGGCGATCGGCTTCTTCCTGTCGGCCCATCCGCTCGACGCCTTCGCCAAGAGCATGAAGCGCATCGGCGTGCTGACCATCGCCGAGCTGCCCAAGCATCTGGCGGGCGGCGGCAAGAGCCGCGTCAAGCTGGCCGGCCTGCTCAACGCCAAGCAGGAACGCATCTCCAGCCGCGGCTCGAAATTCGCTTTCCTGACCATCTCTGATGCCACCGGCCTGTTCGAGGTGATGATCTTCTCGGAAGTGCTGGCCGCCTCGCGCGACTTGCTGCAGGTCAACACGCCGCTGCTGATCACGGTGGAAGCCCGCCTCGACGAGGAACAGCTGCGCCTGACCGGCCAGGTGATCGAAAGCCTGGATGAAGCGGCGGCCAAGGCGGCGGCGGGCCTCAAGATCGTCATCAAGGACCCGTCGCCTCTGCCGACGCTCAAGGAACTGGTGTCGAAGGAAGCCAAGGGCAGGGGGCGCATCGCCCTGGTCGCCCAGAGCGAGGAACGCGAGGTCGAGGCCTGGCTGTCCGGCGGCTATGCCCTGTCGCCCAACATGATCGGCACCTTGCGCAACCTGCCGGGCGTGGTCGAGGTGCAGGAAATCTAGGACCTAGACCGCGCGCTCTACGTCACGGAGACCCGACAGAAACATACAGGTCGTAGAGACGCTGGTTCGCCCACCCTTTTTGAACGCCGTCGGTCAGCAGAAGTTCATCGCCGCCCATGGTTTGAATGGGCTTCAGCGCGTAAGACGGCGCATAGTGGCAACCATATCTTTTTGCCAATTTTTCGATCAGATCGTCGCTGATGTCGGCGCCCTTCGCATGGGCCTCGCTGATATCCCGCCACAAGCGGGTGGCGAGAACAGCCGAGCGGCAGAGATACATGCCGGAGTCGTTTGCCTCGGCCATCGGTGCCATCACGAGCGAAATAGCCAGGAGAATTATTGGCCGAAGCGGTGTCACGGCGCGCCCCCAGAAGCACATCTTTCTAAAGCGTACCAGCGCGCACGGGCGATTGCCATCCCGGCGGCACCGCATTCGGCCGCCCTCAGGTCACCGTGACTTGATGCCGCCGCTCCGCCGGAACGCATAATATGTTCATGCGTTGGATCGGATGGATGTCGTAATCGAAGCCGGCGATGATCCGGGTCAGCAGCTGCAGGTCCGACTTGGCGTGTTCGACATAGAGGATCGGGCGGCAGCGCCGCAGGGTCTCGGCGGCGCCTTCCAGCACATCGGCCTCCATGCCTTCGACATCGATCTTCAGGATGTCGATCCGGGGGAAGGCGAAGCTGTCGAGTGTGACCATCTCGACATATTCGACATGCTCGGCCGAATGCTGCGGCTCCTGTTCCAGCCGTTCCCGCTGCCGGCCGCCGAATTCGACGCTGCCGAAATTGAGCGGCCTGTTGTAGTCGAACTGCGGGATCTCCAGCTTCGAGCGTTCCTTGCCGATCGCGTAGTTGTGGCAATACACGTTGGTCAGCCCGTTCATCGCGACGGTTCCGGCCAGCATGTAGAACAGGATGCGCTGCGCCTCGAAGCTGTAGACCTTGCCGTTCGGCCCGACGCCGCGCGCCAGGCCAAGGGTGTAGGTGCCGAAATTGGCGCCGACATCGACGAAGACACGTCCCTCGGGGAACAATTCCTGCAGCTGCGCCAGGATGGCGATTTCCTCGTGGTCGATCGCCCGTGCGGTTTTGATCAGGGAATTGGTCTGATTGATGTCGAAGCGATTGACCAGCATCGGGCCGTAAACCGTTGGTACGCTTATTCCGAAGGAAGCCGACATACCACCCCATGCATCCGCCATGACATCCCCTCCAAAGCATGTGCAGCAAAGGTTGCACAGCGAAGGGTTTGCTTCCAGCGTCTTTATACCGAGGTTTGAGGCGTTCTATGCCGGAGTAGTCACCGATCCCCGTTCCGCTTCCGGCGTCTCGGCCTGGCCGGACAGTATATCGAAAGAAATTTCTATCCATATTTGAGCATTCGGTAGCAGAATCCCGGATGCCTTAGCGCTGTCATTCGGGGGGGACGGGCCATGAATGAGCGGAGCTTTAAACGCGCCGTCAAGCGCGTGAGGGGAAGTAACAGCGGCGAAGAGCTTGCATCGTCCGTTCACGCCGCCTTGGTGAAGATGCTGGGCCAGCCGGAGAACCGGGAACTCTTGGCCTCGCTGACGGCTCAGGCCGAGGCCATCACCGGCCGATTGCCCAAGAGCGCTTCCGGAAAACAGCAGACCGGCGAAATCCGCCAGGCCGCCGTGCGATGCGTTTTGCTGCTGGAATCCGCCAGAAAAAGCGGGGCCGGCGCGGACAAGCCGGATTTCTTCAAAGATCCCAAAGTAATTACAGTGATGGTCGGGACTGCTTTAGTGGCGATATTCTATGTGTGGTTACTGAAATAGTCAGGCTAGTGTGGCGATTCTTAAATTCCTACGACTTCGATATCAGCGATTTTAGGAATTTAAAAATCTTTAAGCCACACTAGATGATTGATAAAGCTAGTGTCCTGATCGATAGCGAAGTTCGAAAGGCCGTGATCCCGATCGCACGAACTTCGCTATCGGGACACTAGCGCGATCATGCATCCGCGCGCGGAGGACCTGATCAGCCGTTTCTCCGCTTCCGCCTTGTCGGCTGGGCTGAGGGTTTCGAAGAATTCCACCTTGCCGCCCGACAGCGCCGCGACCGGGATGCCGCCGCGATAGAGCAGCCGGTTGGCGGTCAGCCCGGCCAGTTTGGCGCCGGGGGTGAGGATGCCGGCCAGATTGAGCGGATCGGCCGCCGACAGCGACACCCATTGCTCGTCATCACGCTTGCGTCGGATGTCGCGCAGGGCGCTCACCGCTTCGGGCAGGGCATATTGCTCGCCGGCGAAACCGGCGACGAAGCGCCCGCCGCGGATTTCGCCGCGGGCTTCCATCCGCCGGTAGACCCGCAGCAGATCGCGCCAGGGCGGCAGCCAGCCGGATTCGCGCGCCAGCATGCGCCAGAACACCACGCCATAGCGGCGCAGCAGCGTCCGCGCCGCCTGTTCGACGGCAGCGTCATGACTCAATTCGGCGCCGTCCCGGCGAGGGCGGCGGATCAGCGACCAGCGCCCGCCGCTCTCGATGTCTAAATCCAGTACCCGGCCGCGGCGCCGGGCGCCGGCCATCGGCTTGCGCTGATTCGACGGCACCAGCAAAGCGCGCAGTCCGGCGAAGGAATCCGAGGTCACTACGCCCAACGCGACCAGTTCTCCCAGCGCTTCCTCGGCCTGAGAACGCAGCAGGTGGGCACCGCCGGTCAGTTCGTCGAAGAACAGGGCGCCTTCCTGTTTCAGGCAATCGAGCACCGATTTGGCCTGCGGTCCCGGTTCGGCGGACTCGGCGGCGGGCACCAGCGCCATCCACAGCGGCACATGGCGGCGGTCGAGCAGGGCGATCGGCGTGGCACGCACCGGCGTGGCGGGACGTGCTTTTCCTGGTGCCGGCGGCGGCACGGTCAGGCGCGCCCAGGCGACCTTGCCGGCCTGGCATTGGGCATCCAGCCAGTCGGGCTCGTAATCCTTGACCCGCGCCGGCAGGATCTCGGTTTCCCAGGCCCGGGCCGGCGCCTCGAAACCCTCCAGCCCGGCCAGGGCGACCGGCAGGGCATCCGGTCCTTCGAGGCGGGTATCCTCGGCGACATGCTGCCAGGCGAACAGGAAGCGCAGGTAATCGCGGGCCGGCACCGGGTCGATCTCGGCGCGCAGGCGGCGGATGGTATATTGGTGGATACGCGCCAGCAGCCGGCGGTCGCACCATTGCTCCTCATTCACGCCGGCTTCGAAGCGTCCGCGCATGACGCTGCCATCGGCTTCCAGGGCGAGCAGGGCGCCGGCGACATCGCTTTCCGAGAGATCGAGCGGCGCCGCCAGCTGCGACGGCGTAACCGGGCCGAGGCCTTCCAGCCGCCCGCGCAGGATGTCGGCCAGCGATTCGTCGAGGGACTGGAACTCCGCGGCGCGTTCGGCGGGAACCCACAGGCGGCGGTCTTGCAGATGAACCACGCGCCGATCGCGGCCGAGCGCCTCCAACCATCCCGTCCATTCGGAAACCGCTGTGACTTCGTCCTCGGTCAGGAAGGCCATCCACAGCAGCGAATCGTGCAGTTCCTCGGCATCGATCGGGTCGGGCCAGGCTTCGCCGCGCACCCGGGCGATGGCTTCGGGATCGAGCTTGCCGAGGTCCGATGCGCTGTCCGGGTCCTGCCAGCGCCGGCCCATCACCGCCTGGGTGCGGCGTTCCTCCAGCGGCGCATCGTCGAGGAAGGCATAGGGACGCGCCGACAACACTTCCATTGCCAGCGGGGAGGGTTCGGTCAGGTCGCAGGCGACGATTTTGACCTCGCCGGCCTCGATGCGTTTGAGAAGACGTTCCAGCCCTTCGATATCCATCGCCTCGTGCAGGGCATCGGAAATGGCCTGGTTGGTCAGCGGATGGTCGGGCACTTCGCGTTCACCCACCAGATTTTCGGCGCAGGCGATCTGGTCGGGGAAGACGGCGGCGATCAGATCCTCGGCCAGCATCCGCATGAGCTGCGGCGCCACCTTCTTGCCGGCGCGAAAACGGGGCAGGGCCAGCGACACGCCCGCCACCCAGCGCCAGCGCGTGATGAACATCGGCGCGTCGAGCATGGCCTGGATCAGCACGTCGCGGACATTGTTGGAATACAGATAACGCGCCACTTCCGGCAGGTCGAAGGAATGCGCGGTGGTCAGCGATAGGACGATATTGTCCTCGGTCGCCGCCGCCTGAAGTTCGAAGTTGAATTTGCGGCAGAAACGCTTGCGCAGCGCCAGACCCCAGGCGCTGTTGATCCGGCTGCCATAGGGCGAATGAATGACCAGCTGCATGCCGCCGGCTTCGTCAAAAAAACGCTCCAGCACGATGCAGCCCTGGGTCGGCAGGCAGCCGAACGCGTTCGCGGCTCCCGCCAGATACTCGGTCAATTGGCGGGCGGGCGCCGCGCCGATGCCGATCTCTCCGGTCAGCAGGGTCTGCGCTTCGGCGATATTGTCCGCGATCTCGCCGCGCAGGCGTGAGACGGACAGCGAGAGCTCGTCGGTCCGTCCCGGCGCCTCGCCGATCCAGAAGGGGATGGTCGGCGGCTGGCCCTGGGCGTCCTCGACGCGCAAGGTGCCGCGCTCGACGCGCAGGATGCGATAGGACAGATTGCCGAGCTGGAACACGTCGCCGGACATGCTCTCGATGGCGAAATCCTCGTTCACCGTGCCGATGACATGGTTGTCCGGCTCGAGCAGCACCTGATAATCGGCGGTGTCGGGGATGGTGCCGCCCGAGGTCAGCGCCGTGGTTCGCGCGCCGCGCCGGCCGCGCAGCACCTTGTTGATGGTGTCGTGATGGATCAGGGCGCCGCGCCGTCCGTTGCGGGTGGCGAAGCCTTCGCCCAGCATCTTCAGCACTTTGTCGTATTCGGCGCGCTCCAGGGCGCGATAAGGCCAGGCGCGGCGAAAGCGCTCGAACAGCTCGTCCTCGCTCCAATCTTTGGCGGCCGCCTCGGCGACGATCTGCTGCGACAGCACGTCGAGAGCGTTTTCCGGAATGGTCAGCCGGTCGAGCTCGCCACGGCGTACGCTGTCGAGCAGCGCCGTGCATTCGACCAGATCGTCGCGGGAGAGGGGGAACAGCCGCCCCTTCGGCGTACCGCCGACCCTATGGCCCGAGCGTCCGACCCGCTGCAGGAAGCTGGCGATCGAGCGGGGCGAGCCGAGCTGGCAGACCAGATCGACATCGCCGATATCGATGCCGAGTTCCAGCGAGGCCGTGGCGACCAGGGCGCGCAATTCGCCGCGCTTCAGCCGCTGTTCGGCGGTCAGACGGTGTTCCTTGGCCATGCTGCCGTGATGGGCGGTGACGGCTTCGGTGCCCAGACGCTCGGTCAGTTCGCGGGCGACCCGCTCCGCCATCCGCCGCGTATTGACGAAGACCAGAGTGGTCTTGTGCGCTTCGATCAGCGCGGACAGACGGTCATAGACCTCGGTCCAGGTTTCGCCCGACATCACCGCTTCGAGCGGCGAGCCGGGGATTTCGATGCCGAGGTCGCGTTTACGCTGATGGCCGGTATCGATGATGGCGACATCCGCGGCTGGCTTGGCCTCCGCATCGGCGCCGACCAGGAAATTCGCCACTTCGCTGATCGGGTTCTGGGTCGCCGACAGGCCGATGCGCAGCAGCGTGTCGCCGCACAGGGCCGCCAGTCTCTCCAGCGACAAGGCGAGATGGACGCCACGCTTGTTGGGCGCCATGGCGTGGATTTCGTCGATGATCACCGAGCGGGTGGTCGACAGCATCTGCCGGCCCGAGTCCGAACCGAGCAGCACATAGAGCGATTCCGGCGTGGTGACCAGGATGTGCGGCGGCCGCCGGCGCATCCTGTCGCGCTCCGACGTCGGGGTGTCGCCGGTGCGCACCCAGGAACGGATTTCCACCTCGACATGGCCGCGCCGGCGCAATTCCTCGGAAATGCCGGCCAGCGGCGCTTCGAGATTGCGGTGGATGTCGTTGGAAAGCGCCTTCAGCGGCGAGACGTAGACCACCTGCACCGCATCGGTCAGCGTGCCGCGCACGCCCTGGCGCACCAGATCGTCGATGGCGGCCATGAAGGCGGCCAAAGTTTTGCCCGAGCCGGTCGGGGCGGCGATCAGAGTGTGCTTTCCAGCCTTGATCTTCGGCCAGGCATCGGCCTGGGCCGGCGTAGGCGCGCCGAAGGTCCGCGCGAACCATCCCGCCACGGCGGGATGGAACAGCCCGGGATCGTCAGCCGATTTGTCGGCGAACAAGGGCAGCGGAGCGTAGTTCACCACCCCATCATAGGGGATCGCGAGGCAAAAAGGGAAGTTTTGTTCTTATTTTGTTTCTATTTTCGCTGCGCAGAACGGTTGAAGTGTAGCCGTCTGATTAGGTAGCCTCTCACCCAGCATAAAACCGGGAATTTTCGACGTGCGGATCAAAGTCACCTCTTTCATCGCCCTTATCGCCCTGACCCTGGCCGGCACCGCCGCTTTGGCCGATCCGCCCAAGAAGAAGCCGACCTATCCGCCGCCGGAGCAGAGCAACACCATCGGCAGCCTGGGACAGCCTCAGCGCGATCCGGGGGCGCCGGTCCAGTCGCGCGAGCCGGCGGCGCCCTTGGCGGCGCCGACCGGCCCCAAGGTCGATGCCGAGCCGCCAATGCCTTTGGCGGCGCCGAACAGCGCGGTGATTCATCCGGATATCGGCAATGCCGCGACCGACACCGGCAGCCCTGCCGGCGGCACGATGAGCGGTTCCGCCCCGATGATGCGCGCGCCGATGGGCCCGCCGCCGACCGGTTTCCTGCCCGACCATCCCTTCATCAGCGGCATCGTCGCCGGCCTGGTCGGCAGCGATCTCGGCGCCAGGCTCTATGGCGGGCCGATGATGGGCGACGAGGACGGCGTGCTGATCGGCTATGCCGGCCGCGTCGGCGTGATCCTGCTGGTGGCCTGGATGCTGTTCCGCCTGATTTCGCACCGCGCCAGCGGCATGGGCGAACCCGGCCTGCCGCCGCCCGGCCGCCGCGAACCTTCCTTCGAGCCCCGCTCCGAGGCCGGCGGTGCGCGCCGCGAGCCCACGCTCGGCCGCCGCGACCATTGACGGTGAACGCGCCAGAGAACGTCAGCGAGACCGCCGCCCGTCTCAACCGCGAGGCCGTGCGCGCCATGGGAAGCCGGCAGCTTCCCGAGGCGCGCCGCCTGTTGGAAGAGGCCCTGGCACAGGATGCCGGGCTGGTTCCGGCCTGGATGAATTTGGCCGCCGTGCGCCGTGCCGAGGGTGACCTGGCCGGCGCCCTGGCCGCGGTCGAGTCCGCCAAGAAGATCCAGCCGAACTACTTCCCGACTTTGCTGATGCTGGCTTCGTTGCAGGAAGCGACCGGCGCGCTGCGTCAGGCCGCCTTATCCTACGGCGCGGCGTTCGTGCAGATGCGCCCCGAGGATGCCGCCGATCCGGCGACGGCACGCGCCGTCGCCCATGGCCGCGAGTTCCTGGCCAAGTACCGGCGCGAGATGGAGGCCTATTTCATCGAGGAGGTCGCGATCCCCAAGGTCAGCGGAACCAGCGCCCCGGCGCGCCGCATGGCCCATTTCGTCGACCATCTGATGGGCAAGCGCAAGACCTTCCATTCCAGCCCGGCCAATTTCTACTATCCGGGCCTGCCCTCGATCGAATTCTACGACCGCGACGATTTCCCCTGGTTCCCCGAGTTGGAAGCGGCGACCCCGGGCATCCAGGAAGAGCTGGCCGCCGTCTTCGCCGACCAGGCGCAATCGGCCGACATCCAGCCCTATGCCCAATTCTCCGACCCGAAGAGCGCGGACTATTGGCGCGAGGTGAATTTCTCGCCCAACTGGTCGGCCTATCACTTCGCGACGCAGGGCGAGCTGATCGAGTCGCACCGGCGGAAGTGCCCGGTCACGGCCGGCGTGCTCGACCGCATGCCGCAGCCGGTGCTGGCGACGCGCTCGCCCTCGGCCTTGTTCTCGATCCTGAAGCCGAAAACCCATATCCCGCCGCACAGCGGTGTCGCCAATTTCCGCCTGATCTGCCATCTGCCGCTGGTCCTGCCGGGCGATTGCCGCCTGCGGGTCGGCAATGTCACGCGGGAATGGAAGATGGGCGAGGCCTGGGTGTTCGACGACAGCATCGAGCACGAAGCCTGGAACGACAGCGACCGCGTGCGCACGGTGCTGATCTTCGACATCTGGCATCCCTATCTCAGCGAAGACGAGAAGGAACTGATCACCCGTTCGGTGTCGGTGGTCGACCGCTTCAACCAGGCGGGTTAGCGCGGAAGATCGGTGATCGGCGACAGGCCGAACTCGCTCTTATAGGCGCGGCTGAAAGAGGCCTCGGATTCATATCCGACCTTCAGCGCGATTTCCCCGACCCGCCCTTGCCCGCCTTGCAGCAGAACCCGCGCTTCCGCCAAACGGAGGCGGTTGCGGTAGCGCGACGGGCTCTCGCCGATCAAATCCTGAAAGCGGGCGCAATAGTTCGACCGCGACATGCCGGCCAGCTGCGACAGCTCGGCCAGGTTCCAATGCCGGAAGGGTTCCTGATGGATCGCCTTGAGCGACCGCGCGATGCGCGCATCGGCCAATCCCCCGAGCCATCCGGCGGCTCCCCCGCGATGAACCCAGGTCCGCAAGGTGCGGATCAGCAGCAGATCGGTCAGCCGGGCCATCATCAGCGAGGCACCCGGCTGCGGGTCGGCCGTTTCGAGATGCAGGAAGTGGCTGATGCCTTCCAGCCATGCTCCGGCCTCCTCGCGCTCGACATGGATCAAAGCGGGCAGGGCCGAGACCATCCCCGGCAATTGACCTGGCTCGAAGCGAAAGCGGCAGATCAGCAATTCGGCCGCACTCTCCGCGGTCAACCGCGGGGCCGCTTCGGCGCCGTGGGGCAGCAGCAGCAAATCGCCGGCAGCGACGCTTTCTTCCCCGCCGATACGCAGCGCTCCCTCCCGGACGAACAGCAGCGAGGCGGTATGCGAGGCGAGGGCCGGGTCCTCGCCGGCGGCGATCCGCTTCGTCGTCACCTGTTCCCCGGCGAGGCGCATGCGCGACAGCATGATCGACAGGAAATCGGCCGCATCACCGGTCTCGGCATTCGGATCTGGACGATCGGTCAAATCATCTGGCGGGCTTGCCATGGTGAGTTCTCGCTCAAATCGGCACAGTCCCTCTCACACAACGAAGGATCTGAAGCCTGCTGGATTTGACAGAATATCCGACGGCAGCCGATCCGAACATAGTCATCAGGAGTACGATCATGAAGTTGTCGCGTGTTCTTATGCTGGCCGGCGGATTGCTCGGCATGGCTCCCGCCGTCTCGTTCGCCGAGACCACCCCGGCGGTCCGCAATATCGTTCTGGTTCATGGCGCTTTCGCCGATGCGACCAGCTGGGACAAGGTCGCCCAGATCCTTCGCAAGAAGGGTTACAACGTCTCCGAGGTCGCCAATCCGCTGACCTCCCTGGCCGACGACGTCGCCGCGACCGAGGCGGTGATCGCCAAGCAGACCGGCCCGGTGGTCCTGGTTGGCCACTCCTGGGGCGGCGTGGTGATCGGCGAAGCCGGTGCGGACCCCAAGGTCAGCTCGCTGGTCTATGTCGCCGCCTTCGCCCCGGAAAAGGGCGAGACGCTGCAGGCTCTGTCCGCCGGCGGTCCGCCCACCCCGGGCATCCAGGCGGTGCATCCGGATGATAAGGGCTTCCTGTCGGTCGACGCCGCGGCGTTCCCGACGGTGTTCGCCGGTGACCTGCCCGCCGCCGAGGCCAAGGCCGCGCTGGCCCACCAGGTGCCGATCAACAGCGTTTCGTTCGGAACCCCCGCCGTCAAGGCGGCCTGGCACGACAAGCCGAGCTACTACGCCGTTTCGGCCCAGGATCAGATGATCCCGCCCCAGGCCGAGCAGTTCTTCGCCCAGCGCATGCAGGCCAAGAAGACGATCACGCTGCAGGCCAGCCACGTCTCTCTGCTGTCCCATCCGGACGAGGTTGCCGCTCTGATCGTCGAAGCGGCTCAGAAGAAGTAAAGTAAGCGGCGCCGGAGACGGCGCCGCTTCCCACTTCAATGGTGCGGTCGCCCAGACGCCGATGCCGATCGGTCCGCTCAATCCCCTGCGCCAGCTGCTGGCGCCGTAAATTACAGTCGGAAACCGAACCGCGCTCCACCGAGATCGGGGGACCGGTCGAGGTGCAGTTCGGCCCCATGTCCGGCCAGGATTTGCCGGGCCAGCGGCAGGCCGATACCGCTGCCGGTCGGTTTGGTGGTGAAGAAGGGCAGGAAAATCCTCTCCTGCAGATCGGGCGGCACGCCGGGGCCGTTATCCTCGATGGCGATCTGGCAATGATCGCCGGTTTTGACCGCCGACAAGCGCACTAATCCCTGCGACGCCTCGCAGGCATTGGACAGCAGGTTCAGCAGCGCCTGGCTCATCTGTTCGCCATCGATCTTTACCGAGACCGGCAGGTCATCCAGCTCGGCGCGCAGCTCGATCGTGGGAAAGCGGGCACGGGTCATCTCGGCGATGCCGTCCAGCCACGGGCGCGGATTGAGCGGCGCCGGGATCGGCGGCGGCAATTTGGCGAGCGCGCGGTAATTCTCGGCGAAATGCAGCAATTGGCTCGACCGTTCGGCGACGCGACTGATCGCCGTGCGCGCCCGTTCGCGGTTCTCGTCGCCGGCATCGGCCAGCAGATCGGCGGCGGTCTGCGACAGCGAGGTGATCGGGGTCAGGCTGTTCATCAGCTCGTGATTGACCACCTGGAACAGATCGCGCATCGCCGCGGCCTCGGCGGCGCGCCGTTCGGCCGAGATATTGGTCAGCACGCCCAGGCGCTGGCTGGTCGTGCCGCCATCCTCGATATCGCTGAGCGACAGGCTGTAGGTGATGCCGTCGAGCACGATCTGGCGATCACCGGCCGGGCGCTCGAAGGCGGCGGCCAGAATGGTCGTATCCGAGATGGAATCGTTGGTGCGGAACAGCTCTCGCGCGGCCCGGTTCACCGCCATGAAACCCCGCACGCCGTCGCGCAGCACCAATGGTGTCGGGGCGAGGTCGAGCAAGGCGAGCAGGCGCTGGCGGTCGACGCGCGGCGGGATGCCGGTTTCGTTTGCCGCCACTGTGCGCGCCTGGCGCCGGCTCAGCACCAGGCTGGCGGACAGCAGCGAAGACAGCAGACAGAGCAGGGTGGTGGCCGGCAGCCCTTTGCCGAGCGCGGCGAAGGCCGCGACGGCGAGGATCAGGGCCGCGGCCTGCAGCGCCGCCGATTTGGCGTCAAAGACCATGCTTTTCCATGCGCCGGTACAGCGCGGCGCGGGTCAGGCCCAAATCCTTGGCCGCCAGCGAGATGTTGTGGGCGTGGCGGTTGAGCGCCTGGCTGATCAGCGTCTTCTCCGAGCGTTCCAGATTGAGGTCGACCGGTTCGGGCGGCGGCAGAGTGGGGCGGGGCGAGGCGATGGCGGAGCGGATGGTCGCGATCAGCCGCTCATTGTGCCAGGGCTTCATGACGAAATCGGCGGCGCCCATGCGCATCGCCTTGACCGCGATGGCCAGGCCGCTATGGCCGGTGATCACCACCACGACGGCGCGCGGGTCGCGCTGCAGATGGGCTTCGAGGAAGGATAGTCCAGCCTCGCCGGTGATGTCGCCGCGCTGGAAATTGAGATCGAGCAGGATCGCGTCGAACGTCTTTTCGGCCAGCAGAGCATCCGCCTCGGCGGGGGTGGAAGCCTTGCTGAGGTTCATGCCATGCCGTTCCAGCAGCAGCTCGGCGGCGGTCAGGATGTCCTGGTCGTCATCGACGAACAGCAGGTCGAGCGGAGGGGCTTCGGGTGCGTCTGACATGTTCGAAAATGAACACTTTCGCGCTCGGTATGGTCAAGGAAAATCCCGAAAAATCGCATTAAACATAATAAAAACAGCTAGTTAGTCATATTTCCGCAACCTCCCTATACTGAAGCCATCGCAATCAAGGTGGCATCATGCCGGACAGCACCAGTTTCACATCGATGGATCGCCGTATCACCCGCCCCGCTTGGAAGCGCCGCAAGGTGCTGCTGGGGGCGGGGGCCGCGGTGGCGGTCGTCGCCATCGGCCTTCTCGCCGCGACCCTGCCGGCGTCGGGCACGGTCGAGGTGCAGGCTTCTTCCGTCGATATAGGCGCGGTCAAGCGCGGCCCGTTCCAGGATTTTCTCGCTTTGCGCGGTGAAGTGATGCCGATGGAGACCTATCTGATCACAGCCCAGGCGGCGGGGCGGGTCGAGAGCATCTCGGCCAGCGACGGCGAGACGGTGGCGGCGGGCGCCAAGCTGGCCACCTTGGCCAATCCGGATTTAAAGGTCGGCGTCACCAGCAAGCAGGCCGAAGTGTCGGTGCGGCTGTCGGAAGCCAACACCCTGCTGATCAATCTCACCAAGTCGGAAGCCGACACGCGGACCCAGATCGACGACACCGCCTATGCCCTGCACAAGGCGGAACTGGAGCTGGAGAAACGCGAGGAGTTGCATCGCGACGGCATCGTCAACGACGCCTACATCAAGCCCTATGCCGATGAGGTCACCTATCAGCATGCCAAGCTGGAGCAATTGCGTGCCAACCAATCCGCCGAGGAACCGGCCCTGGCCGCCCAGAAACGCCAGATTCAAGGCAGTGCCGACGAGCTTAAGCGTAATCTGAAAGAACTCGGTCAAGGCCTTGATGCATTGTTGGTTTCCGCTCCGGCGGCGGGGCGGTTGAGCGGCTTCACCCTGAAGCCCGGCCAGGCGGTCAAGGAAGGCGATCCGCTGGGCGAGATCGACAGCGGCGATGCCTTCAAGCTCAAAGCCCTGGTCGACGAATTCTTCGCCGCCCGCCTGCGCACCGGCCTGAAGGCGGAAGCCGCCATCGCCGGCAAGCCCTATCCCCTGAAGCTCAGCAAGATCTATCAGCAGGTGAGCGAAGGCCGCGTGATGGTCGAGCTGGACTTCATCGGCGCCGCGCCGTCCGGACTTCAGCCCGGCCAGACCATGGACGTCAAACTGTCCCTGGGCGACACCGCCGAAGCGCTGCTGGTGCCGAACGGCGCCTGGCTGCGCGAGACCGGCGGCAATTTCATCTTCGTGCTGGCCGCCGACGGCAAACATGCCGACCGCCGCGAGGTGAGCATCGGCCGGCGTAATCCCGATTCCATCGAAATCCTGAGCGGTCTTTCCGCCGGCGAGCAGGTGCTGACCGCAACCCGCCTCGACCATACGGACGCTCTCCATCTGACCCTGAATAAAGGAAACCGCGAATGATCGCCCTGAAGCATATCTCGCGCCTCTATCGCTCCGACGAGATCGAAACGACCGCGCTGCTCGACGTCAATCTCAGCATCAACCGCGGCGAATTCGTCGCCATCATGGGGCCGTCGGGCTGCGGCAAATCGACGCTGCTCAACATCCTCGGCACCATCGACCGCCCGACCACCGGCGCCTACATGTTCGAGGGCGCCGATCTGGCGACGATGAGCGAAGCCGGCCTGGCAGAACACCGCGCCAATCATCTCGGCTTCATCTTCCAGAGCTTCAATCTGGTCGACGATCTGACTATCCGCGAAAATATCGAGCTGGGGCTGCTCTATCGCAAGAATCTCAGCGGCTCACGCAAAGCCATGGTCGAAGAGGCGATGGACCAGGTCGGCATCGCGCACCGCGCCCGTCATTACCCGCACCAGCTGTCGGGCGGCCAGCAGCAGCGCGCCGCCATCGCCCGCGCCATCGTCGGCGCGCCGTCTTTGCTGCTGGCCGACGAACCGACCGGCAATCTCGACAGCGAGAACGGCCATCAGGTCATGGAAATCCTCAAAAGCCTCAATGCCGGCGGCGTCACGGTCATCATGGTGACCCACTCGCAGAGCCAGGCCGATCAGGCCAGCCGCGTGGTCAACATCCTCGATGGCCGCATGGTGCTGTCGGTCAACCGCGTACCGGCATGAGGGCATCATGATCAAGAATACGCTGCTGACCTTTTATCGGGTCACCGTTCGCCATCCGCTCTATGCCGGGCTCAACCTGCTGGGTCTCTCCTTCGGCATCGCGGTGTTCGTCACCCTCAGCCTCTATGCCCATTTCGAGACCAGCTTCGAGAGCTGGGTGCCGAACGCCGACAAGATCTATGACGTCGGCATATTGTGGACCCTGCCGGGACGCCCCGCGCAGCAGAGCACGACCAGCATGGGCGGCATGCTGGACCAGATGCACGAGGATTATCCGGATCTGGTCGGAACCCGCATCCTTGAGTTCAACGCCACCGTTCATCTCGGCTCCGACGTGGTGCAGGAGAAGGAACAGCTGGTCGATCCCGACTTCTTCAAGCTGTTCGATCTGCCGCTGGCGGCCGGCAGCAAGCAAGGCGCCCTCGAACCGGGCCGCATCATGCTGACCGAATCGATGGCCCGCAAATATTTCGGCCGCGTCGACGTGGTCGGCGAAACCCTGCGCCTGTCGGACGATGAGGGGGCGCTGAATTACACGGTCTCGGCCGTGCTGCGCGACATACCGCGCAACACCGACCGCAATTTCGACTTCGTGCGGCTGCTGACCCCGGAATCCCACAAGCTGATGAATGACTATTGGATGCATTGGGGTTCGGCGTCGTTGCTGACCTTCGTGCGGTTCGACACCCAGGCCGAGGCCGATCATTTCCAGGCCGGCCTGGACGATTTCGTCGATCGCAAGGGCGCTTCGGAGGCGCGGAACGGCGTCCCTTATCACACGTCGGAGAGCCTGCATCTGCTCAAGCTGCGCAATCTTCATCTGCGCGACAAGCAGAGCGCCGCCGCGGTGGTGACGCTGGCTCTGGTCGGGCTGCTGTCCTTCTTCGTCGCCGCCATCAATTTCATCAATCTGTCGACGGCGCGGGCCGGCATGCGGGCCCGCGAGGTGGCGGTGCGCCGCACTCTGGGCGCGACGCGCGGCGATCTGCGCCTGCAATTCCTCGGCGAAGCGCTGCTGATGACCCTGGCGGCCCTGATCGCCGGCCTGTCGATCGTCGAGCTGAGCCTGCCGATCATCAATGCCACGGGAGGGCTGGGCCTCAGCCTCGATTACCGCCATCAGGCCGGGTTCCTGGCGCTGCTGACCGGTGGCGTGCTGGTGCTGGGGCTGCTGGCGGGGATCTATCCGGCCATGGTGCTGTCGGGGTTCCAGCCGGCCCAGGTGCTGGCGTCGAGCCGGTCTCCCTCGGGCGGGCGCTTCGGCATGCGGGTGCGCGAGGCGCTGGTGGTGGTGCAGTTCGCCGTGGTGATCGCCTTCTTCGTGTTGACCTGGGGGTTCGAGCGGCAGATCGACCATATGAAGAGCGCCGATCTCGGCTTTCAGCGTTCGGGCCTGATGATCGTGCGCGCCGACGATCCGGCGATGACCCTGGCTTCGGTGCAGAGCGTGATCACGGCGTTCCGCCAGGTGCCGGGCGTTTCGCTGGCGAGCGTCAGCAATTACGCGCCGGGCGACGAGAGCTACACCAGCGGCGGCAATATCAAGCTGCCGGGCGACACCGGGGCCGAAACCAACCTGACCTACGCCGCTGTCGGGCCGGACTTTTTCGCAACCTATGGCGCCCGGCTGGTCGTCGGCCGCTTCCTCGACGAGGCGCATGGCGACGAGACTCCGGTCGCGGAGGACTCTTCCGAAACGATCGTGATCGGGCGCAAGGCCATGCAATCCATCGGTTTCAGGACGCCGGAGGAGGCGCTCGGCAAGACCCTCAGGCAGGGGAAGCGGGCGCTGCAGATCGTCGGCGTGATCGAGGATCTGAACTTCCGCTCGCCCAAGGACGAGACGTTGCCGATGTTCTATTACTTTCATCGCGAGCTGAAGAATAACCAGATCGTGGCGATCCGCTATGACGGCGTCGCCGAGCCCGAAATGCGCCGCCGCCTGACCGACGCCTGGCGCCAGGCTGTGCCCGACGTGCCGGCGAAGCTGGTCTCGGCCGACGAAAATCTCGACCAATATTACAAGCCCGACCGCAACCGCTCGAACCTGTTCAGCGCCGGCGCCGTGGTCGCCGCGCTGGTCGGCTGCATCGGTCTATACGGCATGGCCGCCTTCACCGCCTCGCGCCGGATGCTCGAAGTGGCGGTGCGCAAGGTGCTGGGCGCGTCCCGCAGGATGCTGATTTCGCTGCTGGTCGGCTCGTTCCTGCGCCCCGTGCTGATCGCCAATCTGGTGGCGGTGCCGGTCGCTTATCTCGTGCTGAGCAAATGGCTGATCCAGTTCAACGACCATATCGGCATCACCGCGGTGCCGTTCCTGGTCGGCGGCGGCACCGCCATCCTGGTGGCGGCGGCCACCGTCGGGATGCTGGCCTGGAACGCGGCCAATTCGGCGCCGGGCCGGGCGCTGCGCAGCGAATAGCAACAACGAGGGGGAGCATGGGGATGCTGGGTAACGTTTTTCTGACCTTCTATCGTGTCACGACCCGGCATCCTCTTTATGCCGCGCTCGATCTGCTGGGGCTGAGTTTCGGCGTGGCGGTGTTCGTCTGCCTGAGCCTCTATATCCGCTTCGAGACCAGCTATGAGCGGTGGATACCCAATGCCGACCAGATCTATGAGGTGCGCATCCGCTTCACCATGCCGGGCAAGCCGGCCGCCTTCACGGATCATTCGCCGACCGCGCTGCTGGATACCTTGAACGAGGACTATCCCGACGTGATCGGGGCCAGGCTGTGGCAGGAAGACGCCGACATCAGGAAGGGCGAGACCTTCACGCGTGAGCGCGAAACCTTGGTCGATCCGGCCTTCTTCCGGATTTTCGAGCTGCCGCTGGTGGCCGGCGACAAGGCGTCTCTGTCGGAGCCGGGACGCGTGCTGCTCAGCGAAAGCATGGCGCGCAAATATCTGCCCCATGGCCAAGGGGTGGGAGCCAGCATCCGCCTGGCTGATGGCGAGGGCAGCGTGTCCTATGTGGTGGCGGGCATTCTCGCCGACGTGCCGCGCAACAGCGATTTCGACTTCGGTATCGTCCGCCTGCTGACGCCGCAGACCTTCGCGGCGCATCCGCGCTGGGACGAGTTGGGCGTGCTGCCCATGCGCACCTGGGTGCGTCTTCCCGATAAGCAAGCGGCGGATCGGCTGGATGCCTCGTTCGACGATATGACCGATCGCCATCTCGGCAAGCGGGACAATGGCGAGCCGATGCACACCTTGTTCACCGACCGGCTGATCCCGCTGACGGCGATGCATCTTAATGATCCGCGCAGCCGGAGCGCGCTCTACACCCTCGGGCTGGTCGCGCTGCTGGGGCTGGTGGTGGCGGCGATCAACCACGTCAACCTCGCCACGGCGCTCGCCGGCATGCGGGCGCGGGAAGTGGCGGTGCGCCGTACCCTGGGCGGGACACGCGGCACATTGGCCGGGCAATTCCTGCTCGAAGCCATGCTGACCTCGCTGCTGGCCTGGATCGGCGGCTTGTCGCTGGTGGAGATGGCTTTGCCGCTGCTCAACCAGGCGGCCGGGCTGTCCCTGTCGCTGGCTTATGGCGCGGACGGGGTATTCTTTCTCAGCATGATGGGGGCGGTGGTGCTGCTCGGGCTGCTGTCCGGGCTCTATCCGGCCTTCGTCCTGTCCCGCTTCCAGCCCGCGCAGGTGCTGGCCTCCAGCCGCTTTCCGACCGGCGGGCGGCTGGGCCTGTGGGTGCGTGAGGCGCTGGTGATGCTGCAATTCACCGTGGTCGCCGTGTTCTTCATCCTGACCTGGGGCTTCTTCGCCCAGATCGACCATCTGAAAACGACCGATCTCGGCTTCCGCCGCGACGGCCTGCTGGTGACGAAATCGACGCGCGATGCCGCCATGACTCCGGCTTTGCTGCGCCAGGTATGGGCGGCCATGCGGCATACGCCGGGAGTCGCCTCGGTCGGTTCGGCCGAGACCTGGCCGGGCGAGGAGGACGGGTTCAGCCATGCGGTACTGACCGTTCCCGAGCGGGCAGGGATCAAAGTGGCGGGATTGCGGGCCGCCATCGACGCCGATTTTTTCGCAGCCTATGGCGCGTCGCTGCTGGCCGGCCGCTTTCTGGACCCCGCCTTGCCCGCCGATGGCACCCCGTCGGGTGGTGCTCCGCTTCATGTCGTGCTCAATGCGAAGATGGCGAAAGCGCTCGGCTTCGAGAGTCCCGAACAGGCGGTCGGAAGGGCGCTCGATCTCTATGGAAAGCCCCTGGAGGTGGTCGGCGTGGTCGGCGACCTTCGGTTCGGCTCGCCCAAGGAGGAGCAGGAGGGCGTCTATTACTATGTCGCCCCGGCCGCCGAGCGTCATGTCATGGCGGTGCGCTATGAGGGCGTTTCCGAGGCCGAAATCCGCGCCCGTCTGGCTTTGGCCTGGCATTCCGTGGCGCCCGACGTTCCGCTGGAGCTGGCCTCGGCCCAAGACAGTCTCGAGAAATATTATGCGCCCGACCGCGTCCGCTCGCGCCTGTTCGGTGTGGCGGCGGCGGGATCGGCGCTGATCGGCTGTCTCGGCCTTTACGGCATGGCGGCGTTCGGTGCGTCGCGGCGGATGCTGGAGCTGGCCATCCGCAAAGTGCTGGGGGCGACGCGCGGCACCGTGGTGCGGCTGCTGGTCCGGCGCTTCCTGCGCCCGGTCCTGCTGGCCAATCTGCTGGCGGCGCCGATCGCTTACTGGACACTGTCGCAATGGCTGGTGCAGTTCGAAGACCGCATCGCCATCACCCCGCTGCCCTTCATCGCGGCGGCCGGGGCGGTGACGGCGATCGCCCTGATGACTGTGACCGCTTTGTCCTTCGCCGCCGGTTCGCGCGAGCCGGGGCGCATTCTCAGGAACGAATGAGCTAGTGTCCTGATCGATCGCGAAGTTCGAATGTCGTTTGACCCAAAAATTTCGAACTTCGCGAACGGGACACTGGCGTCGCATTTCGGATTTGCTATGGTCGCAAGCGGGACTGTGGGGCAGCAGCATTATGTCGGTTTCAGAGGATTCGGTTCGTCTCAATCGCGAAGCTATGCGCGCCATGTCGGCTCGCCGGCTGGACGAGGCGGAAAGACTGCTGTCCGAGGCGCTGCTGCTCGATACAAGCTCGCTGCCGGCCTGGATGAATCTGGCGGCGGTGAAAAGGGCGCAGGGCGATTTGGCCGCCGCCATGAAGGCGGTCGACAAGGCGCGCGAGATCGACCAGCTCTATTTCCCGGCGCTGCTGATGCGCGGATCGCTGTATGAGGCGATGGGCAAGACCAAGCACGCCGCCTATGCCTATATCGTCGCCGTGACCCAGATGCTGCCCGAGGATATCACCGACGCCGCCACCGAGCGCGCGGTCGCTCACGCCCGCGCGGTGATCGCCCGGCACCGCGACGAGATGGAGGACCATCTGCGCCGCGAGCTGGCCTCGGATGCCAAAGGCTCCAGCGCCGCGGCGCGCCGCATGAACGGATTCATCGGCCATGTGTCGGGCAAGCGGCATATCTTCCAGCCGGCGCCGTCCAATTTCTATTATCCCGGCCTGGCGCCGGTGGAGTTCTTCGACCGCAAGGATTTCGCCTGGACCGAGGCGCTGGAGGCGGCGACCTTCGACATCCAGGGCGAGCTGGCCGGCCTGTTCGCCGACGAAGCCGCCAGCGCCGACATCGAGCCCTATGCCCAGCTGCCCGACACCGAGCCGCTGGAAATGTGGGCCGAGCTCAATAATTCGCTGAGCTGGTCCGCCTATCATTTCGCCCAGCACGGCCAGCTGGTCGAGGCGCACCGCGCCAAATGCCCGAAAACCGCGGCGGCGCTGGATAAATTGCCGCAGCCGGAAATCGCGCACCGCTCGCCGGCCGCGCTTTTCTCGATCCTGCGGCCCAAGACGCATATTCCGCCCCACACCGGCTTTTCCAATTTCCGGCTGATCTGCCACCTGCCGCTGGTGGTGCCGCCCAACTGCCTGTTCCGCGTGGGCAACGAGGTGCGGTCCTGGCAGGTCGGCGAGACGCTGATTTTCGACGACACGATCGAACATGAGGCGTGGAACAACAGCGATCAGATCCGCACCGTGCTGATCTTCGACGTCTGGCATCCGGACCTCGAAGAGGCCGAGCGCGACTTCATCCGCCGCACCATCATCGCCCGCGACCGGTTCAACGAATCGGCCTGAAATTTCCCTCGCTCACCCCTTCGGATTTGCTACTCTTCCGCCCATGACACAGAACAGTAACGCGGCCCAGCCGAACCGCCGCCAAGATGCCCAGGCTCTTGTTTCGGCCGCCATCACCGCCCATCGCACCGGCAATGTCGCTTTGGCCGAACAATTGCTCGAACAGGCGCTGACCACCGAGCCGACCAACGCCGACGCGATGCAGCTGCTGGGGCTGATCGCCAAGGGCAAGGGCGATCTGAAATCCGCCGAAGCCTGGATGCGTAAATCGCTGGCCGCCGATGGCAAGCAGGCCCACGTGCATCACAATCTCGGCAATCTGCTGAAGGGCCGTCTGGCATTGGACGAAGCGCTGGCCTGTTACGCCGAGGCGGCGCGCCTCAAGCCCGATTATGTCGATGCGCTGGTGCAGCAGGGCGAGCTGCTGATGGCGCTGAAGCGCTGGCCGGAAGCCGAGAAGCCGCTGAAGAAGGCAATCGGCCTGGCGCCCGACGCGGTCGGCGCGGTGGCCGCCTGGGCCGACTGGCACACCTATAAGGGCGACAATGCCGGCGCCGAACGCATTCTGCGCGCCGCTTTGGCCAAGCAGCCGGGCAATCCGTTCTTCTCGAACAATCTGGGCATGCTGCTCAGCTCGCAGATGCGCTACGAAGAGGCGCTGCCGCTGATGATGGGGCTGATCACCAGCATGGCCGACCGGCCCGAGGTGTTCCTCAATATCGCCAACACGCTGGTCGGGCTGGGGCGCTTCAACGAGGCGGTCAATCATTACCTCAAGGCGATCAGCCTCAATCCGCGCAGCAATTTCGCCCATGAGAACGTCAACAACGTGCTGTGGCAGATGGGGCGCGGCGCCGATGTGGGAAAATCCTACGATTTCGCCCGCCAGGCCATTCCCGGCGATCCCGACATCCACGAGATGGCAGCCGAGGGCCTGATGGTCTTCTCGCGCTATGACGAGGCCGAGGCCGACCTCAAGGAAGCGGCCCGACTGCGTCCCAATACGCCCGGCCAGTACCGTCTGTGGACGGCGCTGCGTCTCGGCCAGATGCGCCCGGACGAAGCCATGGCCATTGCGAAGGCCGGATTGCAGCATATGCCGGAAGAGCATGATCTGCTGCGCAAGCTGACCGAGGCGGCGCTGCTGGCCAATCAGCCGGCCGAGGCCTTCGACGCGGCCTGCCGCATCGCCGCGCTCGATCCCTATGACCAGCATGCCGCGGCCTATATGGCGACCGCGCTGCGCCTGATGGGGCGGGATGACGAAGCGCATCAGATCTATGATTACGAGCGCTTCGTGCATCAGGTCGAGCTGCCGGTTCCCGCCGGGCACGCCGATCTCGGCGCCTATCACCAGGCGCTGGCCGACGCGCTGGACGCGCTGCACCATGCGCAGCACGAACCGATCTATCAGACCCTGCGCAACGGCACCCAGACCCACGAGGATCTGTTCACTCGTCCCAACCTCGACCAGACCGTTGTGGCCTTGGGCGAACAGGTGATAGCTGCGGCGCGCAGCTTCATCGACGGGCTTCCCGACCAGCCGAACCATCCGTTCGCCGGCCGCAAGGGCTCGGCGATGGAGTGGTCCGGCTCGTGGTCGGTGCGCCTGCGCGGCGGCGGGTTCCATACCGACCACATCCACCCCAAGGGCTGGATCAGCGGCGTCTATTATGTCGACACGCCGGATTGCCTGGCCGACGAAGAGGCCAAGCCGGGCTGGATCAAGTTCGGCGAATATAGCCGCCCGGTCGGCCCGTCGCTGCCGTGGGAAAAGGCCGTGCGGCCGCGTCCCGGCCTGCTGGTGTTGTTCCCCAGTTATATGTGGCACGGCACGCTGCCGACCTCGGGCGATCAGCAGCGTCTGACCGTCGCCTTCGATATCGCGCCGGCCGGCGCTAAATCCTTGAATCGCTGAGTGAGTTCCATGACCGATATCTACGTCTCCAATCAGTTGGGTTCGGGCCGCATCGCCCAATGGATGAGCGAGGCCATCGGCCATTTCCAGGCCAACCGTCTGCAGCAGGCCGACGAGCTGTGCCGCCGCATGGCCGAAGCCGAGCCGGGCAATGCCGACATCTTCAATCTGTGGGCCGCGGTGGTGCTGGAAGGCGGCCATGCGGACGCCGCGGTGCAGCTGCTGGCGCGGGCCATCGAGCTGGACGGCACGCAGCGCGAATATCATCACAATCTGGGCAACATCCTGCGCGGAGCGGGCCGTCTCGAAGACGCCGCGATCTGTTACCGCAACGCGCTTCAGGTCGCGCCGCAGGCGGTCGACAGCGCTTTCGAGTTGGGGCTGACCCTGCTCGAGCTCGACCGGGTGGAGGAGGCCATGCCGTTTTTCAAGGCCGCCGTCGCCGGCGCCCCGAATATCACCGACGGCTATTTCCGCCTCGGCGTCACCCAGCTGCGCACCGGCTATAACCGCGACGCGATCGGCACCTTCCGCTATGCTCTGCGCTGCCAGCCCGATCTGTCCGACGCCCATACCAACCTCGCCATCATGCTGCGCGAAGAGGGCGAGAGCGATGCGGCGCTGCGGAGCTTCCGCAATTCGGTGGTGCTGAGCCCCGACGATCCGTTCATTCTGTCCAATCTCGGCATCGTGCTGAAGGAAATGAACCAGGACGAGGCCATGACGGGCACGCTGGAGCGCGCCGTGCGGCTGTCGCCCTATGACGGCGAATTCCATTACAGCCTGGCGGTCGGCAATACCTATGGCCGTGACGATTGGCGCTTGGCCGCCCTCGAGGATCTGGCCGGCAAGGAGCAAATGCTCGGCGAGAACGACCGGATGCATGTGCATTTCGCCCTGGCCAAGGCTTATGAGGATATCGGCGAACGCGAAAAATCGTTCCAGCATCAGCAGGCCGGCAACGCCCTGAAGCGCGCCGTATCGGAGTATAACGAAGAGGCCTATCTGCGCGGCGTGCGGCGCGTGAAGGATGCCTTCACGCCGGATGTGATCTCCCGCCTGGGCGGCACCGGCGATCCGTCGCGGCTGCCCATCTTCGTCCTCGGCATGCCGCGCTCGGGCAGTACCCTGGTCGAGCAGATCCTGGCCAGCCATCCCGATGCTTTCGGCGCCGGCGAGCTGCCCAACCTGCCGCTGCTGGCCCGCGCTCTGGGACCGGATGAGGGCCCGTATTTCCCGGAATTCGTCGCCTCGATGACGGCCGAGGACATGCGCGCGTTCGGCAAATCCTACGTCGAAGGCCTGCGCGCCAAGGCGCCGGAGGCGAAGCGCATCGTCGACAAGCTGCCGGAGAATTACCGTCTGGTCGGGCTGATCCATTGCGCCCTGCCGGGTGCGCGCATCATCCATACGCGCCGCAATGCGGTCGATACCTGCCTGTCGATCTATTCGAAGCTGTTCAACGCCGATCTGCCCTATTCCTACAAGCTCGATGAAATCGGCCGCTATTGGCGCACCTATGACGAGCTGATGGAGCATTGGCGGACCGTGCTGCCGGCCGGCTCGTTCTACGATCTCGATTACGAGAAGCTGGTGGCGGACCAGGAAGGCGAGACGCGCAAGCTGCTCGAATTCTGCGGTCTCGAGTGGAACGACTCGGTCCTGCAGTTCCACAAGACCAAGCGCCTCATCCGCACGGCCAGCGCGCGTCAGGTCACCAAGCCGCTCTATTCCAGCTCGGTCGGACGCTGGCGTCCGAGCGCCGAGCAGATCGCGCCGCTGATGACGGGGCTGTCCGGGCATTGAAAACCGGCCGCGGCCCCGATATCGGCGATTTGTTCGCCCAGGCGGTCGCGCGCCATCAGGCTGGTGCGGTGGAGGAGGCGGAGAAGCTTTATCGCGCCGTCCTTCAGCGCGACAGCGCGCATCTCGGCGCGCGCAGCAATCTCGCTCAGGCGCTGCATTATCTCGGCCGGCTGGACGCCGCGGCCAAAGCTTATCTCTGGCTGGTGGCGCGCGGCGTGGCGGCGCCGGAGATCCATAACGGCTTGGGCATGGCGCTGCAGGAGCTCGGCCGGCGGGACGAGGCGCTGCAAGCCTTGCGGCGCGGGCTCGTCATCCAGCCCGGAGATGCGGGGCTGCTCAACAGTTTCGGCATCTCGCTGCGCAGCCGGAACCGCTTCGACGAGGCGGTCGCGGCCTATCGCCGGGTGTTGTCGATCGATTCGAAGCACATCCTGGCGCTTCTCAATCTGGGCAATGCCTATCGGGAGCAGGGAAAACTCGATCTGGCGATCGAGGCTTACCGGAACTGCATTCGGTTGCGCCCCGATCTGGCCGACGCGCACCACAATCTGGCCATGGCGCTGCTGACCCGCGGCGATTTCGCCGAGGGCTGGGACGAATTCGAATGGCGCACGGCGATTTCCCGCCGGGCCGGGCGCACGCGCAGTTTTTCCGGTCCGGAATGGCAGGGAGAGGCGGCCGCCGGACAGCGGCTGTTTCTTTATGCGGAAGAGGGCCTCGGCGATACGATTCAGTTCGTCCGCTATGCCAGAATGGCCGCGGATCGCGGATTGACGGTGACCGTCGAGGTTCAGGAATCGCTGGTCCGCCTGATGAGCGGTCTGCCCGGCGTCGAGCGGATCATCGCGGTGGGCAGCGAGATTCCGCCTTATGATTTCCGCTGTTCGCTGCTCAGCCTGCCGCGGATCTTCAAGACCGATCTGGCCAGCATTCCCGGCGATTGCCCCTATCTCTCAGCCGATCGGACGGCCGGCAAAGGGCGGAGGATCGGCATCGCCTGGCGCGGCAATCCCAATCATCTGCGCGACCGCCAAAGGTCGCTCAGCCTGGCCTGGTTCCTCGATATGCTGGATATGCCGGACATCGAGATCGTCAGTCTGCAAAAGGACTTCAGCTGGGCCGAATTCCCCAAATCCCATGACAGATCGCGGTTCATCGATGCGGGGCGGGCTTTCACGGATTTTGCCGATACGGCGGCGGCGATGGCCGGTCTCGATCTGGTGATCGCGGTCGACACCTCGGTCTGCCATCTGGCCGGGGCGCTAAATGTCCCGGTCTGGACGCTGATCGAATATGCCTCGGACTGGCGCTGGCTGGCCGGGCGGACGGACACGCCGTGGTATCCCTCGATGCGCCTGTTCCGCCAGGATCGGCCCGGCGACTGGAGCGGCGTCGCCGCTCAGGTAAAGGAAGCGCTGATCACCCCTGGGCGTTGAAGGCATCCATCGCCGTCAGGGAACGGCGGATATAGTCGCGTTCGTCGGCGCTCAGCATCGGATGCCAGATATCGAAGATGAAGACGGCGCGGCGCTGGTCGCTGTCGTTCCAGGCCTCGTGCTCGATGGAATCGTCGAACACCATGGCTTCGCCCATCTTCCATTCGCGGATCGAGGAACCGACGCGGAAGCGGCAATTGCCCGGCAGGATCAGCGGCAAATGGCACAGCAGCCGGAAATTGGCGACGCCGTTATGGGCGGGAATATGGGTGTGCGGCTCGAGGATCGAATAGAGCGAGGCCGGACAGCGGTTCTGGATGTCGGGCTGCGGCATGCGGTCGAGCAGGGCGGCGGTCTTGGGACAGCGCTGGCGATGTTCGGTGAAATGCCACCCATAGATGGCGAAATGATAGGCCGACCATTTCAGTGACTTGTTGAGTTCGGTCCATTGTTCCAGCGGCTCGGTGTCCGGGCGCTGCATATAGGGTTCGAGCTCGGCGGCGGCGATTTCGTCGTCGAGCACGGCGATCAGTTCCGCCCGGATGTCGTCGGTGGCGGCCTCGACTTCGGGCAGCCAGGCGAACTGGTCGCGGTCGTAGAACTCGATCGAGGGCAGGCCGGGATAGAAGAAATGGGTCGGCTCGGAGCGGTAACGCTGTCTTTTGCCGAGCAGATGATCGGCAAAGCCGCTCATGCGCCGCGCTTCGGCGCTGGTGGAGCCGCCCGGCGTTCCGGCATGGCGGACCAGGAAATCCTCCATCTCGGTGAAATTGCGGGTGCGGAAATCGCCGGCATGGGCGATGGCGCGCCGGGTATTGTCGTCGAGATATTGTTCGTCCGGGGTCTGGGTCAGCGCATTGCCATAGGCGATGGCGGCGGCCCGGCGATGCCCCATCGCTTCCAGCAGCGAGGCGCGCATCAGCAGCGCGCGAAAGGCCAGAGGTTCGATGCGCAGCGCATCGTCGACCGTGGCCAGCGCCCCCATCATGTCGCCTTCCATGCGCTGCGCCGTCGCCAGATTGAGGCGGGCCGGCAGCAGCATCGGATCGAGCTCGATCGCGCTGCGCAGCATCTGGCTGGCCTCGGCCGGACGGCGGTTGGCGATGGCCTGGAGGGCCTGTGAATTGAGGCGGAGCGCGTCTTGCGAGGCGGGCGATGGAGCTTGCTGCATGGTTTCCCGATTTTACGCGAAACCGAAATCTTCGCTATCGAAAGCAGGGATGCCGGCGGGAGCGGCGTGGAAATAAACAGCAGCAAAGAAAAAGGGGCGGACCAAAAGGCCCGCCCCAGTAGAGTCACTATGATCAGTACAAGCTTACCACTTCGCAGAGAAGCTCATATAGATCACACGGCCCATCACGTCGTACATCGTGAAGGTGTTGCCGTTTTCACCGATGAAGTTACCCGGAACCGAATACTGGGCGTCCAGCACCGGCGGGTCCTTGTCCATCAGGTTGTTCACGCCGACGCGGAACGTGTACTTGTCCCACAGCTTGTAGCTGGCCGACAGATCGATGTAGCTGTACGCATTGATCGTGTTGTCGATGCCGTTGGCGATCTTGGAGTCGCCGATGTTGGCATTGCCGTAAGCGGGGTTGGACGGATCGGTGGCGTCGAGCTTCGAGCCGCCGATGTAGCGCCAATTGACCGAGAAGTCCGCATTCCACGGGGTCAGCCAGGTCAGACGGGCCTGGTGGCGCCAGTAGGGGAGCGGATTGCCGCAGGTCGAACCATACAGACCAGCGCAACGGATGGTCGAGTTGGCATCGAGGGACTGCGTGTTCGCTTCGATGTTGTAGGTGCCGGTCAGGTGGAACGACAGGGCACCGAAATCGTCGGTGATGCCCAGGCCCAGATCGGCGATCTTCTTGGTGTATTCGACGTCGACGTCGATACCGGTGTTGTGCAGCGAGTCCAGGTTCTGGTTGGTCTCGATCACGCGGCCGTTGCCCACCAGAGCGCCGGTGACCGGGTCGCGCTGGATGAACTGGCAGTAGTAGGTCTGGCCAGCATAGCAGCCCTGAACGATGGTCGAGCCAGCCAAGGTGCTGATGAAGTTGGCGACCTTGATGTCCCAGTAATCGATCGAGGCGTTGAAACCGGGCAGGAAGCTCGGGGTCACGTTGACGCCCCAGGTCCAGGTGTCGGCTTCTTCAGGCTTCAGAGCGACGTTGCCGCCGGTGTAGTTGTTGCACTGGTTGGCCGAGCACTGCAGGATTCCCGACTTGTACTGCGCGGCGGTGACACCCGCCTTGCCCAAAGCCGGATTGGTGCAGATGGCCTGCGACAGGGTCGGCGACGAACCGGCGCAAGGATCGACGTAGCCGGCGTCATTGCCGTACACATTGCCCTGGAACAGTTCGTACACGTTCGGCGCGCGGGCCGCACGGTTGTAACCGCCGCGGAAGCGGAGGTCGTCGATCGGCGCGTAGTCGGCGTTGATCTTGTAGGTGTTGGTCGAGAAGGCCGACGA
>JAJPHO010000189.1 GCA_021325215.1 Alphaproteobacteria bacterium
TCGTCGGCCTTCTCGACCAACACCTACAAGATCAACGCCGACTACGCGCCGATCGACGACCTCCGCTTCCGCGGCGGTTACAACCGTGCGGCCCGCGCGCCGAACGTCTATGAACTGTTCCAGGGCGCCGTCTATGGTAACGACGCCGGCTATCAGGACCCGTGCGCCAATGGCGTCCTGTCGCTGGCTACCTGCACCAATCCGGCTCTCGGCAGGGCGGGTGTCACCGCCGCCCAGTACAACGCCGGCATCCTTCAGTGCTCGGCCAACCAGTGCAACAACTTCACGGGCGGCAACCTCGCGCTGAAGCCTGAGGAAGCCGATACCTGGACCTGGGGCGTCAACGTGACCCCGACCTTCCTGCCCGGTTTCAACGCCTCGATCGATTACTGGGACATCAAGGTCGCCAATTTCATCAGCACCTTGGCCGGCTCGGAAATCATCAATGGCTGCTATGCCGGTCAGACCTACTACTGCCAGTTCATCCAGCGCGACCCGGTCACCGGCGCCCTCGTCGGCAATGGCCGCGTGTTCGAGCAGACCCAGAATTTCGACTCGCTGCACAACACCGGTATCGACGTCGATCTGGAGTACACCAAGAAGATCGCCGATCTGGGCCTGGGCATCACCGACGATTTCGGCGCTCTGTCCTTCCACCTGACCGGTACCTACAACCTCGAAGCCAACAGCCAGTTCAGCGACAACACCCACACCACCCGGTGCGCCGGCCTGTATGGCTCGACCTGCGGCAATCCGCTCCCCTATTGGCGCCACCAGGCTCGTCTGACCTGGCTGACCCCGTGGAATGCGGACTTCTCGGTCAATTGGCGCTACATCGGCGGTTCCAAGCTCGATGCCGCTGATCCGTCCAACCCCGCCTACGGCAATGCGCATTACGGTGACTCGCAGATCTCCAACGGCATCGACAACACGATCAACGCGTACAGCTACATCGATCTGTCGGCCAGCTATAAGCTGTGGGAGAAGTACACCTTCCGCGTCGGCGTGAACAATTTGATGGACAAGGACCCGCCGGTGCTGGACGCCACTTATGCGGTTCCGGGTAACTTCATCGGTGAAAACGGCAACACCTTCACGATGTACGACGTGATGGGCCGCGTTATTTACATGAGCTTCTCCGCCAAGTGGTGAGGCGTTGGGCGGCGGATTTATCCGCCGCCCTCTTTTTTCGAATGAAAGGAGGTATCATGACGCACCGCGTTCTTTCCCCGATCGAACAGACAGCCTTCGAGCAGGTGCGTCTGGCAGAGCTGTCGACGGTGTTTCCGGGCATTACCGCGCGCAATGCCAAGGATCATTTCGGCAGCGTGGTCGAACGCTCGGCGATACAGCCGGTAATCGTGACCCGCTATGATCGTCCGGTCGCCATCGTGGTGTCGCCGGAGACCTATCTCAGCCTGGTGCGCGACCGCGAACGGCTCGAGACCATGATGGCCATCGAGCGCGTCATCGCGTCTGAACAGGGCGTCGAAGCGGCCGAGTGATCAGCTGGCCCTGCAGGGGGCAGCTTCACAAATCATCCTGAAATCAAGTGCTTGCCATGTTCCTGCCCGGAAACATGCCGCAGCTCTTTTTTCGTTTTCCCGTGCGACTTTCAGGCCTTGATCGGACCGGAGAAAGGTTCCACGGAAATTCATTTGACTAATTGCAGACGACTGGTCATACGGTAATTATCGCTGCTCACGTGGCGCCTGTTGGCAAAAGGCCGGGAGACCGGGAATGGTTGTGAAAATTGACGTCGCGGTGCCTGCGGAAGGCGGAGTTTCCCTCGGCGCCTGGCTGTTCCTGCCCGATGGCGCCGCAGCCCGCCCGGCCATCACGATGGCGCATGGTTTTGCCGGCACCAGAGAACACGGTATCGAGCGGTTCGCTCAGGCTTTTGCCGCGGCCGGATTCGTCGTTCTGGTTCACGATCACCGTAATTTCGGGACCAGCGGGGGCGATCTTCGCGGGGATATCGATCCGTGGCGGCAGGTCGCGGATTGGCGGCGCGCGATCTCCTATCTGGAGACGCGGGCGGAGGTCGATCCGACCCGCATCGGCTTATGGGGCACGAGCTACGCCGGCGGGCATGCTCTGGTGCTGGGAGCGACGGACCGGCGTCTGCGCTGCATCGTCGCGCAAGTTCCGACGATCAGCGGTTACGAGCAGGGGTTGCGCCGCGTCTCGCCCGACGCATCGCCCGCGTTGGAACTTGCCTTCACCGAAGACGAAAGAGCTCAATTGCTCGGAGCGGCGCCGCGCCGGCAGGCGGTGGTAAGCGCCGATCCTTCGGTCCCCGCCGCTTACCGGTCGCAGGATGCCATCGACTTCTATTCTCGGCCGCTGCCCGCGGGGCTTTGGGAAAACGAGATCACCCTGCGGTCGACGCGGGCGGCGCGCATGTACGAACCCGGTCACTGGATCGCCCGCGTTTCGCCGACGCCGTTGCTGATGATCGTCGCGCGTGAGGATCGGGTGACGGTGGCGGATCTCGCGCTCGCCGCTTACGAGCGCGCGCAGGAGCCCAAGCGGCTGACCCTGATCGCGGGTGGTCATTTCGATCCTTATCTCGATCAGTTTCCGCTCGCTGAAAAGGCCGCCACCGAGTGGTTTCGCGAACATCTGGCATAGCCCTTCATCAACTCGAACGAAGCGAGAGAGACCATGACCAATGGCAAGCCCTTCGGTAGCGCCGACATCGAGGAAATCCGCGCTCTCTTCCTGCGCCAGGCCGCAGGCGAAACGGCCCATGACATCGATGTGATGGATAGCGTGCTGGCGCGCGCGGCGCCCGGACAGCCAGATCCCGTGAATTTCGTGGCGCGCGCTTATCGATTCTGGGGGCGCGAAGCGGTCATGGATCATTTCCGCACGGTCTTCGCCGGGACCTGGCGCTTCGAGCCCGACGAGGCCGAGATCAGCATCATCCCGCTCGGCGCCGATGCGGCCCACATCTATGCGCCGACGCGCATCACCGTGGGCGCGGCCGGTCAGGAGGCGGCGACCTATGTTTTTCTGGTCAATGAGATCGCGATCCGTACGTCCGAAGGCTGGCGCATCTCGGCCATAGTCCCGGTCCCGGCTCAATAATCAACCAGAAGGATTGCGATCATGAACGCCGCCGACATTTCCGGTCTTCAGTGGGACGTGCTCACGGTAAAGCGCCCCGGCCTCACCCGCGATCTGCCGCCCGGCAAGGAGGAACTCACCTGGGTGGCCAATTCCGCGACCCTTATCTATGGGAGCCGGGACGCCATTCTCGTCGACACCTTCCTCACGGTGGAGCAATCCCGAACCCTGGTCGAATGGGTCGCCGCGAGCGGCAGGAACCTTGTCGCGATTTACGTCACCCACGGACATGGCGACCATTTTTTCGGTCTGACATCGCTTCTGGAGCGTTTTCCCGACGCCCGCGCCTATGCGGCGCCTGAAATCGTCGAAGCGATGCACAAGCAGCTGTCACCGGAGAGCCTCGATAATTTCTGGCGCCGGCTGTTCCCCGGCGATATCCCGGACCGGCTGCGGGTTGCCGAGCCGCTCGACGGCGGAGAGCTGGAGCTGGAAGGGCAAAAGCTGGTCGTGGTGAATACCGGGCGGACCGATACCGAGCGCTCCACCGCCCTGCATGTTCCGTCGATCGGGCTGATCGTCGCCGGAGATGTCGTCTATAACGGCATTCACCCTTATCTCGGCGAGACCGACGCGGAAAGCCGCCTCGAATGGGTGGCCGCCCTCGACAAGCTGCAGGCTCTCAACCCGAAAGCTGTCGTGGCCGGGCACAAGATTCCGGAAAATGACGATGATCCCCGCAACATTGCCGAGACCCGTAAATATCTCCGTGACTTCGACCGTCTGAATGCGGCGACGGAAACCGCGCGCGAACTTTATGACGCCATGCTCGAACTCTATCCCGACCGCGCCAATCCGGGCTCGCTTTGGGGCGGGGCAAATAGAGCCAAAAAGCGGACATAGAACAGGACCGCCTCCGAAATCCCATGACTTCTGCCGTGAAGGAGTACCCTGCGATGATGAATAGGCGAACTTTTTCCGCCACTCTGGTTGCCGGCGCCGCTGCGTCGCTGGTTGCCGCGCGCGGCATGGCCGCAACCCCTGTCACCGCAAAAGTGCGCAACGTCGTCCTGGTGCATGGGCTGTTCGCCGACGGCTCGTGCTGGACCGAGGTGATCGCGCGCTTGCAGGCGGCAGGGCTCAACGCCACGTCCGTGCAAAATCCCCTGACGACGCTGCCTGACGCCGTCGCATCGGCGCAGCGCGTGCTGGATCGGCAGGACGGTCCTGCCGTGCTTGTCGGGCATTCCTTTTCCGGGATGATCGTTACCGAGGCCGGCGTTCATCCGAATGTCTCGGCGCTTGTCTATGTCGCGGCGCGCGCACCGGACGCGGGCGAGGACTACACCGCCTTGGCAAAGACTTTCCCGGCGCCTCCGGCATCCGCCGGAATCGTCTTCGACGGCGACGAGGGACGCCTTACCGAGGCTGCCTTCCTACGCGATTTTGCGGGCGATCTGCCCGAGGCGAAGGCGAAAGTCCTCTATGCCGTCCAGGCGCCGTTCCAGAAGGCTCTGCTGACGGGAAAGACCACGCATGCGGCCTGGCGGTCCAAGCCGAGTTTCTATGCCGTTTCGACAGAAGACAGAACGATAAATCCGGATCTGCAGCGCTTCATGGCCAAACGCATGGAGGCCAAGACTATCGAGGTCAAGGCAAGCCATCTTTCGCTGATCTCTCATCCGGACGAGATCGCCAGGTGCATTCTCGAGGCGGCCGGACAACCGGTCTGACGCGTCAGCGCAAAGATGTGTGGGTTACGCTATTGGATTACTTTCTCGAAAACCAATTTCATGAACTCTCTGAGAGGGGCGGCGCTGTTTTCGACGCGCATGCGCAGCAAGGCTCCTTCCCAGCTGTTGAAGATGAAATTCGCCAGCAACCCGGCGGAAAATTGGCGGCTGATCTCGCCCTGGCCCTGGGCTTCGGAAATGCAGCTCTCGAAGATCTGGCTCCAGGCTTTGAACTCTTTGACCAGTTGTTCGCGGATCTGCACGCTGTGATCCGCCGCCTCTGCGCTGAAATTCCCCATCAGACAGCCGCGGGCATAATTTGCGGTTCCGAAGGCCTCGATCCGGTCTTCGAAAAAGGCCTTCAACCGGGTGAGCGGCGTTTTCTCGGAATCGCACAGGAAGTGGCGCAGTTTGCCCTGGCCACGCTTGGAATATTCCGCGATGACCTCCGCCCCGAACGCCTCCTTGCTGTCGAAGTAGGTGTAGAAAGACCCTTTGGGTATGCCGGCCGCGTCGACGATGCTTTGGATGCCGGTGGCCGCATATCCCGCGGAATGAATTATGCGAAGGCCTGCCTCGACGAGATTGGCCCGGGTGTCCGGCTTCGGCTTTGGGCCTCGTTTGCCTGGAGCGGTTTTCATTTTAACGCCATTTAACGAACTACAGACGACCAGTCATGCGACATTAGTTGTCGCTTGAAAGCGGAAGTGTCAATAGGCCGCTCTCGACAGTCTTAGCAAAAGGGGGATTGCAATGCCGCTTTTTAGAAATGCCCGGGATTTTCTTTCGCTGAGAAGCGCGTTGGTTTTTGCCGTCTTATCGATAGTTGTTTCCGGCGCGGCGTCAGCGTCGAGCGAAGATGAAATACGACGCGTGTTCGGCCAGCTCGTGGCGGCCCAGAATGCGCATGACGTCGCCGGGGTCGTCGCGTTGCTGTGGGATTCTCCGGACGTGCTGTGGCTCACGCGGGGCGTCGAAGTCAGGGGCAAGGCGGCGTTCGCCGATGAACTTGCCGCGCACTTCGCCGGAACCTGGCATCTGGACCCCGACATGAGTCATTTCCACTGGACGGCGATTTCCGAAGACGCCGGCCAGATTTTGGTCCCCATCGCCTTTACGCGCGGCCGCGCCGGACAGCCGTCTCAGACCGATACTTTCCTGATCAGCCAAACTCTCGTCCGCGATGCCGCCGGTTGGCATGTCGCGGCCATTCTGCCGATCGCAAACACGCAGCTGAAGTAGCCGGAGTGCGGACGAGCCTGCAAGCGATCGTCCTGGCTAGGCTGGATTCCTTTTGGGAATTTCCAGGCCGCGCTGGACCGCCGGACGGGCTAGGCCGCGTTCGAGCCAGGCCGGCACATGCTTCAGCTTTTCATAGTGGACCAGCTCTCCGGCGCCGTAGAAGCCAATCAGATTCCGAACCCAGCCCAGCAATGAGACGTCGGCGATGGTGTAGACGTCTCCCATGATCCAGGTCCGGCCGGTCAGACGCTCTTCCAGCACACCCAGCAATCTTTGCGATTCGGCGCGGTAGCGTTCGAGCGGGCGCTTGTCCTCGATTTCCTTGCCGGCGAATTTGAAGAAATAGCCGACCTGGCCGAACATCGGCCCGACCGCCGCCATCTGGAAGAACACCCATTGGATGGTCTCGTAGCGCAGCGCCGGATCGGCGGGCAGCAGCTTGCCGGTTTTCTCGGCCAGATAGATCAGGATAGCGCCGGATTCGAACAGGGCGATCGGCTTGCCGCCCGGACCGTCGGGATCGATGATGGCGGGAATCTTGCCATTGGGGTTCAGCGACAGATATTCGGGCGTCCAGCTCTCATTCTTGCCGATGTCGACCAGATGCGGCTCGTAGGGCACGCCCACTTCCTCCAGCATGATCGAGACCTTCACACCGTTGGGCGTCGGCAGCGAATAGAGCTGCAATTTGCCCGGATCGGCGGCAGGCCAGCGTCTGGTGACGGGAAAAATCGAGAGATCGGACATCAGGTCGGCTCCTTTGCCGGGCGATATTTTTGCGTTAATCTTGCTGTCTGGATTGATCGCTTGCGCACAGGGATATTGGATGAGCGCCGCAGAAATACTAGGGCGTCAGACCAAGGGTGTTACTCGCCTGTACGCGCTTGCCCTGACCGCCATATTCGCGCTGATGCCGATGGCGGCCATCCTGTATGTCGATCAGTTCCAGGACCCCAAGCTTCTTTTCATGAGTCACGGCTTCCACGTTCTGGCGATCGCGGTCGCGACGCTGGAAGGCCTGTTCGTCAGCTATGTGTCCTGGCGCTGCTACCGGGAGTCCGGCGAGCCGTTTCTGCGCTGGTTGACCGCCGGTTTTCTGGGTTTCACCCTGGTCTATGCCCCGCACGGCTTTTTCACGCCGCTGGCGCATCAGAATGTCTGGCTGTTCATTCTCTACGGCCCGGCCTCGCGCTTCGTGATGGCCGGCAGCCTGCTTGCCGCCATATGGGCCTATGGCGATCAGGCGCATCCCGAGAAGATCCGGCAGGGCAACAGGTTCTGGCTGGGGTGGATCGCCGCCTATGTGGTGATCGATGTCGGCGTGGCGATCCTGGCCTATTCGCCGATCGCCGGGGCGCCCTGGGTGCGGTTGTCGATGGAGTGGGGGGCCTTGATCATGTCGGCCCTGTGCGCCGCCAGCATGATGGTCCGGCGCATCGCGGCGCCGCTGATGCGGCTGTATTTCATCTCGACATTGTTTTTCGCCGAATCCTCCTTTTCCTTCGTCAACGCCAAGGTGTGGAACCACCAATGGTGGCTGGCGCACATCATCTTCGCCGGCGGGTTCTTTCTGCTGAGCTATGGCGTGGTGCGGGCCTTCCTGACCACCGGCGCCTTCTCGACCGTGCACAGCGAAGAGCGGATGATGGCCGAACTGGCGGCGGCCAAGGAAAAGGCCGAGGCGGCCAGTTCGGCCAAATCCTCCTTCCTCGCCAATATGAGCCACGAGATTCGCACGCCGATGAACGCCATTCTCGGCATGGCGCAATTGTTCCGCCAGACCGATCTGGATGCCCGCCAGACCGATTATGTCGACAAGATCGACGCGGCGGCGCGCACCCTGCTGGGCATCCTCAACGACATTCTCGATTTCTCGAAGGTCGAGGCCGGCAAGCTGGAACTCGATCTGCAGCCCTTCGATCTCGATAAGCTGATGCGCGATGTCGGGGCGATCCTGTCGGCCAATGTCGGGGGCAAGGATGTCGAGATCCTGTTCGACATCGATCAGGCCGTGCCGCGCTGGATCATCGGCGACGCGCTGCGGCTGCAGCAGATCCTGATCAATCTGGGCGGCAATGCGGTGAAGTTCACCGAGCACGGCGAGGTGGTGCTGGCGGCCCGGCTCGATCGCGACGAGGCGGGCCAGCCGGTGATCGCCGTCTCGGTGCGCGACACCGGCATCGGCGTTCCGGCCGACAAACTGGCCAGCATCTTCGAAGGCTTCAGCCAGGCCGAGCATTCGACCGCGCGGCGCTTCGGCGGCTCGGGCCTGGGCCTGGCCATCAGCCAGCGCCTGGTCGAGCTGATGGGCGGCGTCCTCTCGGTCGAGAGCGCGTTCGGCATCGGCAGCACGTTCCGCTTCACCTTCCCGTTCGAGCCGTCCCAGGCGCGCAGCGTGGCCGTGCCTGCCGCTGACAAGCTGAAGGGGCTGTCGGCCCTGGTGGTCGACGACAATGATTCCGCCCGCCAGGTGCTGTCCGGCATGGTGCGTTCGTTCGGCTGGTCCGCGGCCGAAGCGCCGGGCGGTGCCGAGGCGTTGGAGATCATCACCGAAAAGGCGCAGCGCCAGGAATTCTTCGACATCGTGCTGCTGGATTGGCGCATGCCGAAGATGGATGGGTGGGAGACGGCGCAGCGCATCAAGGATCTGTTCGGCAATGGCCGCTCGCCGCTGATCGTGATGGTGACGGCCTTCGACCGTGAAGCGCTGGAACAACGGCGCATCGAGGCCCCGGCGCTGCTCGATCATTTCCTGGTCAAGCCGATCACCGCCTCGATGCTGTTCGATGCGGTCGCCGAATCCCGTGTCGGCGGCCCGGCGGCGGTGGCGAAGCGCGGCGAGGAGAAGCCGAGCGGCAGGCTGACCGGAATTCGCCTGCTGCTGGTCGAGGATAATCCGACCAATCAGCAGGTCGCCCGCGAATTGCTGCAGAGCGTCGGCGCCGAAATGGTCGTCGCGGAGGGAGGACGCCGCGCGCTGGATCTGCTGCAGGCCCAGCCCGGCGGCTTCGACGCGGTGCTGATGGATGTGCAGATGCCCGACCTCGACGGCTATCAGGCGACGCGGGAGATCCGCGCCCGGCTGGGGCTTGCGGCTCTGCCGGTGATCGCGATGACCGCCAACGCCATGGCGGCCGACCGCCAGGCGGCGCTGGAGTCGGGGATGAACGACCATGTCGCCAAGCCGTTCGATCTGGCCGACCTGGTCGCGGTGATCGGCCGTCATGTCGGGATCGATGACAAAGCGGCGCGCGGGGGCGGAGCATCGGGGGATACGGTTCCGCTCGAAGGCGGGGCATTGGATGTCGACGGCGCGCTGGCGCGGTTCTGCGACGATACCGGCATCTATCGCCGGGCGCTGCAAAGCTTCGCGATCGAAGCGCCGAAGCTGCTCGACCGGGTCATCTCTACCGCCGATCCCCGCGAACTTGGGCTGCTGCTGCACAGTCTGAAAGGTGCTGCGGCCCAGATCGGCGCCGATCCGCTGGCCGCTCTGCTGGCGCGCGCCGAGCAGATGCCCGAGGAGAGTTTCCGGCCCTTATTGTCCGACATTGCGGCGCTGCTTGAGCGGACGGTGGATACCGCCCGGACGGTCGCCGCGCGCTGGCCCGAGGAAGAAGCCGAACCGGGCGCGGAGGCTCCCGGGCTGGGACCCGAATTGCAGCGGCTGCGTGTCCTGCTGGAGGAATCGAACATGGCCGCCGTGGACGGCTATGAGACGCTGCGCCTGCATTATGCCGGCGGGATGCCGCGCGAGTTCGCGGAACTCGGCACGGCCATCCACAGGCTCGATTTTGCCGGCGCCCTGCTGATTTGCGATGCGATGCGGCGCATCGCAGAGGCAGGATAACGCCGCCCTCGGCTTTCCGGATGCGATGCAGGTCATGCCCAATTCCCAAACAGCCTCTTAACCCACTCCCAAAGTATTATGAGCGTTGAACGGCGCCTCTGATACGCTTCCCCCAGGGCCGCATAGACGGCCGCTCGGAAGCGGAGGACGTCATGAAAGTCGCGCGAATCCTTGTGGCGGCCGGGGCCGCATCATTGCTGGCCGGGTCTGCCATGGCCGCGGAGATCTCCAAACAGCTCGACGTTGCCGTGGCGCCCGACAAGGCCTGGGCGGCGGTCGGCGAGTTCTGCGGCATCGGCGACTGGCATCCCGCCGTCGCGACATGCGAGCTGTCCAGCCAGGGAAAAGACAAGATCCGCACCTTGTCGCTGAAGGGTGGCGGCACCATTGTCGAGAAGCTGGTCAAATGGGAACCCCGGAAGCACAGCTATACCTATGCCATCATCAGTTCTCCCCTGCCGGTCTCCGACTATGTCTCGACCATTTCGGTCAGCCCGCACGGCGATTCCGGCAGCCGCCTGGTTTGGAAAGGCAAATTCTCGCCGGTGGGCGACGAAGCCAAGGCCAAGGAAGTCATCGCCGGCATCTATACCGACGGGCTGGCCGGCATCGCCAAAAAGGCGGCTCCTTGAGGATCTGACATGAGCACCGGCAAGTCCGACCTGACCCTGCACCAGCTGCACATCTTCTGCGCGGTGGCGCAGGCCGACAGCCTGACCCGCGCCGCCAAGCAGCTCGGCCTGGCTCAGCCGACCTTGTCGCAGCAATTATCGAAGCTGGAGGAGGGCGTCGGGGTGCGGCTGTTCGACCGCACCCTCAACGGCATGTCGCTGACCGACGCCGGGCGCTCGCTGCTGCGCCGGGCGCAGTTCATTCTCAACGATGTCGACGAGGCGCTGGCGACGCTGAAGGAATTTTCGGAGGGAACGCGCGGGATCATCCGCCTGGCCGGGCTCAATTCGATCCTGCGGGCCTTGCTGCCCTGCGCCATGTCGCGCCTGGCCAAGACCCATCCCGAGATGGAGTTCGACATCCATGAAGTGGCGCCGGCCGAAACGCTGGAGCTGCTCTATAATCGCACCGTCCATATAGGCCTGATCGCGGCGCAATCGGTGGCACAGAGCGGCGTGTCGTTCGCCCAGGCGCCGGTGGTCGAAGACGCCTATGCCCTGGCTGTGCCGACCGGGCTTGAGCTCGGCGATCTGAAGGACCCGGTGCGGGGGTTGCCGGCCGAGCAGGCGCGCATCCTGCATAATTGCATCCAGTTCAATTTCGGCACCCAGCACACCCAGCGGGTGGCGCATTGGTACCAGTCGGTGCTGCCCGGCCATCGGCTGATCGCGCAATGCCGCAGCTATGAGATGGCGCTGAGCCTGGTGCGCGCCGGGAAGGGCGTGTGCCTGGTGCCGGCCCTGGCGGTCAAGGACAATGAGGCCGGCATCGATCTCTACGCCGCTGGTCTGCCGCCCCGGCGCATCGTCGCGGTGCTGCCCTCGCATTATCAGCGTGTCGAGCCTTACCGAACCTTCCTCGACTGCCTGGCGGCGGCGGGGAGGGCGGTGGCGATGCCGGTCATGAACCCTCCGCCCCCCTTCATGTCCGGGGACGTAGTACTAAAGCAGGCATAGGAAAATCCGATGGCGCTCATAGGTTTCCACCTCGCGCCGCGCGGCTTAGGCTTTTCTCCGGACCGCATCGGGTCCGCTGAAAAAAGGAGGATTTCATGGCCTGGAAAAAGCCGAAGATCGCCGTCGTGTGCGTCGGTATGGAAATCAATTCCTACGCGTCCGCGCGCCGCTGACATCGAAACCGACCGCCGCGATTTCCAGGGTTATAGGCGATGATGCGCATATTGGTCCTCGGAGCCGCGGCGGGAGGCGGCGTTCCCCAGTGGAACTGCAATTGCGGCATCTGCCGCAGCGCCCGGCAGGGCGGTAACGGCATCGGGCGCTCCGCTCAGGCCTCGGTGGCGGTCAGCGCCGATGGCGATCATTGGTTCCTGATCAATGCCTCGCCGGACCTCCGCCAGCAGATCACGGACAATCCCCAGCTCCACCCCCGTCATGGCCTGCGCCACAGCCCCATTTCCGGCGTGCTGCTGACCAATGGCGACGTCGACGCCATCGCTGGCCTGCTGACCATGCGCGAAGGCTCGCCCTTCACGCTCTATGCCCATGACAATGTGCTGAGCATCCTGCGCGCCAATTCGATCTTCAATGTGCTGTCGCCGGTCCATGTGAAGCGCCAGCCGATCCGGCTGGAGGAGCCTTTCGCGCTGACTCTGCCGGATGGCCGTCCATCCGGCCTGAAGGTCACGGCCTTCGCGGTGCCGGGCAAGGTGCCGCTCTATCTCGAAGGCGGCGCGCCCGATCCGGATGCGGTCGATACCATCGGCCTGCTGATCGAGAATGGTGACAGCCGTTTCTACTATGTCGCCGCCTGTGCCGAAGTGACGCCGGATCTGGCCGAACGATTGGCCGGGGCGCCGATGGTTTTCTTCGACGGCACGCTGTGGCAGGACGACGAGATGATCAAAGGCGGCCTGAGTGCCAAGACCGGGCGGCGCATGGCGCATCTCGCGATGTCCGGCGCCCAGGGATCGATCGAATCCTTCAAGTCGATCGCGGTCGACCGGAAAATCTACCTGCACATCAACAATTCCAATCCCGCCTGGCATCCGGACTCGCCCGAGCGTCACCATCTGACGCAAGCGGGCTGGGAGATCCTGCCGGACGGCACGGAGATTTCGCTATGAACGTGATCCTGCCGCAGCCCCTCGATTCCGCCGACGCCATGGAGGCGCGGCTGCGCGAGATCGGCGCCACCCGGTATCACAGCCTGCATCCCTTCCATCATCTGCTGCATTCAGGTCAGTTGACCAAAGGGCAGGTGCAGGCCTGGGCGCTGAACCGCTATTACTACCAATCCTCGATCCCGCTGAAGGATGCGGCGGTCATCTCGCGCTTTCGCGACAAGGCGGTCCGGCTGGAATGGCGCCATCGCCTCGACGATCATGATGGCGGCGAGGGTGCGGAAGGCGGCATCGACCGCTGGCTGAAGCTGACCGATGGGTTGGGACTCGATCGCGATTATGTCGAATCGACCGAAGGAATCCTGCCCGCCACCCGCTTTGCCGTGGACGCCTATGTGACCTTCGTGCGCGAGAAGACGCCGCTGGAAGCGGTCGCCTCGTCGCTGACCGAACTGTTCGCGCCGCAGATCCATGAAGAGCGGATTTCGGGGATGCTGGCGAATTACGATTTCATCGATGACGGCATCATGGCCTATTTCAAACGCCGCCTGACCCAGGCGCCGCGCGATGCCGACTTCGCGCTGCATTACGTGCGCGAGAATGCCCGCACGCCGGAACAACGCCAGGCCGTGTGTGACGCTTTGATATTTAAAACCAATGTCTTGTGGGTTCAGCTTGATGCTTTGCATCATGCCTATGTGAACGGCTTCATTCCGCCGGGAGCCTTCAGGCCATGACGAGTTTGTCGGAAACCAGCTGTCCGGCCCTGGCGCCGCATGTCGTGCTGAAGCGCGACGAGGCGCGGTCGCGCTGGGTCATTCTGGCGCCGGAACGAGTCCTGGTGCCGGACGAGACCGCGGCCGAGGTGGTCCGCATGACCGACGGCAAGGCGACCATCGCCGAGATCGTCGACCGGCTGGCCGAGAAATATGCGGCGCCGCGCGACGAGATCGCCGGCGACGTGATCGAGATGCTGCAGGATCTGGCCGATCAGGGATATCTGAAATGAACCACGTCCAGGCCGCAATAGAGATCCCTCTCGCGGCGATGGGCGAGATGACTCACCGCTGTCCGCTGCAATGTCCCTACTGCTCGAACCCGGTGGAATTGGCCAAGGCTTCGGATGAATTGGCGACGTTCGAGTGGAAGAGGGTGCTGGACGAGCTGGCATCCCTCGGCGTGCTGCAATTTCACTTCTCCGGCGGCGAGCCGCTGGTCCGCAAGGACATCGTCGATCTGGTGGCGCACGCGGCCAAGGCCGGCCTCTACACCAATTTGATCACTTCGGCGGTTTTGCTCGACGACGCGAAGATGACGGCGCTGGCCGAAGCCGGGCTCAATCATGTTCAGATCAGCATCCAGGGCGCCGAGGCTGAAACCGCCGATCGCATCGCCGGTTTCCCGGGGCATGAAAAGAAACTGGCCGCCGCGAGACTGGTGCGCGCCGCCGGCATTCCGCTGACCGTCAATGCGGTCATGCATCGCCAAAATCTCGGCCAGCTCAGCGACATCGTGGCGTTGTCGCTGGACATGGGCGCCGCGCGGCTGGAGGTCGCCCATGTCCAATATTACGGCTGGGCGCTGAAGAACCGCGCCGCCCTGATACCGACGCCCGAACAGCTCGACGAGGCGACCGGCATCGTCGATGAGGCACGCATCCGGCTGAAGGGGCGGCTGGTGATCGACTATGTGATTCCGGACTATTACGCCGAAACGCCGAAGAAATGCATGGGCGGCTGGGCCCAGAGCTTCCTGATCCTGTCGCCCTCCGGCAAGGTGCTGCCCTGTCATGCGGCGGAGAGCCTGACAGGCCTTTCGTTCGACTCGGTGCGGGATGGATCGATCGAGGAGATCTGGCGCGATTCGCCGGCCCTCAATCTCTATCGCGGCACCGGCTGGATGGCCGAGCCGTGCCGCAGCTGTGAATTCCGCGAGATCGATCTGGGCGGTTGCCGCTGCCAGGCTTTCGCCCTGGCCGGCGACGCCTCGGCGACCGATCCCGCCTGCGGCAGGTCACCTTTGCACCGCGGGATTTTCTCGCTCGCGGTGGCGGAGGCGAGCGAAGACCGGCGAACGCTCGTCTATCGGAGGTACGCCGGACAGTCCTGACAGGGAGGATGACATGTCCATTGCCAAGAAAGTAACCGTAGCCGCCGTGGTGGCCGCGGCGGTGGCGGGTATGGCGGTAATCGCCGACGACATGAAGAACGGCAGCATGACCATGGTCGAACCGTCCGGCAAAGTGACAGAGCTGAAGAACGCCGCGACCGTCGACAAGGCCATGATGGACGACATGATGAAGCATGCCGAGGAAATGAAGGACGGGATGGTCATCATGGTGTGGGGCCAGCGGCTCTACATCGTCAAGAACGAGAAGATGGCCGACGGCAAGATGACGTTCGATTACTGGGGCCTGCATGGCGTGAAGTGAGGATGGAGCTGTCCCGCCGGCGGCTGCTCGCGGCCGCCGGCAGCTGCCTGGCCTTGCCCGTTCTGCCGGCGTTGGCGCAGGACCCGGTGAGCGAAGTCGCGCCAGGCCTGTTCGTGCGGCACGGTATCGACCAGGATGCCAACAAGGCCAACCGCGACGCCATCGCCAACCTGGCTTTCGTGATCGGCAGGCAGGCGGTGGCGGTGATCGATCCCGGCGGCAGCCGCGCCGACGGCGAGGCCTTGCGCAGCGCCATCGCCGCCAGAACGAACCTGCCGGTGCGCTGGGTGGTCATGACCCATGGCCATCCCGACCATGTGTTCGGGGCGGAAGCCTTCCTGCCCGAGAAACCTACTTTCGTCGGACATGCGCGATTGCCCGAGGTTTTAGCTTCGCGCGGGGAGTATTATCGGCAGGGCCTGGGGCGCATCCTCGGCACCGATGCGGGCACTGTCGAACCGCCCGGCAAATTGGTCGACGGCAAGGCAGAGATCGATCTCGGCGGCCGGGTACTGGAACTGACCGCCCATCCGCCGGCCCATACGATGGCGGATCTGACGGTGATCGATGTCGGCGCGCAGATCCTGATTGCCGGCGATCTGCTGTTCGTCGGCCGCGTGCCGTCGCTGGATGGCAGCCTCAAGGGCTGGATCGCGGTGCTCGACGATCTGGCCAGGCTGCCGCTGGAGCATGCGGTGCCGGGCCATGGTCCGCCGCTGGTGGCGTGGCCGGAGGCGGCCAAGCCGCTGCAGCATTACCTTACGGCGCTGCGCGACGAGGTGAAGCAGGCCATCGCCAAGAATGTGCCGCTGGAAAAAGCGGTGACGAGCATCGGCCGCGGGGAGCGCGGCAAATGGAAATTGTTCGACGATTATCAGGGCCGCAATGTTACCGAGGCCTATCGCGAACTGGAATGGGATTAGGAGGTTTTCATGAAGGCCGCCGTTCTGCTTTCCGTCATCCTGCTGTCGGCTTCGGCCGCCCGGGCGGTCGAGCTGCCCGACGATCAGGCCGATCGTATGAAGCGCTGGAAAGACCTTTCACAGCAGGTATTCGGCGACAAGAAACTGGAGAACGGCGCTAAATTCATCGCCATCGACGCGCCGGACCGCGCCATGGACGCCGCGCTGGTGCCGGTCGGGGTCAAGATTTCCGGCAAGACCGGGGTCAAGGCCCTCTATCTGCTGGTGGACGACAATCCGGTGCCGCTGGCGGCGCATTTCACCTTCGGGCCTGCCGCCGATCCCAAGGAAATGAAGATCCGCATCCGGCTGGAGCAATACACCTACATCCATGCGGTGGTCGAAGGCGGCGACGGCAAGCTTTACCAGGCGGCGCGTTTCGTGAAAGCGGCGGGCGGATGCTCGGCGCCGGCCGGTCCCCAGGATGAGGCGCTGAAGGGGCTTGGCCAGATGAAGCTGCAGACCATGGCGACCTATATTCCGGGCAAGACCATGGAAGTGCAGCTGCATATCCGCCACCCGAACTTCAACGGCATGCAGATGGATCAGGTGACCCGCTATTACACGCCGGCCCGCTTCATCAATGAGGCCGAGGTGTCCTATGACGGCCAGCAGGTGTTCCATTTCGAGGGCGGCATCTCGATGAGCAGCGATCCCGCCATCACCTTCGGCTTCAAGCCCAAGGAGAAGGGCGAACTGACCGTCGTGGCGCAGGACAGCAAGGAGACGGTGTTCGAGCACGTCTTCCCGATCCCTCAGACCGAAGCGGTCACTCAATGAAGGCTGTGCTGGTTGCCGCCGTGCTGGCGGCAAGCGTGCCCGAACCCTCCGGCTATTGGACCGGCCCCAATCAGGGCGACACCCCCGATACCGTTGCCGGCGCGACGGTGATTCACACGGCGCTGCTGGCGAAGCTGATCAGACGGGAAAGGCCGGTGCTGATCGACGTCTCGCCCGCGCCGCCGCCGCCGCCCGAGCTTCCCGCCGGCACGGTATGGATGGCGCCGCCGCACCGCGACATCCCCGGCAGCGTCTGGCTGCAGGAAGCCGGCAAGGGCGATCTGCCGCCCGAGGCTGAAGATTTCTACCGCGCCACGCTGGAGCGGCTCACCCACGGCAGCAAGGCGCACGCAGTGGTGCTCTACTGCCATCCCAAATGCTGGCTCAGCTGGAACGCCGCCAAACGCGCCGTGTCCTTCGGTTACCAGCAGGTCTATTGGTATCCCGACGGGATCGAAGGCTGGCAGGGAGCGGGGAAGCCGGTGGCGGCGGCCGAGGCGCTGCAGCCTGGCTGACAATAGGATGTTCTTATGGGATATCCTTATGGTATATTTATATATCATATAGGGATATGCCATGGCTCTGTTCGTCAAGGACCCGGAAGTCGATAAGCTGGCCGAGCGGCTCGTTGCGCTTCGGAAGGTCAGTAAAACCGAGGTGATTCGCCAGGCTCTGCTGCACGAGCTCGAGCGGGAGGGCGCCATTCCGACCCTGGTCGATCAGGGCGTTGCATTCTGCCGTGCCTTGCGCGCGAAGGCCGGCGCGGCAGGGAAATCCGCCGATAAGCCCTTTATTGACAGCCTCTACGGGAACGACTGATGTTCGTGGATGCTTCCGCCCTCACGGCCATGATGACCGACGAGGCCGACGCGCGGGCGTTGCTCGCTCGTCTGCAGAACTATCGAAGCAGGACGACGTCGCCTTTGGCGGTTTGGGAGACCGGCATCGCCGTGGCCCGCATTCTCGACCTTCCCATTCCCGATGCGGCCACCGCCGTGGAGGACTTCCTCAAGCTGGCGGGAATTACGGTTGCGCCGGTTGCGCCCGAAACGCGCGCCATTGCCCTGGATGCCTATGATCGATACGGCAAGTCCCGCCATCCCGCCGCCTTGAATTTCGGTGATTGCTTCGCCTATGCCTGCGCCCGGCATGAGAATGTGCCGCTTCTCTATAAAGGCGACGATTTCCCCCGCACCGATATCGAAGCCGCGTGATCAGACGGCATCGGCAAGGCGGTGTCCGCGGCAAGATCGTCATCGATATCGAATGAGAGAGAACTGAGGTACTTTAAGCTCTGTCCCAATCCGGGGGAGTGGAGCAGGGCATGGATTTCCGCGTCTTTTCACCGATCTCGCGGCGCGCCGTGATGCGCGCCGCGCTTGCCGCGCCGTTTCTGCCGGGGGGCGGCAGGTCTGAAGAACCGGGCGGCAAGCCGATTTCCTATGTCCGGGCCGTTTCCGCGTCCGATATCGACGCCCATGCCGCCTTCGGCTGGGAGCTGTTGAGCACGATATTGGAGCGGACGCGTTCCACCCATGGCGATTACACATTGGCCATGTCGTCGGACCCGGCGCAGGCGCTGCGCTTCCGTCATGCCAACAGCAGCTCGGACATCCAGGTCAATGTGGTGATCCTGACCATCTCGCCGGAATGGAACGACATTCTTCTGCCGGTTCGGATTCCGGTGCTGCGCGGATTGCTCGGCTATCGCCTGCTGCTGGCGCACCGGCAGGATCTCGACCGTTTCAACGGGATCAAGACCCTGGAGGATCTGCGCAGGATCACTTTCGGCTCGGTCAAGCATTGGCTCGACACCACCATCATGGAGAAAGCCGGCCTCTCCGTCGTCACCGGCACCACATTCGACGGTCTCCACAAGATGATGCAGGCTCGCCGCTTCGAGGCTCTGACCCGCGGCGTGCATGAAATCGAGTCGGAGACGGCGTCGATCGCCAACGACCCGGACAGCGACATCGTCGTGGTGCCGCATCTGCTGATGCATTACTACCTGCCGGTCTATTTCTGGTTCTCGCGCGACAAGGAAGGCCAGCGCCGCGCCGAGCGGGTCAAGGCCGGCCTGTCGGCGATGGTGGCCGATGGCAGCTTCGAACGGATGTTCGACAGCCGCTTCGGTCCGGTGATCCAGAAATACGACCTGGCCCACCGGACCATCATCGAGCTACCCAATCCATTGCTGTCGCCGGAAGATCCGGTCAACGACCCGCGCTATTGGTACAAGCCTAGAACCTGACCTTTACGCCACCGAAGGCCGCAAGCGGCGCGCCGGGGCTCTGGAAGCGGGGATCGACAGAGGAACCGTCGGCAGGAATCCCCGGGGCGCCGACGCCGGTCGGGTCGCCCAATACGCCGAAATTGGCGTAATGGGCGTTCAGGGCGTTCTCGATCCGCAGGGTTAGGGTCATCCATTTGGTCAGGTCGTAGCTGGAATGCAGGTTCACCACCGCATAGCCGGCCAAAGGCGCCATCAGATTGGCTTCGTCGCCGCGATAATAGGTGTCGCTGACCCAGGTCACCGTGCCGCCGACGATCCAGCCGGCCGACAGTTCGGCGTCGGCGCCGGCCTTGAGGCGGTGGCGCGGGATGCCGGGCAGGCGGTCGCCCCGGGTCACCTGGATATTGCCGTTGGGGTCCTGGAACGGGTTGGACGGCGAATTGATCAGCAGGCCCGACTGGAAGCTGGCGTCGATATAGGAATAGTCGGCGAACACCGACAGCCCGCCGGTCCGATAGCGCAGTCCGAGTTCGGCGCCCTGGCGGCGCGTGCCGCCGATATTCTGGAAATAGCCGGTGCTGATCGAGGTGGCGACGCCATAGATGTCGTCATCGACATCGGTGCGGAACAGGCCGGCGTTCCAGGTCAGGTCGTTCCAGCTGCCGCGCAGGCCGGCCTCGTAGCTGTGCGAGACCACCTGCTTGAGATTGGGCGGGTCGCTCGACAGGCTGGAGGGCAGCAGGCAGGGCGCGGTGGGGTCCGAGCATTCGATCTCGCCCGGCGTCGGCACGCGGTTGTTTTCGGCATAGCCGGCATAGAAGGTCATGGTGTCGGTCAGCTTGTCGGTGAAGCCGAGCGCCGGATTGAAGTGGCTGTAATGGTTGTTGCCCGACAGGGCGCTGCCGATCTGATCGGAGAGATCGACCTCGGCGTAGTTGTAGCGGCCGCTGGCGGTGACCGACAATCCCTCGGTGACGTCGAAGATGTCCGAGAAGAAGACGCCGTAATAGCGCGTGGACGACGCGAGGCTGACCGGCGTGGCGGTCCAGCCGGTCCCTTCGGGGGTCGAGACGAACAGGCCGGAATAGGTGACCTGCAGGGCCGGATTGATCACTCCCAGTTCGGCGCTGGAATGGAAATCGGTGGTGTCGCTGTCGAGGCTGGCGCCCAGGGCGAGATGATTGTCGTGGCCGAACAGCCGGCTCGACGCGGTCATCTGCAGCGAGCCGCCGACGCTGACCGAGCGGATCTGTTCGAAATCATTCTCGCCGATCGGCACGGTGCCCCCCTGCGACAAATCGGGGATCGATCCGCCGCCGGGGCCGGCCAGCGGCGTCGCGCCGTCTGACTGGCACATCGAGCCGGTCAGGGCCGGGTCGGTGCAGGCGGTGTAGTTTGTGGTGTTGCCATTGACCACCGACTGGTGGAATTCGCGGTAATAGGCGTTGGCCTGGACCGACAGATGGTCGTTGAATTCGTAGCCGCCATTCAGGGTGACGAATTCGAGTTCGTTGATGTTGCTCTGCGGCGTGGTGAAGACCAGGTTGCGGCCGACCGCCAGTTCCTGCACCGGGGTCGCCGATTGCCCGCCCAGGCGGTTGTTGGCGCCGGTGAAGGACAGGTCGAGGGTGATGTCGCCATCGTGATAGCCGGCTGCGCCGTAGAATTGCCGGATCGAATCCTTGGTGAAATCGCGCCAGCTGTCCTGATCGGAAACGCGGCCGGCGGCGTAGAGACCCCAGGGCCCCTCGCGCAGGCCATATTGTGCGGAAAATTGCCGCTGGTTCCAGGAGCCGCCGGAAATTTCGGCCTCGCCGCCTTGATAGGTGAAGCCGTTCTTCATGGTCAGCACCACGGCGCCTCCCAGGGCGTTGAGGCCATAGACCGGATTGGCGCTCATCACGTCGACACGGTCGATCGCGATGTCGGGGAACAGATCCCAATTGACGGTATCGCCGAAGGCTTCGTTGATGCGCACGCCGTTCTGGTAGACCGCCAGGCCCTGTGGCGTGCCCAGCACCGGTGACGCCTCGAAACCGCGGAACAGGATGTCGGGCTGGAAGGGATCGTCGAGATCGTCATTGATGCTGATGCTGCCCAGCTGGTCGCTCAGCGCCCGTGTGACGCTGGGCGTGCCGGACCGCGAAATGTCCTGCGACGACAGTGTTCGATTGGCGCCGGGCAGCTTGTCGGCGTCGACATAGGAACCGGGCAGGGGCGTCGTGCCGATGACCGTGATGGTGTCGATGGGGGCTTCATTGTCGTCGGCCAGCGCCGGATAGGCCAAGACGAGCGGCACCAGAACAAACCATTTGCGGGTGGGCACGGCGATTTCTCCGTGGCGTTGATTTCCTTTTGCTGGAACTTACCAGCAAAGTCCTCGTCTTTACTTCCTGATATCGCCGGGAATAATTCCCGAAATAAGAGCCTGTTTGGGAATTGGGTATGGCCTGCACAACGATATCAGAGGCTTGGGCCAGGCAGCGGGAGCGACGCGATGCGGCGCATCGTCGAGGCGGGATAACGCCGCCCTCGGCTTTCCGGTTGCGATGCAGGTCATATCCAATTCCCAAACAGGCTCTTAGACCCTGCTCTTGACTCGCCTGAGGAAGCGGGGGCGTGATTGAGCCATGCCATTGCGCGTCCGCCTGATCTGTTCCGTCGCCGGAGCCCTGCTGGGCGGGCTGCTGCTTGCCTTCGCGCTGACGGTATGGCAGGCGCATGGCGCCGTGGTGCGCGAACTGGGCGCCGCCCTGGTGCTGGGCCGCCAGGAGATCCAGAACACGCTCGACACGGTTCCGCCCGGCGGCGATCCGAGCGATCCCGTGCGCCGCCAGATCATCGCCTTCAACGGCAACCGGCATGTCGCCGCCTCGCTGTTCGACGTCGAGGGGCTGCCCATGTCGATCTCGGTGCCGTCGGCGCCGGCCGCGCGGGTGCCGGCCTGGTTCGTCCGCGCCGTCAGCGGCAAGCCCGTCCAGTTGCGGATCGATCTGCCGCCCGGCGATTACCGGGCCCGCACGGTGCTGCTGGAGGGCGACCCGCGTAACGAGGCGCTTGAAGCCTGGAATTCGCTGCGCGACATGGTGCTGGTCATCCTTGCGCTGAGCGCGGCGGCTGGGCTGTTCGCCTGGTGGTCGATCGGCCGCGCCTTGCGTCCGCTGGAATCGCTGGCCGCCGCGCTGCAGAGCGTCGGCGAGGGCGAATATGCCGCGCGGCTGCGGGGCGAGGGGCCGCCGGAGACCCGGCAATTGGCCGAAGCCTTCAATCTGATGGCGCTCGAACTGGATCTGGCGCGGGAACGCAACCGCTTGCTGCATCGCCAATTGCTGACCGCGCAGGAGACCGAACGGGCCGAGATCGCCCGCGACCTGCATGACGATATCGGCCCGCTGCTGTTCGCCATCACTGTCGATGCCGCCACCGCCGAGAACGGCGCGATCCGCCAGGACCGCACCGGAGCGCTGGAAGCGGCGCAGGGCATCCGGTCGACGGTGCAGCAGGCGCATGAGCGCATCCGCGCCATCATCAACCGGCTGCGTCCGGTCGGCCTGGCCGAATTCGGAGTCGAGCGCGCGGTCGAGAATCTGGTCGATTTCTGGCGGCGCCGCCACCCCGAGGTGCGCTTCACCCTGGAATTGCGGCGCCCCGCCGCCGCGTGCGGCGAACTGGTCGACGTCACCGCCTTCCGGGTCATCCAGGAGGCGGTCAGCAACGCTCTGCAGCACGGCAGGCCGTCGCACATCCTGGTCACCATGAAACCGCGAGGCGAACCGGGCGCGGCGCTTCTGCTCGACATCGTCGATGACGGGCGCGGCGACGCCTCGGTAACGCCGGGCTTCGGCCTGACCGGCATGCGCGACCGCATCGAAGCGGTGGGCGGCAGCCTGACCGTGACCTCCGGCAAGGGGCAGGGCTTTCATGTCGCCGCCAGCCTGCCCTTGGCGCTGGATGGGGAGAGCGCGCGGTGAGGTTCCTGCTGGTCGACGATCATCCTATCGTCCGCGCCGGCCTGCGCCGCCTGATGCAGGGGCTGGGTGAGATCGAGGTGGTCGAGGCCGATTGCGGGCGCGACGCGTTCCAGCTGTTCCTGACCGAGCGGCCTGATGTGGTGCTGATCGACGTCAACATGCCGGGCATGGGCGGTTTCCAGCTGCTGCGCCGCCTGCTGGCCGAGGATGGTCATGCCAAGGTGCTGATGTTCTCGATGCATGCGGAGCAGCTTTACGCCGCGCAGGCCCTTGCGGAAGGCGCGCTCGGCTATGTCAGCAAGACCGCCTCGCCCGAGGAAATTCTCGAAGCCATCCGCGGCGTCGCCGAGGGCACCGGCTATGTCGAGCGCCGCCTGGCCCAGGAGATGGCGCTGCGCCGCCTGCCGTCCGCCCGTTCCGAGGACGGATTGCCCGCGCTTAAAGGGCGCGAGTTGGAATGGCTGCGGCTGGTGGGCGAGGGGCGCGCCTTGACCGACATGGCCGCGGCGATGGGCGTCAGCTACAAGACCGCGGCCAATTCGCTCAGCCTGCTCAAAGCCAAACTCAGGGTTTCCTCGACCGCCGAACTGGTGCGCATCGCCCTGCGCTACGAGTCCTCATAGTCAGGCACTACTTTAGTCTTATGGTTTCTGTAATGACGCCTAGTTCTTTGGTATGAGCTCGGTGCTGAATTCTGCTTTATGTAAGATATGTGTCAAGGCGGCAACATCCGCCGAAAGTACCAAATACTTTATGTATTTAAGAAATTACCATTTCCCCTGAATTCAACCGTCGCGTCCGTTTGGGCGCCCTGTCGAAGGCAGGCTCCGGACTCCGGCGCGGCAATAAGATCAGGGAATACGGAAATGGAACCAGAAAAGCGGCTTTATTGGAGGACGGGACTGCTGTCGGCGGTCTGTGCGGCGGCTTTATCCTGTGCCATGCCTCAGGCGGCCATGGCCGGCCCGGTTACCGAGGCGGGCGAACTGGTCGGTCTCGCCATGGGCGCTCCGCTGCCCGAGGGCGTCTATTTCGTCGATACCGGCAGCATGGTTTCGCTGGGCCACAACTACAACACCACCCTGTTCGTCAATATTCCGGTGGTCGCCTATTCGACGCCCTGGAAGCTGTTCGGCGGCCGCGTCGAAGGCTATATCGCCGTGCCCGAACTTTATGAAGGCGTCAAAGGCAGTGCCTCGACGGCAGGTCTCTATAATCCGGCGCTGCTGGTCGGCGAGGCCTGGGATCTCGGCAATGGCTGGGGGTTTTCGGACTTCGTCGGCGGCTATGCGCCGATGAATTCTCCGATCACCCGCGGCCAGAACGAATGGGTGTTCAACAATCGCGCGGCGCTCAGCTATACCGCCAACGGCTATGATCTGACCGCTCATATCACCTATGGCGTGACCGGCAGCAGCGAGGGCGCGGATCAGGGCGAATCGCCCAGCCCCGATTACATCAATTACGACATCACCGCGACCAAGACCTTCGGCAAATGGGAACTCGGTCCGATCGCGTTCGGCACCAACGATCTCAGCCGTGGTTCGAGTTCGCATCTGTTCGAGATGGGCGGCCTGGTCGGCTATGCCTTCGGCCCCCTCAGCCTGCAGGTTTATGGCGCGCATTCGGTCAGCGCGTCGTCCGATTACGGTGACGGCGATTCCCGCGTTTTCCTGCGCATCGTCGTACCGCTGTGGAACCCCGGTTCCTGAACCGGATCAGATTTGCTTGAGCGTGCCGGGCGTTCCCGCAATGCGGGAGCGCTCGCGCGTTTGTTTACATTAAATTTACTTTTTTTAGAGCGCCCGGGCCCCTACACTGTGGGCCACATACCCATAAAAAAATATTAGGGGTAGGTCATGTCCGAAAGTGCGTGTCAGACCGTCCTCATTGCAGACGACCATCCGCTCTTCCGCGAGGCCCTGCAACGAGTTGGCGGCGAAGTCTTTTCAGACCATGTCTTCCGTGAAGTCGCCACCAGCGACGAAGCCCTCGCCATGGCGACCGACGATGACAGCGTCGATCTCATCTTCCTCGATCTCAACATGCCGGGAATGGACGGGTTCTCCGGCCTGGTCAGTTTGCGCAACGCGGTTCCCTCGGTGCCGATCATCGTGGTCTCGGCCACCGATGACAGCGCGACGATCCGCGAGGCGATCACCTGCGGCGCTTCCGGCTTCATGCCGAAATCCTTGTCGAAGGACGGCATGGTCGCCGCCGTGCGCTATGTGCTGGAGGGCGGGGTGTTCACCCCCGAGCCCGCTGACCAGAGCGTCAGCGGCGCCGACGCCAGGCTGACGGAGAGCATCTCGCAGCTGACCCATCAGCAGCGCATCGTGCTGCAGATGCTGGTTGCCGGCCAGTCGAACAAGATGATCGCCTATGAGCTGAACATCGTGGAAAGCACGGTGAAAGCCCATGTTTCCGCGATTCTGCGCAAGCTCAACGTGCATTCGCGGACCCAGGCGGTGATCAAGGCCAGCAAGATCCTGTCGGCTTTGGGACGGCTAAGCTAGCGGTCTAGTTCGACGATCCGGCCCGCCATCCGTTCCAGATCGGGCCGGTCATGGCTGACCGTCAGCACCGCCATGCCGCGGGCCTTTACCGCTTCGAGTACGACGCCGCGCGCCTGGTCGGCGCTGCGCGGATCGAGCGAGACGAAAGCCTCGTCGAGCAGCAGCACGTCCGGCTCTATCGCCAAGGCTCGGGCCAGCGCGACGCGTCGCGCCATTCCCAGTGACAATCGGGCGGGATAGACGGCACCGGCGTCCGCCAGCCCCACCTTCTGCAACGCCGCCGAGGCTTTGGCGGTATCTCCTGCGACCGCAAGGGCGACGTTCTGCAGCGCCGTGCGCCAGGGCAGCAGGCGGGGCGATTGGAATACCATGCCGAGGCGCGGGCTTCCGTCCCAGCGCACCGTGCCCTCGTAATCGGAATCCAGCCCGGCCAGGATCGACAGCAGGGTGGTCTTGCCGGCCCCGGACGGGCCGGCCAGGCCGAGCACCTCGCCGCGCGCCAGCGTGAAAGCGAGGTCGCGGAACAGATCCCGCCCGCCGAGCCGCTTCGCCAAGGCTTCGACCGTCAGCATTTCAGCGTTTCCAATGGGCGGCACGGCGGTCCAGCCAGGCAAGCAGGGAGATTTCGATCAGCTGGATCACCAGCATGAAGGACAGCGCATAGGCCAGGATGCGGGCGATGTCGAGCAGCTGGAAATAGACATGCAGGCGGAACCCGATTCCGCTCGATCGGCCCAGCAGCTCGACCAGCAGCACGATCTTCCACACCAGCGAGAGACCGGATCGGGTCGCGGCGAGAAAATAGGGCGCCAATTCCGGCAGCATCAGATCGAAGAACAGGCTTTTGCGCGAAAAACGGAACAGTCTCGCCATCTCCGCCAGGTCACGGTCGCGGCTGCGGGCGCCCTCGCGCAGGATCACCACCACATTGGGCAGCTTGCTGAGCGTCACCGCCAGGATCGCCGCCGTTTCGCCCATGCCGAGCCAGATGTAGCAAAGGATCGCTACCGCCATCGCCGGCAGGGTCAGCAGCAGCTGCACCCAGGGATCGAACCAGCGCCCGAATTGCGGGGAAGACGCCATGCCGATGCCGATCGCGCTGCCGGCGATCATCGCCAGGCTGAAGCAGATGCCGACCCGGGCCAGAGTGGCGCCGAGATCTGCCAGCAGCGGGCCGTGTGCCGCTTCCGACCAGAGCACAGCCAGCACGGCGGCGGGCGAGGGAAGCTCGGGGGTGGCCACGATCATCGCGGCGGCCTGCCAGACCAGCAGGATTACCAGGACCGGTGCTGCTGAAAAGGCATGCTTCAAGGGGGAGCATCCCTCCAGAAGGTGCCTGGCGCCACGGCGGGCGCCCCGCCGGTCAGGCCGGCACCGCCGACCTGGGCGAGCACGGTATAGAGCCGGGCCGCGGCGTCGGCACCGTCGGACGGATGCGGCAGCAGGCCGGCGGTGAAACGCTGGCGCAGGGAGGGCAGGGCGGCGTCATCCGCGGCGCCGGTCAGCGGCTTCAGCCGGGCCCATTCCGCCTCGTCGCGCATCAGATCATCGGCCTTGTCGAGGGCAGCCAGGAAGCGGCGGGCGAGATCGGCATGGGCGGTGATCCAAGTTTCCGAGAAGGCATAGCCTATCATCGGCACCGGCGGCGAGAAGCCCAATCCGTTCATGACGTCGGTCATCGACACCAGCCGGCGATAGCCTTGCGCCTCCAGCCGCGCGGCGAAAGGCCAGAAGGTCAGCACCGCATCGAGCCGCCCTTTGGCCAGTTCCTGCGACAGCAGCGGCGGAGCGCCGAACTGGACCTCGATCTTGCCGGTGGTGTCCGGATCGTAGGCGCGCAGCAGCAGCCAGGATTTGTCGAGCGGTCCGCCGGCCACGCCGACATGCTTGCCGGCCAGGTCCTTGAGACCCGCGAGGGGCGATCCGGCGGGAACCAGGATCTCGCCCAGGGCGGTGGAATGGGGCACGAAGACGATATGCCGGCCGGCATGGCGCTGGCGCGACACCCATAGCCAGTCGGTGACGATCGCGTCGGCTCCGCCGGCTTGCAGCGCGATCTCGCCGGCGGCGGGATCGGCCAGCGCGACGCTCTCCAGCGTGCCGCCGAGATCGCGGTCCAGGCCGTGGCGGCGCAGCGTGTCGATTTCCCAGGCGGCGGTGCCGAAGCTGACCAGCCCGACCCGCAAAGTGTCGGCGCGGGCCGGAGAGCCCAGCCATAGAACGGCCAGGATTACCGCGAGTGCAGCCTTCAATTACGCGCCCCGGCAACGGTGAGATGAGCCAGCAGCGAGCGCAGCCGCGCCGGTTTCAGCGGCTTGTTGAGCAGGTGGAAGCCGGCTTCGCGCACGGCGTTATGAACCTCATCGGAGCGGTCGGCGGTGATGATGATGCCGGGCACCCGATGGGGGAACAGCGGCTGCAGGGTCGACAGCGCGTCCAGCCCGGTGCGGTTCTCGTCGAGATGATAATCGGCCACCAGCACATCGGGCGGTCCATCGAGGGTGCCGAGCTGCGGAATCGCATTCTCCAGCGAGTCGGCGGCCACCACCCGGCATTGCCAGGTGCGCAGCAATTCGCGCATGGCGTCCAGCGCCGATTGGTCGTTCTCGATCACCAGCACCTGGGCGCCGATCACCTTGTGCAGCGGCGCGGGCAGGGCCAGGCTTTGTTCGTGCGGGCGGGCCTGGTGGTGGACGCCATAGGGCAGGGTGACGCTGAACATCGAGCCCTTGCCCGGCTCGGACCTCAGGCCGATCGGATGGTCGAGGCGGCGGGCGATGCGGTCGACGATGGCGAGGCCCAGCCCGATGCCGCGGTCCTTGCCGTGACTGTCACGCGCCAGGCGGCGGAATTCCTCGAACACTTCGGCCTGCTTGGCTTCCGGGATGCCTATTCCGCTGTCCCACACCTGCACTTCGACCCCCTCCGCGTGCCGCCGGCAGCCCAACAGCACGCGGCCGGTCGGAGTGTAGCGCATCGCGTTGCTGAGGAAATTACGCAAGATGCGGCCGGTCATCACCGGATCGGTACGGACCACCGCCCGGCACGGCACCCAATGCAAAGCGAGGCCGCGTCCCTTGGCCTGGGGCTGATATTCGGCGGCCAGCGATTTCAGCAGGTCGTTGATCTCGAAATCCGAGATCTCCGGCGTTTGCGCTCCGGAATCCAGTTTCGAGATGTCGAGCAGCGCGCTCAGCAGCTCGTCCACCGAGTTCAGCGCCACATTGACGTTGGCGACCAGGTTGCGCTTATGCTCGGTCATACGGGTTTCGGACAAGGCGGCGGCGAAGACGCGGGCGGCGTTCAACGGCTGCAGCAGATCGTGGCTGGCCGCGGCGATGAACTTGGTCTTGCTCATATTGGCGCGCTCGGCTTCGGCCTTGGTGATGCGCAGGGCGGCTTCGACCTGGCGGCGCTCCTCGATTTCCTGGGTCAGCTCGACGGTGCGCGCGGCGACGCGGACTTCCAGCGATTCCTTGGCTTCCTGCAGCTCCTGCGCCGCCTTCTTGCGCTCGGTGATGTCCTGCAGCAAAGCGAAGAAGCCCAGCACTTCGCCGTCATTGCCGAAATGCGGCACATAGGTCGCCACCGCATGTTCGATACGGCCTTTCAGCAGCGGCAGGCCGATCTCGAACGTGACGCGCTGGCCCGACAGCACGGCGTCCACCGCGTCGCGCCGCGCATTATAGAGTTCCGGCCCCAGCACGGTGCGCATATGGCGGCCGTTGATCTCGCTGCGCGGACGGCCGAACCATTCTTCATAGGGTTTGTTGGTGAAGCGATAGCGCAGCGTGCTGTCGACATAGGCGATCAGCGCCGGCACCGCGTCGGTGATCAGACGGATGCGCTGTTCGGAATCCCGCAGCGCCCATTCCGACGCCTTGCGGCCGGTGATGTCGGTATAAGTGGTGATCATCCCGCCGCCCGGCATCGGATTGAGCTGGATGTCGAGAATGCGGCCGTTATCGACCATCTGCTCCAGGCTGAAGCCGCGGAAATCGGGGACGCCCGCCATGCCGGCATGCAGGAACTGGCACGAGATGGCGGGCTGGTAAGCGAGGTCGCGCAAGGGCTTGCCGACCGCCATCTCATCGGGGGCGACATTCAGCAATTCGAGGAAACGCTCGTTCCACGCCACCAGCCGCTGGTCGCTGTCGACCACCGAGATGCCCTGCGACAATTTGTCGAAGATGGCCTGCAGCAATTTGTTTTTCTGGGCCAATTCGTAGTCGCGCTGGCGCTTTTCCGACAGCTTGATCTCGGTGATGTCGGTATAGATCGCCACCGTGCCGCCATCGTCGGTGCGGCGTTCGCTGATCTGCAGCCAGCGCTGATTGGCCAGCTTGACCACGAACATCTTTTCCTTGAGCTGGCGGTGATGCTGCAGGCGCCGCGTCATCGCCGCCTCGGCGCCGCCGTCGGACTCGTCGAACAGCCCCAGTTCCTGCGCATGCTGCACCAGGGTGATGAAGGGCATGCCCGGCTTCACCAGATCGCCCAGGCCCGGCCACAGCTCGCGGTATTTCTGGTTGCACATGACAAGGCGATCTTCGGCGTCGCACAGGATGAAGCCTTCGCTGACCGATTCGATGGCGGTGGCCAGGCGGATGCGCGCCGTTTCGGCTTCCTCGGTGGCCTGGCTGAGATCGCGGTTGGTCTTGGCGAGTTCGCGCAGGGCGTTTTCCAGCTCGATCGTGCGGTCGCGCACGCGGCCTTCCAGCACGATGGCAGTCTGGAACAGCGAGAAGGCGTTGCCCTGGAAATCCATGCTGCGCTCGACCCGGTCCATCAGGACCTTGTTGATCTTGCGCAGCTTGGCGTTCTCGCGTTCGAGTTCGGCGATGCGCTGCTGCTCGTGATGAAGGTCGAGAGGCGCATCCGGCATCGCGGCTAGCCTCTCCGCCCTATGGCGACGCCGGTGAAGGTCTGGTTCACATGCATGGCATTGAATTGTTCGCCATAGGTGTTGAACCCGACCACGTGATTGTCGCGGAACAGGCCGGCCATGGCCTGTTCCAATCCCTTCTGCTTGATCTCCAGATTGCGCAGGATGCAGTCGCAGCCGATCACCACTTCGGGCTGGCCGATGAGGGCGCGCAGCTCGTCGAAGCGCCGCGTCATGTCCTCGACGATGTCGGTGCCGGTCGCGGCGGTCAGTACGATGCCTTCGTCGATCGACGAGAAGAAGGTCAGGCTGTCATCGTCATTGGCCTTCTGCAGCGCCCGCACATAGGGAACGTTGCCGATCCGCACCACCAGCGGATGGGTGGCGAACACGGTCGGGGTCAGCTGCTCGCGGGTCAGGCCGATCAGCCGGGCATATTCGCGCGCCGCCGGTTCGGCATTGATCTCGGTGACGACGCGCCGGGCCGGATCGGCGGCGGTGATCACCATCTTCTCCTGGCTCAGCAGGAAATGCTCGGTCTTGAAGACCTGGAAGGGATGGGTGGTGGCGACCAGCACCAGCACCGCGCCATGCTGATGGAATTCGCCGTCGCACAGGATGCGCGTGGTGCGGAAATCCAGTTCGTCGCCGGCCGAGCCGCCGAACAGCGGGATCGGTCCCAGCTCGTGATGCAGCGCGCTGACCACCGATTCCTCGGTGGCGTCGAGGCCGTCGATGAACAGCAGCGCGAAGATCTGCTCATGCGGCAGGCCGGGCGCCTTCTCCTCCAATTCGCTGAGGCAGCTGCGCACCAGCTGCCGGCCGTCGGCCACCGAAAAATTCCGGATATCCAGGATATGGCGGGCGGCGGCATGGAAATCGGGGGCGGCGAAGCTGACCCCGGTGACGCTGCCATGCTGATACCCGAACGGGGTGATCTCGCCCGCCGTGGTACAGCCGATCACCGGCGTGGCGCCGAAGCGTCTCTTGAGATCGGCGGCAAAGCCGTCGAGCGCCAGCTTGGGCGAGCAGAACAGCACCACCAGCGAGGCTTCGTCCTGCGACAGATCGGCGTGCAGTTCCTCGGCGGCCTTGGACGCGCCGGTGGCGGTGGTGACGGCGCGGCGCACCCGTTGATTCGGCGTTGGGGTGGCAAGGGCGTTCATCTCCCGCACCCTATTCGCAGCGCAGATTGGCCTCGGCCTGGGCGGTACGCAATTTCGCCAGATTGTCCTTGGCGATCGGCGTGTCGCGCACCAGTCCGCCTCGCTGGCCCAGGGCGCCGCCCTGCTGCAGGCTCAGCACCGTCGAGGCTTTCTCATACTCGTCATAGGGCATGTAATTGGCGATGGTGTCGATCTCGCACGAGCATTTGTCGAGAAAGAGCCGGCTGAAGCCGTTCGACCCCAGGCAGCCGATCACGTAATCGGCCCGCGCCGCCGTTGGATAGTCGTATTTCGGATGTGCCGGCACCGCAGCGATTGCGGGCAGGGCGAGCGCCAGGCTGACCAGGGCCAGCAAGGAACGGACAGTCATTCCAGTCCTCCCGATATGCTTATTTTTGCAACTAACTTGCCACAAACAGGTTGCCTGGGCGCATAGTATTTTGGTCGATATCCGGCCCGAGGTGATGACCATGATCCAGCTCGTGCTCGTCTATTGCATGATCCAGAACGCATCGGTCTGCGTGGAAGACCGGCCGACCTATCTCGAACCCATGTCGATGAGCTCGTGCATGAGTTCGGCTCAGTTCGTCGCCGTGGATTACGTCCGCGACCACCCTCGCTGGCAGCTTTCGAAATGGAGCTGCGAGGTCGACGTTCCGCGCAAGATTCCGGCCTGAACCCGGTGGCTGGAATGTGACATTCGCCAAAAGTACCAAATACTTTATCGGGCGAAGTTACTAGAATTCCGACCCATGCCGTGAAAAACGGTTCGGCCGCTGCATGTCGCGCCGGGCAATCCGCCTGACGCCGAAGCACGGGCGGAATCGCAGATTCTCCGCACTTGCAAGCCGCCTCGGGCGGATATGGGCGACCGGGATTTCGCGACCAAGGGAGGAAAGCCTATGTTAACGAGACAAACGACGACGAAGCGCACACTTCTTGTTGTTCTCGGTGCGCTGGCGTTGGCGGGAGGTTCGGCGAATGCGAACGAAGAGCTGCAAAAGCTCACGCAGGACCCCAACCAGTGGGTGATGCCGACAGGCGACTATTCCAATCACCGCCACAGCACGCTCTCTCAGATCACTGCGACCAACGTCAAGGATTTACGTCCGGTCTGGACTTTCTCGACCGGCGTGCTGCGCGGCCATGAAGGCGCCCCGCTGGTAGTCGGCGACACCATGTATGTCCATACGCCGTTCCCCAATACGGTGTTCGCCCTCGACCTCAACAACAACGGCAAGATCATCTGGAAGTACCAGCCCACCCAGGACCCCAACGTGATCCCGGTGATGTGCTGCGATACCGTCAATCGCGGCGTGGCGTACGGTGACGGCAAGATCATCCTCGACCAGGCCGATGCGACCGTTGTCGCGTTGGACGCCAAGACCGGCCAGGTGGTGTGGACCGTCAAGAATGGCGACCCCGGCAAGGGCGAGACCATGACCTCGGCCCCGATGGTTGTTAAGGACAAAGTGCTGGTGGGCATTTCGGGCGGCGAATTCGGCGTCCAGGGACGTATCACCGCTTATAGTCTCAAAGACGGCAAACTGCTGTGGAAAGCCTATTCCGAAGGGCCGGACGACCAGATCCTGTTCGACCCGGAAAAGACCACGGTGCTCGGCAAGCCGGTCGGCAAGAATTCCTCGCTGGCCACCTGGCAGGGCGATCAGTGGAAGATCGGCGGCGGCGCCACCTGGGGCTGGTATTCGTACGATCCCAAGCTGAACCTGGTCTATTACGGCACCGGCAATCCCAGCACCTGGAACCCGCATCAGCGGCCGGCGACAATAAATGGTCGATGACCATCATGGCCCGCAACCCTGATACCGGCGTGGCCAAGTGGGTCTATCAGATGACGCCCTACGACGAGTGGGACTATGACGGCGTCAACGAGATGATCCTGGCCGACATCGATGTCGGCGGCAAACCGACCAAGGCCCTGGTCCATTTCGACCGCAACGGCTTCGCCTATACCCTCGACCGCGAGACCGGCGCCCTGCTGGTGGCCGAGAAGTATGATCCGGCGGTGAACTGGGCCAACAAGGTCGACGTCAAGACCGGCCTGCCGGACCGCGTCGCCGCGATGAGCACCGAGAAAGAGGACCATAACGTCAAGGGAATCTGTCCCGCGGCGCTGGGGTCCAAGGACGAGCAGCCGGCCTCCTTCGATCCGAAGACCGGTCTGTTCTACGTGCCGACCAACCATGTCTGCATGGATTACGACCCCTTCGCGGTCTCCTACACGGCGGGCCAGCCCTATGTCGGCTCGACCCTGTCGATGTATCCCGGCCCCGGCGGAAATCTGGGCAACTTCATCGCCTATGACGCCGGCAAGGGCAAGATCGTATGGACCGACAAGGAACCCTTCTCCGTCTGGTCGGGCGCTCTGACCACCGACGGCGGCGTCGCCTTCTACGGCACGCTGGAAGGGTATCTCAAGGCGGTCGACGTCAAGACGGGCAAGGAGCTGTACAGCTTCAAGACTCCGTCCGGGATCATCGGCAACGTGATGACCTACAGCCATGGCGGCAAGCAGTATGTCGCCGTGCTGTCGGGTGTCGGCGGCTGGGCCGGTATCGGCATGGCGGCCGGCCTCACCAAGAGCACCGACGGCCTGGGCGCCGTGGGTGCGTACGAGCAGCTGTCCAACTATACGCAGTTGGGCGGCGTCATGACTGTGTTCGCTCTTCCCTAAAACTCCCAACCTGAATTCTTCCGGCGGCCTCGCGCCGCCGGAAGATCTTTTTCCCGTAGAGAGTTCGGAGTTCCCAATGGTTCTGAGATTTTCCGCCCGATCGGGGGTTGCCGCGATCGGCTTTTTCGTCCTCTGTACTTCGATCGCCGTTCCCGCCCGGGCCGACAATCCGCCCTACAACATCAAGGACGGCAAGGTCGACATCCATGTCTATAACGGCTATCGCCGCTACGGCGATTCCTGCATGCGCTGCCACGGCCCGGATGGCGCCGGCAGCTCCTATGCGCCGGATCTGACCAATTCGCTGAAGCATCTGTCCGAGGACCAGGTCAAGGAGACCATCATCAATGGCCGTCAGAATCTCGCCAACGGCCAGGACAAGGTCATGCCGTCCTTCGGCACCGTGGCCGATGTGGTCAATTATCTCGACGACATCTACGCCTACCTCAAGGCCCGCTCGGACGGTAAACTGCCGCGCGGACGCCCCGAGCGCTATGATGATAATTAAAGGCCTGGTGGCTGCGTCGATGCTTCTGGCATCCGCCGCGTCCTGGGCGCAGCAACGCAGCGAACTGCGCGTCTGCGCCGATCCCTCCAACCTGCCTTATTCCGCCCAGGACATGAGCGGCTTCGAGAACAAGATCGCCGCCTTGTTCGCCGACGATATGCATCTGAAAGTGTCCTACACCTGGTTTCCCCAGGTCACCGGCTTCGTCCGCAACACGATCGCGGCGCAGAAATGCGATCTGGTGATGGGGACGGTGTCGGGCGAGGACATGATGGCCAACACCACGGCCTATTATCACACCGCCTACATGATCGTGACCCGCACGGCGGACAACATCACCGCCACCTCGATCGGCGATCCGGTCTTCAAGAACAAGAAGATCGGCCTGATCGCCCGCACGCCGCCGGTCGACGCGGTGGTGAAGTTCGACCTTACCAGGCAGGTTGTTCCCTATGATCTGATGACCGACACCCGAATCGTCCAAGCGCCGCGCGAGATGCTCAAGGACCTGGCCAAAGGCGAGATCGACGTCGCCTTGGTGTGGGGGCCGCAGGCGGGCTATTTCATCAAGCACGACAATCTGCCGCTGACCGCCGCTTTCCTGAAGCAGGAAGAGGGAAGCGCCCGCCTCGACTACCACATCGCCATGGGCGTCCGCGCCAACGACACCGACTGGCGCCGCCAGATCAGCGACGAGATCGTCAGGAACAAGGCCAAGATCCAGGACATATTGCTGGATTACGGGGTGCCGCTGCTGGACGAGCAGGGGCAGCCGATCAAGGGGAAATAGTTTTAGAGCGTTTAGCGATCCCTTAGAATCGCGAAATGCTCTTGAGCCCGAGCGGCGTTTGAGCCTCGCCGGAGCGGAGCGCAGGCGTCATATAAAATCTTAGAGCGACTTGTGATCCTATTGATCGCAAGTCGCTCTAAGCGGAAAGTTTCTGTTCGGCGGCTTCGACAAGAAACCGGGAACGGTTTCCGCCGCTTGCGGCATCGATCCTGCCGAGCAGGCTCTTCGGAATCATGACATTGACCCGTTCCGCCTTGAGCAGGGCGGGGTCGAGATCGATCAGCATCATCACCGCGTTACCGCGATGGGGATCGTCTGCCAGTTGATCCAGGCTGGAGGGCGCGGGAACCGGTTCCCCCATTTCCTGCAAAACCGAGATATGTCCAACCAGCGCCTCGGCGGCCATGGCTTTGGCTTCCTCCAGCGTATGACCTGCGCTGATGCAGCCGGGCAGGTCGGGAAACTCGACGCCGAAGTCGCTGTCCTTGTCCTTGCGCAGATAAGCGATATAAGCCGTCATCGTCTCAATCCTGAATTTTCAAGCCGCATTGGCGCTCGATGGCTTTGACCGTTCCGACCGGAAGGTCCATGGTCACGACGCCTTCGGCAGCAGCGACCGTGTCGCGGTCACCAGAGTCTCGATCCCCGTCTTGATGGTCGGTTCGGCATCCGGCGCCCATTGCGGGGAGTGGGTGCCGGGCAGTTTGGTCCTGTCGGGCGTGGCGTCCCAGGTCTGGCGGTTGACGGCGCCCAGCCAGATCTGCGCCGAGGGGATCTTCGGCTCGACGCGGCCATATTCCGAGAAATCTTCCGACGACATCAGCGGGCTGCCCTGCAGCACCCGGTCCTTGCCCATAGCACCCTCCCAGGCCGGAACCAGATGCGCGATCAGGTCCGGGTTGTTGTAGGTGACCGGCACCGATTCGACCACCTTCACCACCGGCAGCTTGTCCTCGGGCACGCCGAAGGCGCGCGCCTCGTTCTCGGCGATGCGCTTGATGCCGTCCAGCAGCATGGCGCGGGTCTGCTCGTCCATGCTGCGCACCGACAATTCCAACTTCACCGAGCTGGCGATGATGTTGTGCTTGGTGCCGCCATGGAACGACCCCACCGTCACCACCGCCGGATGGAACGGGTCGTTATTGCGCGATACCAGGGTTTGCAGCGCCATGACGATGGCCGAGGCGACCACGATCGGGTCGCGGGTATATTGCGGGATGGCGCCGTGGCCGCCGATGCCCTTGACCTCGATATCGACCGAATCCGCCGCCGATTTCAGCGGGCCGGCGAAATAGCCGATGGTGCCAGCCGGCATCGCCGCCGTATCGTGCAGCGACAAATTATAGTCCGGGCGCGGGAAGCGGGTGAACAGCCCGTCCTCGATCATCTTCTTGGCGCCGCCGATGGTCTCCTCGGCCGGCTGGGCGATCATCACCAGGGTGCCCGACCATGAGCCGCGATCGGCGGCCAGGCGGCGCGCCGTGCCGGTCCAGATGGTCATGTGCGCGTCATGGCCGCAGGCATGGGCGACCGGCACATCCTCGCCCTTGTCGTTCTTGGCGCGGACATGCGAGGCGAAGGGCAGGCCGGTCTGTTCCTCGACCGGCAGGGCGTCGAGTTCGGTGCGCAGCAGCAGGGTCGGGCCGGGGCCGTTCTTCAGCACCGCGACTAGGCCGTTGCCGCCGACATGCTCGGTCACCTCGAAGCCGGCGGCGCGGGCTTCCTTGGCCAGGCGCTTGGCGGTCTCGATTTCGTGGCCGGACAGTTCGGGGTGGCTGTGCAGATCGCGATAGAGCGCTTCGAGCGAGGGATAATCCTTGTCGATGGCACCCTTCAGATCGTCCGCCATGGCCGGAACCGTGAGGGCGAGGGCCGCCGCCGCGGCAAGAAAACGCGAAATAGCCATCAAGCACCACCTCTGTTGAAGGTGGCTAGATTACCGTGCCGGAGGGCGGAAACGCCATGCGAACATTGTTGCTATTCCTGCAACGCTTTTGCGAAATCTCCCAGACGCGCTTCCAGATCGACCGGAATCTGGCAGGCATAGCGCAGCGTCTTGTCGAGGCTGTCATAGTCGCGCTGCAGGAAGCCGCGGCGCTGCAGGATTTCGTCATGCTTGGCGCCCGCAGACTCCGGCGTCGCGCTCAGCTCGTCATTCACTTTCTGGATGGTGCCGTTCAGATTGGCCTGGCGCTGGGCCATGCCACGGATCTTGGTGATCACCTCGGCGCGTTGGCGGTCGGTTTCCTCGACCAGGCCGGTGAACAACATCGGCAGCGCCTTTTTTCCGTGCGGGGCCTTGCGGAAGGCGGCGAGCTGGCGCACATCGTCGTCGCGGTCGGTGTCGCGCGGAGCGAGCTTGCCGACCAGGGCAGCGATCTTCTTGTCCTTGTGCCAGTCGGGCAGGTTCTCGAGCTGGGACGTGTCTTCCCAATAGGTGGCGGGCGCCAGACTGTCGGAGAAATGCTGCTGGCAGGGCAGGGCCGCTTCATCGGCCAGGGCAGGGGCGCCGAGGGTCAGGGCCAGAATCACGGATGCGAGTTTCATTCACCGCCTCCCTTGCGCGCCAGCATGCCGCGGCCCGGGTCGTAGCCCAGGATCGCCAGCGCCAGGAACAGGATCGTGCTGCCGGCCACGACGGCCAGCGATACGCAATCGAGCTTGAGATAGAGCGCGAAGCGGATCAGCTCGACCGCATGGGTAAAGGGATTGGCCTGGCAGACATACCAGAGCGCCAATCCCCCTTCCTTAACCCGCCATAGCGGATAAAGCGCCGAAGAGGCGAAGAACATCGGAAAGATCACGAAGTTCATCACCCCGGCGAAATTCTCCAGCTGGCGGATCAGCGACGACAAAGCCAGCCCCAGCGCGCCCAGCATCAATCCGGACAGCAGCAGCGCCGGCAGCACCGCCAGATAGCCCCAATAGGGCGGCTCGACATCCCAGAACCAGGCGACGGCCAGGAAGGCATAGGCCAGCGGAACCGAGATCAGCGCGCCGGCCAGCAGCTTGCTGGTCAGCAGGAACCAGCGCGGCAGCGGGCTGATCAGCAGGGTCCGCATATTGCCCATCTCGCGGTCATAGACCATCGACAAGGAGCTCTGCATGCCGTTGAACAGCTGGATCATCGCCAGCAATCCCGGCGCGATATAGACCTGATAGGGGATGTAGGTCTCGTAGGGCGGAATGATCGAGACGCCCAGCACGAAGCGGAAGCCCGAGGCGAACAGGATCAGCCAGACCAGCGGCCGCACCAGGGCCGAGACGAAGCGGCTGCGTTGGTTGAGAAAGCGCAGGAATTCGCGCGCCAGGATGCCGAGACAGCAGCGAAAATAGGCGGCGGGGTTCATGGGGGGGGCCTCTTCGCGGTTGAGAGGCTTGTTGTTTCACCACGAAGACACGAAGACACGAAGGAGGAGAAGCGCCGCAGGCAATCTCTGCCTTGTCCAGCGAATGCCTGCGGATGAGGAATGATTGCCTGCGGCGCTTTTCTTGTTTTCCTTCGTGCCTTCGTGTCTTCGTGGTGAATCGTCTGGAGGCCGAGGACGAACGAGGCGTGGATGTAATCGCTCATGGCGCTTCCCCGGTCAGGCTCTGGAAGGCCGATTTCAGTGAGTCCGCCCCGGCTGCCGCGACCACGTCAGGCACCGAGCCATGGGCTCGCACCTTGCCTTTGTGCAGCACCACGACGCGAGATTTGTCGTCGGCTTCGTCGATCAGATGGGTCGCCCACAAAACCGCCAGGGCGCGGTCCGCGCACAGCGCCCGCACATGATCGAGCAGGAAGCCTCGGCTGGCGATGTCGAGGCCGACAGTGGGCTCGTCGAGCAGCAAAAGGTGCGGTTCATGCAGCAGAGCGCGGGCGAGTTCGACGCGGCGGCGCAGGCCGCCCGACAGCAGCCGCACCTTGTCGTGGCGGCGATCAGCCAGCTGCAATCGTTCCAGTTCGGCCTCGATCCGCTGTTTGGCCAATCCGCGCGCCATGCCGTGCAGGGCGCAATGATAGGACAGGTTCTGCTCGACCGAGAGATCGAGGTCCAGGGTCGGCTGCTGGAACACCACGCCCATGCGCCGCAACGCCTGCGAGGCGTGATGGCGAATGTCGTGGCCGAACACCGAAATGCTGCCGCTGCGATTGTGATAGAGATGGGTGGCCAGCGCGAACAGGGTGCTCTTGCCGGCGCCGTTCAGGCCCAGCAGCACGGTGAAGTCCCCCGGCTTAACGCTGAAGTCGACCTGATCGAGGGCTTTGCGTTCGCCGAAGGAATGGCTGAGGTCGGTGATCTGAAGAGCGGGTGTCATCTTACGGGGCGACCGCCACTCCCCACGGCGCGCGTCCGACCGGCACCGACTTGATGACCTTCAGCGCCTTCACGTCGATCATCGACACGTCGTTGGAAACCCCATTGGCGGTGTAGAGCTTGCTTTCGTCGCCATTGAAGGCGAGGTGCCAGACGCGCTGTCCGACCAGCAGATATTTCTTCACCTCATAGGTCTTCTGATCGACCACCGCGACGCGGTTTGCCGGACCCAGCGCGATGAATGCCAGCGAGCCGTCCTTCGACAGCGCCATGCCGACCGCCTGCACCTGGCCGGCGGGAATGCCGGGGATGGGGAATTTGATGGTCTGCAGCACTTTGTGCGTGGCGGCGTCGATGATCGCCACCGAGCCGCCGACCTCGGACGAGACCCATACCTTCGAGCCATCCGCCGTCCATTCGGCGAAGCGCGGGCGGCTGCCGACCAGCACGCTGCCCGCCACCTGGTGCGAGGCGATGTCGATGAAATGGGCCATGCTGGTGGTTTCCGAGGTGTTGACCAGAACCTTGCCGTCCGGGCTGACCGCCATGCCCTCCGGTTCGACCCCGACCGGGATTTCGCCGGTCACGCCGCCGCCGGCAACGTCGACGATCGAGACCATATTGTCGTTCTCATTGGCGACATAGAGGGTCTTGCCGGCCGGATCGATGTCGAACAGCTCGGGGTCGGGATTGCTGGCCAGGGTGCGGACGATCTTCAGGCTCTGGGTGTCCAGCACCTCGATATGGTTCGAGTCGCTGGCGCAGATGAACAGCGACTTCTTGTCCGGCGACAATACGATGCCGCGCGGACGGGTGCCGGTCTTGATCGTGGCGATCGGCGCCAGACTGTCGGCGTCGAGCACGGTGACGCTGTTGTCCTTTTCGTTCGAGACGAACAGTTTTTCGGCGGCGGCGGGCGCCGCCAGCGCGAGCAGGCACAGGCCCAACATCATTTTGCGTGACATGACGTCTCCGGCTGGTCGATTCCCAGCGTGTCCAGTTCCGAGGTCTCATGCAGGAAGCCGGGCTGCGGCGACACCGAGACCAGCGCCCGCGCATCGGACAACAGCACCGGCTGGCGCAGCTGCCCGTCCCAGGCGCGGAAGCTCAATTGTGTGCCCTTGAAACCGGCCACGGCGAAATCCGGCCCGCGTAAATATGCGGCGATCTTGGCCGGATCGCTCGTCTGGGCGCGCACGGCGGCTTCGCCATAGGAGCGCACCGCCAGCCAGGCGCCGTAATCGCGCTCGCTCATCCAGCGATGGGCCAGTTTGAGGAAGCGGTTCTGCAATTGCGTGCCGCCCCATTCCTCGAATGGACGGGCCCAGGCGGTGGGAACCACGCCCTGGGTGCCAGCGACCGGGCGCGGCAAGGTGGTGCGGAAGGCGAGGTCGTCGCCGAAATCATTGTTCTCGTCGGCCACCACCAGCACGTCATACTCGATGCCCTGGGTGAAGCGGGCGGATTCGTCGGCGATGCCGAAATGGCCGGTATCGGTCTGCCGGGCGCCGGGATCGTAGGTCCAGGGCTTGTCGGCGGCGAGCTTGATCTGGAACTTCCTGGCGGAACGGCGGATGGCGTCGGCATAGGCCTTGTCGCCTGGCGTCGGGCCGGCCGCCAACAGAATCCTGGTCCAGCGCTTGACCGAGAGGAACTGCATCAGCGCGTCGGCCAGCATGGCGTCGCTGGGCAGGGTATGCAGCAGATTGGCGCGGCAATCCGCGGCGCGCAGGGAATCGTCGTGGCTGGTGGCGTCGATGATGATGGCGCCCTGGGCCTTGCCCAGATCGGCGATCGCATCCAGCGCGGCGGCCGGCAAATCGGCGACGAACAGGCGCTGGCCCTGGGCGAGCAGATCCTTGACCGCGGCGACCGCATGGTCGGCGTCGGGGGCGATGGTCTCGGAAAGCTGGAAGGTCTGGCCGACGAAACGGCCGGTGGTGTTGTCGTCCTCGATGGCGAGGCGGGCGCCCTGCATCCCGTCGTCGATGGCCGGCTGGTCGAGCCAGGCTTGCGGCAACGAGCGGGAAGAAGCGGCGCCGACATAGGCGATCTTGACGATCGATGACGGCGCCGCCGAGGCGGACGCGGCCACCGTGACGCCGAGCAGCAGAAACAGGCTCAGCGTACGGATGACCATTGCGTGCTGCTTACTTCAGCGTCGCCAGATAGGCGATCACATTGTCGCGGTCGGCCTGGTTCGGCAGACCCGGGAACACCATCTTGGTGCCCTTGACCAGGTCGGACGGCTTGGTCAGCCACTTGTCGAGGGTAGCGGCGTCCCAGGTCAGCTTCGCGTTGGTCATCGGGTCGGAATATTTGAACCCGGCAATGCTGCCCGAGGGACGGCCGACGACGCCGAACAGGCTCGGGCCGACCTTGTTTTCGCCGGCCTTGTCGGAGTGACAGGCCTTGCACTTGTTGAAGACAGTCTTGCCGGCTTCGACGTCGGCCGCCTGGGCGACCGACGAAACAGCGAAGAGAGCGCCGGCGGCGAGGGCGAGGAGGAATTTGGAATTCATGGGACATCCTCTTGGTTTTGAATGTGGCCTAATATGCCGTTCCTCGCCCTCATGAGCAATGGCGTGTACGTGACGGTGGTGCGCCAAATCGCTTTTTAAACAATCGGCTGAAGTGCGATGAGCTGTTGAAACCCCAAGAGAAAGCCACTTCGGTGATGGTCCGGCCCGACGGGGTTTCCTGCTCGAGCTCGCGCCGGCACTGGTCCAGCCGCTCGATCCAGATGAACTCGGTGATCGACAGTCCTTGATCGGCAAAGCACATGTGAAGGTAGCGCTTCGAGCAGGACAGGGCACCGGCGATGCGGTCGATGGTGAGGTCCGGGTCGCGCAGATGCAGGCGGATATAGGCCTTGACCCTGTGCCGCAGCGTTTCGGCCGGCGATGGTGCCGCGGAAGGCGCGGCGCGGCCGGGCAGCGACAGATCGAGCAGGCTGAGGATGGTGCCGGCCAGTTCCGCCTCGTGCGCGGCGCGGCCCGGCCTTTCATCGAGAGCGACCCGCACCAGCGCCTGGGCGAGGCGGCCGACATCGTCGCTCCAAGGCGCGAGAGTGTCGGTGATCCTGTTGCTCATGGCGGTGAGGCCCCTGAATTCACTGCGATGATGGTAACGGAGATGGGGGAGGAGCCTCCATGCTGCTTTGGTAGTGGTTCCCTACGAAATCAGCGGGTTAGCGGGCGTATTTCTTTCTCAGACAAAGGCCGCTTCTCCCTCGGGCAAGCCGTGTGCGGCCCGGCGGACTAAGGTCGAAACGCTTATTATCTCTGGGAGAACGCCATGAGCGCTGTTTCGATCCACCCCGCCGTCGATCACGGTTTCCCGCCGACGGCGGCCGGATTTTCCGGCGGCACGCTGACCTGCAAATGCGCCAGCAAGCCGGTCAAGGTGGCCATCAAGGCCCAGACCGCGCACAACCATGTCTGCGGCTGCACCAAATGCTGGAAACCCAAGGGCGCCTTGTTCGCGCAGATCGCGGTGGTGCCCAAGGAAGCCGTCAGCGTCATCGAAAACGGCGACAAGCTGCACGTGATCGATTCGTCCGCCACCATCCAGCGCCATGCCTGCAAGGAATGCGGCGTGCATATGTATGGGCGCATCGAGAACACCAAGCATGCCTTCTATGGCCTCGACTTCGTCCATACCGAGCTGTCCGCGGAAAAGGGCTGGGCCGCGCCGGGCTTCGCCGCCTTCGTCTCGTCGATCATCGAATCGGGCGCCGATCCCAAGAACATGGATGCGGTGCGGGCCCGTCTGCGCGAGCTGAAGCTGGAACCCTATGACTGCCTGTCGCCGCCTCTGATGGATGCCCTGGCGACACAAACCGCCAAATTGAATGGCGTTCTCGCGGCCTGATCACGGGGAAGACAGATGAAAGTACGCGCCGCTGTCGCCTGGGAGGCCGGCAAGCCTCTCAGCATCGAGACGGTTGACCTCGAAGGCCCCAAGGCCGGCGAGGTGCTGGTGGAGATCAAAGCCACCGGCCTCTGCCACACCGACAAATACACCTTGTCGGGCGCCGACCCGGAAGGTCTGTTCCCCGCCATCCTGGGCCATGAGGGCGCAGGCGTGGTGGTGGATGTCGGGCCCGGCGTGGCCAGCCTGAAGAAGGGCGACCATGTCATCCCGCTCTACACGCCGGAATGCCGCCAGTGCAAATCCTGCCTGTCGGGCAAGACCAACCTCTGCACCTCGATCCGCGCGACCCAGGGCAAGGGTGTGATGCCGGACGGGTCGAGCCGCTTCTCGATCGGCGGCAAGCCCGTGCTGCACTATATGGGCTGCTCGACCTTCTCGAACTTTACGGTGCTGCCGGAGATCGCCCTGGCCAAGGTCCGCGAGGACGCGCCGTTCGACAAGATCTGCTACATCGGCTGCGGGGTCACCACCGGCATCGGCGCGGTGATCTATACGGCCAAGGTCGAGCCGGGCGCCAATGTCGTGGTGTTCGGCCTGGGCGGCATCGGCCTCAACGTGATCCAGGGGGCGAAGATGGTGGGGGCCGACATGATCGTCGGCGTCGATCTCAACCCGGAGCGCGAGGCGATGGCCCGCAAATTCGGGTTGACCCATTTCGTCAATCCCAAGGATCACGGCAAGGATCTGGTCGCCCATCTGGTCGAGCTGACCGGCGGCGGCGCGGATTATTCCTTCGAGTGCATCGGCAATACCGACGTGATGCGCCAGGCCCTGGAATGCTGCCACCGCGGCTGGGGCACCTCGGTCATCATCGGCGTCGCCGCCGCCGGCAAGGAGATCTCGACCCGGCCGTTCCAGCTGGTCACCGGCCGCAACTGGCGGGGCTCGGCCTTCGGCGGCGCCAAGGGCCGGCGCGATGTGCCGAAGATCGTCGACTGGTACATGGAGGGCAAGATCAATATCGACGATCTGATCACCCACACCATGCCGCTCGACCAGATCAATCACGGGTTCGATCTGATGACATCGGGCGAATCGATCCGCAGCGTCGTGATCTACTGATGGAAACCCGGGACAGTTTCGTCTCGTTCGGCGGACGGGTGAGCTTCCATGTTCACCCGTCTTCCGAGACGGGCACGCCGATGCGCTTCGGCCTTTATCTGCCGCCCCAGGCGGAGAAGGAAAAGGTCCCCGCGCTCTACTACCTGGCCGGTCTGACCTGCACCGAGGAAACCTTTCTGATCAAGGCGGGGGCGGTGCGGCTGGCGGCCAAGCTGGGCCTGGCGCTGGTGGCGCCGGACACCAGCCCGCGCGGGCTCGATCTGCCGGGCATCCGCGACAATTGGGATTTCGGCGAGGCAGCGGGCTTCTATCTCGACGCCACGGCGGAACCCTGGAAGCCGAATTTCCGAATGTATTCCTATGTCACCAAGGAATTGCCGGCGCTGATCGAAGCGAATTTTCCGGTCGCCGGCGACCGGCGCGGCATCTTCGGCCATTCGATGGGCGGGCACGGCGCCTTGACCATCGCGCTGAAGCAGCCCGGCCGCTGGCAATCGCTGTCGGCCTTCGCGCCGATCTCCAATCCGGTGGCGGTGCCGTGGGGCGAGAAGGCCTTTTTGAACTATCTCGGTTCAGATCGGGGGGGCTGGGCGGATCACGATGCCAGCCTGCTGATGCGCAAGAAGGCCTGGCCCGGCCCGATTCTCGTCGATCAGGGCGACGCCGACAAATTCCTCGAACAGCAGCTGCATCCGGAAGCGCTGGAACGTGCCGCGGCGGAATCGGGCCAGAAGCTTACCTTGCGCCGCCATCGCGGTTACGATCATTCCTATTGGTTCATCCAGAGCATGATCGAGGACCACATGACCTGGCATGCCGAGAGGCTGTGCTAGTCGATCTTTTCGGTGAGCCGGCTGAAGGTCCCGTCGGCGCGCATCGCGTCGAGCGCGTTCTGCCAGGCCCGCACCGTCTCGGGAGGGGTGCCCAGGGAAAAGGCGATGTAGGTCTTCGTGGTCTTGAATTCGTATTTCCTGACGATGGCATGGGCGGAAACTTTCCATCGTTCCAGGACGGCGGGACTGACGAAGCCGTCGTCGCTGGCAAACGCCTCATTGCGTCCCGCCAGCAGTTTTTCGATCATTTGACCCGGCCGCTCGACCCGGTCCAGATTGGCGAAGCCCAGCCGGGTCAATTCCTGGTCCACGGCGAACTCGCGGGTGACGCCGATGGAGCGGAGCCGGCGCGCATCGTCCGTCGAATTGATCTCGACGCCGTCGCCGGCGCGCCCATAGAAGCTCATATGCAATGTCTGGAGAGGCCCGACCCATTGGAACAGCGGCGCGCGCTCCTCGGTCCACATGGTGGCGAACAGGGCGACGTTCGGTTCGTGCAGACCGGCACGGTAGGCGCGTGCCCAGGGCACCAGACGTATCTCGTCCTGGGTGCCGACGCGGCGCTCGATCTCCCGCACCACGTCGACCGCCCAGCCGGCCGGCGCGCCATCGCGGTTCAGCGTGACGGGCGGGGAATCGTCGGTGAAGATCTGCAGCGGCTCGGCGCGGCAAGGGGCCCCAGCGGCAATTAGCGTCAGGACCAGGCACAGCGAGAGGCGGCGGGTCAGGGTCATGAAGCGATCATATCCCGAGAGGAGTGTTACAATAAGATGATATTGCGGCCCGCCGGCTTGTTTCGCGCCGGACCGCCGATTATTGCTGGCCCGCCATAGCGCTTTCCTCAATGTGCCGGTGTGATCCTGAAATGCGGCTCGTTCTCGGTCTCGTGATGCTGTTGTCCGCCGCCGGCCCGGTGCTGGCGGCGGAAGGAAGCGAAACCCTCGAGCGGGTGGTCATGGTTCAGCGCCATGGCGTGCGCTCGCCGACCAAGCCGCCCTCGGCCTATGCCCGTTATTCGTCCGAAGCCTGGCCGGACTGGCCGGTAGAGCCGGGCAATCTGACCCCGCACGGTGCCGAGAATATCCGGCTGATGGCGGCGCGCCTCAGGGCCAATTATGCCGGTCTCGGCCTGGTGCCGGCACAGGGCTGTCCGGCCGGAATCTCGGTCTGGGCCGATGGTGCCGACGAGCGGACCCGCGACAGCGGTCAGGCCTTTCTCGATGGTGCTTTCCCTGGGTGTGGCCTGATCGCGGCGCATGGGCCCGAGGGGCAGCGCGATCCGGTGTTCGACGGCGCGGAACTGGCCTGCAAGCCCGATCCGGACGCCTCGCGCCGGGCTCTGGTCGCGGCGGCGCAGGGCTTGGAAAGCCGCGGCGCCGAGATCGAGCAGGCGAAACAGGTGCTGAACGGCATTCTGAGGCCGCCCGCCGGCGAGGAGGTCCAGGATCTCAAGACCGCCGCGTCGCTGGCCGAGACTCTGCTGCTGGAATATGGCCAGGGCATGGAGCCGGCCAAGGTCGGTTGGGGCCGGGCTTCGGCCGCCGATATCGCCAAGGTGATGCCGCTGCATAATCTGTCGGCGATGGTGAACCGCCACACGGCCTATATCGCGTCCCACAATGGCGCGGTGCTGGCGCGAACCGTGCTTGCGGCCTTGCAGGGGCAGGGCGGCGAGACCTTGAAGCTGATCGCCGGGCATGACACCAACCTGTCCAACCTGGCCGGCATCCTCGATCTGTCGTGGAGCCTGCCGGGCCAGCCCGACGACACGCCGCCCGGCGGCGCCCTGGCCATCGAGCTGTGGCGCGACGGACAGGGACACCGGACGGTCAGGCTGGCCTTCTTCTATCAGAGGCTGGAAGACATGCGCGCCGGGGCGGACAAGCCGCTGGGCCGGGTGGATATCCAGGCTCCGGTCCCGCTGGACGTTTTCATCCAGCGGGTGGAGAAGGCGCTGCCCGCCGAGTGCCGCAAAGGTTAGCCGTCGAGGAACGCCGCCAGCCGGTCGAGCAGGCCTTCGCTGCCCTCTTTGCGGCCGGCGGCGCCCGGGTCGTCGAAGCCGTTGATGAAGGTGGTGTGCTCGGTGAAGATCATCTTCGTGCCGCTGCCATCGGCGAACAGTTCGACCGTGTTCAGCGAGACCGAGATATGCCAGTCGCTGATATACATGTTGTAGGTGAAGACGATCCGCTGATCCGGCACGATTTCCTCGAAGCGGGCCTGGAAATTCGATTGTTTGCCGTCGGGCCACTGGCCGATGGTGACCTCGCTGCCGCCCTTGCGGAAATCCAGGCTGCGCTCCATTTCCTTCCAACCGGGCGGGCCGACGAACCAGCGGGCCCGGGCATTCATGTCGGAAAAGGCGGCGAAGACGCGCGCGGGCTTGGCGTTGAAATGGCGTTCGAGGGTGAAGCTTCCGTGCGTGGCGGGAGCGGTGGGCGAGGTCATTCCTGGCTTCCTTTTTCGTCATCGGGTTGGGTTTCGGCGAGATAGGCATCCAGCCGGTCGAAATGATGCTGCCAATTGGCCCGCCGGGCGCCGATCCATTCTTCCGCCGGGGCCAGGGCCTGGAGTTGGAGCTGGCACATGCGGACCCGGCCCGATTTTTCCGAGCGGACCAGGCCGCTCGCTTCGAGGATCTGCAGATGCTGCATCACCGCGGGCAGGGTCAGGCCGGTGGGCTGGGCGAGTTCGGAGACCGAGGCCGGACCGATCGACAATCGTTCGACGAATTGCCGCCGGGTGGGATCGGCCAGGGCCTGGAACAGCAGGGTCACGAGGGCTTGATGGTTAAGCATGTGCCTAACTATCGCGATCTCGATAGTTAAGTCAATGCCTAACCATTATCCGCCTTGATTTGGCCCGACTCGTGCCCGATGTTCAGGATGAGGCGAGGGCATCGATCAACCAACCGCGGAGCGACCGAAATGGCCAGCAGTTCCACCGTCGAGTTGAAGGGCAGCCATCGCGCTCCCCCCACTCAGGCGGCCTATCTCTCCGATCTTGCCGATGACGAGATCGTGACCGCCAGCGTCTATCTCAACCGCAAGGAAGATCCTGCTTCCCTGAGCAGCCTCGACCAGCTCGACCAGCGCCGCGCCGCGCTGCACGAGCATCGCCGCACCCAATATGCCGGCGAGGTGAAACTGGTCCTCGATTTCGCCCGCGACAACGGCCTGGAAGCGGTGTCGGTCGAGCCGGAAAAGCGCCTGATCCGCCTGTCCGGGCCGGCCCGCAAGATCGAAGCCGCCTTTCATACCAGGCTGGCCCATTACGAGCATGTCGACGGCCATCAGTTCCGCGCCCGCGCCGGCACTTTGTCGCTGCCCGCCGATGTGGCCGGTGTGGTCGAATCGGTGCTCGGCCTCGATACCCGGGCGGTGGCGCGGCATCATCTGGTGCGCGCCAATGCGGCCCAGGCGGCAGCGGCGGGCTATGAACCCAATCAGGTCGGCGCGTTCTACGGCTTTCCCACCGACGTCACCGGCAAGGGCGAGTGCATTGCGCTGGTCGAGCTGGGCGGCGGTTTCAACGCCTCCGACAATATGGCGGCGTTCGGCGCCATGAAGCTGCCGACGCCGACGGTCGTGGCGGTGCCGGTCGATGGCGGGACGAACGCGCCGAGCCCGGGCAACGACGCCGATACCGAGGTGGCGCTCGACATCCAGGTGGCGGGCGGCGTGGCGCCGGGAGCGAAGATCGCCGTCTATTTCTCCCCCAATACCGATGCCGGTTTCACCGATGCCATCAGTTCGGCTACCCACGATACGGCCAATAATCCTTCGGTGATCTCGATCAGCTGGGGCGGCCCGGAAAACCAATGGACCGCCCAGGCCGTCCAGAGCATGAACAGCGCGCTGCAGGACGCCGCCTCGGTCGGTATTTCGGTGTTCGTCGCTTCCGGCGATTCGCTGGCCACCGACGGCGTGGGCGACGGCGTGGCGCATGTCGATTTCCCGGCTTCCAGCGTCTGGGCGATCGGTTGCGGCGGCACCCAGATCACCGTCGCCAACGGCGCGATCACGGCGGAAACCGTGTGGAACGACGGCAATAGCGGCACCGGCGGCGGCATCAGCGATCTGTTCGCTGTGCCGTCCTTCCAGTCCGGCGTCACTTTGCCGCCCAGCGTGAATGGCGGGCGGAAGGGGCGCGGCGTGCCCGATATCGCCGGTAATGCGGCGCCGGGCAGCGGCTATCGGGTGGTGTCGGACGGCCAGACCGGCGTGGTCGGCGGCACCAGCGCGGTGGCGCCGCTGTGGGCCGGATTGACGGCTTTGCTGAACCAGAAGACCGGCAAGCCGGTCGGTTTCTTCCTGGCCAGGCTTTATGCCGCCAAATCGGGCACGCGGGAAATCACCACCGGCAACAACCGCCCGGCCGGCTCGACCATCGGCTACGATTCCGGTCCGGGCTGGAACGCCTGCACGGGGCTGGGCGTTCCAGTCGGATCGGCGTTGGAGACGCTGCTTACTTCGCCTGCAGCTCACTCTTCAGCGCATCGGCGCTGAAGTCGCGGCCCAGGAAGTCCTTGATCAGATCGCCGGCATCGGACACCGCGCCCGGATCGAGCACCCGGGTGCGGTAAGCCATCGCGGTCTTGGGATCGCGGATGCCGGTGCTCTTGAAGCGGGTGAACAGGTCCAGCGCGATCGCCTTCGACCACACATAGGTGTAATAGATCGACGAATAGCCGTTCAGATGGCCAAAGCTGGCATAGGGATGGGTTCCCTCGACATAGGGCGTCAGGGAATAGCGGTTGAATTCGCTCTTCCACAATTGGGTCAGGTCGAAATCGGCCGGCCGGTCGTGATAGGCCAGCGAGATGGCGGAAAAGGCGATCTGCCGCTTCCAGCTTCCGGCCTCGCCGAAATGGCGCCCGGCATTCATCTTGGCGACCAGAGCTTCGGGGATCGGCTGGCCTTCGGCATTGGTCGCGAAGCGGCGCAGCGTGTCGTAATCCCAGGTCCATTCCTCCAGCATCTGTGAGGGCGCCTCGACGAAGTCCCACTGCACCTTGGGCATCGACTGGGCGGCGTAATCCTGATGGCCGGAATAGAGGAAATGGATCAGATGGCCGAATTCATGCAGGAAGGTGGTGACGTCGCTGTGTTCCATCGGCCCTTCGGCGGGGAAATTGCAGATCAGCAGCCCGATCGGCAGCTGGCGCCCGGACATGCCGGTGCGCACCATGCTGGTCTCGGCATGGGTGAACTTGCCCTTGCGCGGCGACATGTCGAGATAGAACTGGCCGATCAGGCGGCCATGGTCATACAGCTCCCAGGCGGTGACCGACGGGTCCCACACGGCGGTCTTCCACGGGCGGATATCGGCGCCGAACAGGTCGTGCAAAAGCTGGAAGATGCCGGCGCGGGCCTTCTCATAGGTGAAGTACTGGCGCAACACGCTGCCATCGACGTCGAACTTCTCCTTCTGGATGATGTTCGACAGATATGAGCTGTCCCAGGCGTTCACGCTGGTGGCGGCCGGATCGATCTTCTTTTCCTCGGCCAGCAGCAAAGCCTGGTCGCGCTCGGCGGCCGGGTTGGCGGCCTGGTTGACCTCGTCGAGGAACTGCTTCAGATGCGCGGCGTTGCCGATCATCTTGTCGGCGGTGATCAGTTCGGCGAAATTCGGATAACCCAGCACCTGCGCCAGTTCATAGCGCTTGGCCAGCATCTTCTTCAGCACGTCTTCGTTATCCGGCCAGGCGCGGTTCTGGAAGGCCATGTACATCGCCTTGCGCACGTCGGCCCGCTTGGCGAATTTCAGCAGCGGCAGGGCGTCGGGATAATTGGTGCTGATGTGAAGCTTGCCATCGGCGCCGGGCTTGTGCGCGTCGATGTAATCCTGCGGCAACCCTTCCAGCGCGTCGGCTGAGTCGAGCACGATCTCGCTGGGCTTCTCGGCGATGGTGCGCTCGAAGGCCAGGCCGGTGTCGGTGATGTCCTTCTGCAGGGCCTCGACCTTCTGGCGGGTCGCCTCGTCCTTGTCGACGCCGGACAGGCGGAACTGCAGCAAGGTGCGGTCCACGGCGTGTTCGGCGGGCGGCGGCAGCGAGTCCTTCGGGATCGCCGCCAGCCGGTCATAGATGGGTCGCGACAGGCTGATCTTGGTCGACAGGTCCGAGACCTTGCTGATGCAGTCCTGCGCCGCGTCGCGCACTTCCTTGACCGGGCTGACGGCGGCGATGGTGCTCATCTCGCCGACGGTGGAATCCAGCAGATTGGACAGATCGTCGAAGGGCACGAAATCCCCCTTCAGCGAGGCCTTGCCGGTGCGCTTCTCGATGGCGGCGCGGCTTTTGCCGGCCAGCGACAAGGCCGCCTTGCAGCGCTTGTCGATGACCTGGGACTTGGCGCTGACGACGACATTGCTCGCCAGGAACTGGTCGATCGCGGTCTTCGGCTCGACGGACGCCTGAGACGATCCCGCCGCCAGCAGAGCGGCGGCGGCCAATCCGGTACGAAGCTTCATGTTTCCCCCCATGAAAGAATGGGGGGAAGTTTAAGAGGCTTCCCGCGCGCTTGGCAAGGCGGGCTCGTCTCCGCCGACCAGCCCGAGGACCTGGGTCTCGAACAGCTGTCGGTAATGGCCGTCGGGCTTGGCGAGCAGGCTTTTATGATCGCCTTCTTCGACGATGCGGCCTTGGTCGAACAGCAGGATGCGGTCGACGCTCTGCACCGTCGACAGGCGGTGCGCGATGATGATGGTGGTGCGGCCGCGCGTCACCTCCTCGACCGCCTGCTGCAGCAGGTGCTCCGACACGCTGTCGAGGCTGGAGGTTGCCTCGTCGAGGATCAGCACGCGGGCGTCCGACAGCACCGCGCGGGCCAGGGCGACGCGCTGGCGCTCTCCGCCCGACAGCTTGATGCCGCGCTCGCCGACCAGCGTGTCGTAACCCTGCGGCAGCGCGGCGATGAAGTCGTGGGCGTTGGCGCGCTTGGCGGCGGCGACGATTTCTGCATGAGTGGCGCCCGGCTTGGCATAGGCGATGTTCTCGGCGAGCGAGCGGTGGAACAGGATCGGGTCCTGCGGCACCACGGTCACCGCTTCGCGCAGGGATCGCTGGGTGACGCCGGCGATGTCCTGGCCGTCGATCAGGATGCTGCCGGAATCGACGTCGTAAAGGCGCTGGATCAGCTTGACGAAGCTGCTCTTGCCGCTGCCCGACGGTCCGACCAGACCGATCCGCTCGCCCGCCGCGATGTCGAGGGTCAGGCCGGTATAAAGCGGCCGCTCCTTGCCGGGATAGCGGAAGCCGACGCTCTGGAATTCGATATGGCCGGCGCTGGCGATCAGGCCTTTGGCGCCCTCGTGATCCTCGACGCCGAGCGGAATGGTCGAGATGTTGGCCAATTCCTCGATATCGCTGACCGAGCGCAGCAGGTTGCGGAAATGGTTCGAGGCTTCGCGCAGATAGCCGTTCAGCAAGGTGAAGGTGGTCAGCACATAGGCGATGTCGCCGGCCGAAGCGCGGTTCTCGCTCCACAGCCAGACGCCGACGGCCAGGATGGCGCCCTGCATCGACAGCGAGACGACGTTCTGCGCGAAGGCGGTCAGCACATGGGCATTCCAGTTGCGCGACAGCAGGCCCCGCCATTTGCCGGTGATCTCGCCCAGCCGGCGTTCCTCGCGCTCTTCGGCGGCGAAGGATTTGACCACCGCATTGCAGGTGATGGCGTCGGCCAGAGCGCCGCTCATCTTGGAATCATAGCGGTTGGAGCGCCGGGTGATCGGGGTGATGTAGATCAGGGTCATGCCGACCGCCAGCATCAGATAGAGCGCGACACCTGCCGCCACCACGGCACCCATCGCCCGCCAATGCCAGGTCATCAATCCGACCGCCGAGACCAGCATCACCAGCACCGGCAGGAAGCCCAGCACCAGGGTATCGGCCAGCACATCGTAGCCCCACACGCCGCGCGTGATGTTGCGCACCGTCGAGCCGGCGAAGGTCGAGGCGTGCCAATCGGTCGAGAAGCGCTGCACGCGCCGGAAACCTTCGTCGACCATGTCGCGCATGACGCTGATCGACGAGCGGATCAACGTCAGGAAATTGAGATAGCGGAACACCGCCAGGACGGCGCCGGCCGCCACCACCCACAGCACCGCATGCACCGCGCCGGGCTTGTCGCCGGCGCCGATGCTGTCGATAAGCCGCCCGAACAGGAGCGGGGTGACGGCTTCGGTGCCGGTCGCGATCATCATCAACCCCGCCATGGCAGCGATGCGCACGGGCTGGCGGCGCCAATGGGTCCAGCAAAAGGTGAATACCAGCCGGAACAGGCCGGCCTTCGAGCGTTCTGTCGTCATGCCCGCTGATATAGGCCCAAGGCCTTTAAAAACCAATTGCGGTGATTAATTCTACGGTAGTAGTGTGAAATGTGATTATTCAGCTTGAATTTTGTGTAAAATATGAGGGGTCATCACCATGCGCCTGAAAGCTTTGCCGCTTCTCGCCATCCTCGCCGCCGCGCCGTTGCTGGCGTTCGCCGACGTTCCTTCGCCGAAGATCGGCCAGGTCGAGCTGGCTCAGCCCTTGCCGCTGCCCTATGACGTCAACGCCAATGCCCAGGCCGATGTCGACGCCGCTCTGGCGCGCGCCAAGGCGACCGGCAAGCGGGTCATCATCGATCTGGGCGGCAATTGGTGCGGCGATTGCCGGGTGTTCGCCGGCATCCTCGACGTTCCCGCGGTGAAGAAATTCGTCGACGCGCATTTCGAGGTGGTGCAGGTCAATGTCGGCCGCTACGACACCAACCTCGATATTCCGGCCCGCTTCGGCTTAGAAAAGCCTCACGCGGCACCGACCACGCTGATCGTCTCGCCGCAGGGCAAGCTGTTGAATGCCGATGACCTGGTGGCGCTGAAGGATGCCCGCTCGATGACGCCGCAGGCGGTCGCCGACTGGCTGGCCCATTGGGCGGCGCCAGCCGGTAAGGCTTGAGATCTGGCGGGTTGTTTGGTCCGACCGGCTCATTGAACCGCGGAGGCGCAGAGACGGCGTATCAGCCCTTGACGGTGACCGTGATGCTTGTCGGCGGGTGGCGCATCGAGATCGCGCCGTCATGGTCGAGCGTCTGCAGCAGCAGGTGATGCTGGCCCGGCGGCAAGGTCACGGTCATTTGCGGAATGCCGGCGGGGAAAGCGATGTGCTGGGCGTCGGGCTTGAAGGCCGTGCCGACATCGAGCGCCGGGGAATCCACCAATAGAACGAAATGCGGTCCGCGCGGACGATGTTCGCCGGGCGGGGTCAGGCCGGTGCCCTCGGACGGGCCGCGGTCGTCGCGGTCGCCGCGCGGCGGCGGGGTGCCCTCGGGCGGGGGCGGCGGGCCCATATTGATGCCGGTGCCTTCCGACGGGCCGCGGGGGCCACCGCCGGCGAAGCCGATGCGGACGGTGAAATCATGATCGACCGTCGAGCCGTTGGCCGGCGACACCAGGGTCGGGCCGGGCCTCTCGTGATCGTGCTCGCGCATTTCCTGGGAGGATGCGGCGTCGCTGGCGATCATATTGACGGCCAGCATCAGGGCGAAGCGGCCGGAGACGGTAAAAGGCGAAAACAAGCGGAACATGCTCTGATCCATATTATTGTGACGAGCCTACTCTGCATGAGACGTTTTACGCCGCTATTTCCCTCAGGTTGTGTTTTTGTAACAGATCGGGTTTATAGGCGCCGATGATCCTGACGCCCGTAGATTTAGCGGCGGTTCCGCGCCTGCTCGATGAATTTTCCGACGCCCTGCGCGACCAGCCGGCGGCGCTGGCGGTGCTCGAGCGCATACGGGAAAGCCTGGCCGCGGTCGACGGCACCGACATCAGCCTGTCGCAGCGCGCCGATCATCATGAACAGGCGCTCGGCCTGCTGCGCCGGTTCGGCCTGGGCATTCTCGACCAAGACCCGCAGGACGGCCTGACCTGGGACGGGCTGGCGGTGGCGGTCCGCATGGAACCGTCGGTTATCATCCACGAGGTCGCGCATTATCAGCTGGCCGCGCCGGAACGGCGCCATCTGCCGGATTTCGGATTGGGCGCTGGGCCGGAAAGCGGCGACAAGGCACGCGGCGAGGCCGGCCGCCGGGTGTTCGGCGTCGATTGCGACCGCGAGGAAGCGCTGGTTTCGCTGCTGGGCGTGCTGTGGGAGGCCGAGCTCGGCCAGCCGGCGGTGCTGGCGTTTCTCGAACAGAATTGGCTGGAAGGCGGCGCAAGCCCGCAAAATCTCAGCCATTTCATCCGCAATGTGACGGAATTGATGGAGGGCGGCTTCATCGATGGCGAAGGCCGCCCCACCACCAGGCTCAGGTGATCGCTATATGGCCCCGATGAGGGCCAGGACCAGCAGGATCACGACGATCGCCCCCAGTCCGCCGCTCGGGTAATAGCCCCAGCCGGAGCTGTAAGGCCAGGTCGGCAGCGAGCCGATGAGCAGGAGAATGAGGACGACGAGCAGTATCGTTCTGATCATGGACGTTCCTCCGAGTGACTCCCTCGATCAGTGCTTCTTCGCCGCGTCCCGCACCGCATCCTTGACGCTGCCGGCAGCGTTTTGAGCCTTGCCGGCCAGTTTGTCGGCGGCGCCTTCGGCTTTCAGCTTGTTGTCGCCGAGGATCTTGCCGGCCATTTCCTTCACCGAGCCTTTGGCTTGTTTGGCCGAGCCGGCCATGCGGTCCTTATCCATGATGAATTCCTTTCCAGGGCATAGGGTCCCCCATCGGTTCATGATGAACCTCAGGAGCCGCAGCGCTAGCCTCGGAAATTACTCAGGGATTTCGGAAACCTCCCACGCCGCGGCGAGCGCCAGGCGGGCCAGCTCGGGCAGGGATTTGGCACCGGTCTTGCGCATGATCACCGCGCGGTGATTCTCCACCGTGCGCTGGCTGATGCCGAGATCGGCGGCGATATTCTTGCTGGGCGCGCCGGCCAGGACCATTTCCATGATCTGCTGCTGACGGGGCGTCAGGCGGGCGATCTGCCCGGCCGCGACCGTTCTTCCGCGCGCACGGCGGCGGTTCCGGCGCGAGGTCACCAGCGCCTGGTCGATGCGGGCCAGCAGTTCCTTGGTGCCGATCGGCTTTTCGATCACGTCTTCGGCGCCGGCCCGCATGGCCTCGACCGCCATCGGAACACCGCCATGGCCGGTGATGATGATGGTGGGCAAAGGCGCGCCGCTGTCTTTCAGGCGGCGCAGCAATTCGACGCCGTCCATGCCGGGCAGATGGGCGTCTGCCAGCAGGCATCCGTCGATTCCAGGCCTGTAGCGTTCGATGAATTCCTCGCCGGTCGCGAAATCGCGGACCTTGCGTCCGTCATCTTCGAGAATGGCCCGCAACGTTTCGCGGACAAGGTCGTCGTCATCGACGATGAAGACCGTGGGGGGCTCGCAAGCCCTGATAATGGTCGCTCCAGTAGCCATGAGTCCGGCTTTTCCTCCCGTTTTGACCGCCCTGCGGGAGTGAGGACGTAAACACCTAGTTAATGGAGCGGGCGGAAATTTCCAAGCCGAAGGGGCGTGACCATTTTGGGGCGGGGAACCAAGGCGCGCTCCCAACCAAGCCTCTAACGCGCAGCGGGGGCGGGCGGTTCCGTCCGGGCGCCGGGAGTATCGTCGTCGGGCTCTTTTTGACCACGGGCCATGGCCGGCGCCGGGTGCTAAGCCTGAGGATCGGGGGCGCATATTTGTGAAGGCCTCGATCATGACGGCTTGGCTTGCCGCTTTATGCACATTGATTCCGGTTTTTCTGGTGCCGGCGTTCGCTTCCTTCGGCGGCACCTCGACGCGCCGGGTGATCGCCGGCCAGGCGGCGGGTTATCTGCTGACCTTCATCCTGGCGGCGGCGACCTTCGTCTTCGACCAGGGCGCCTTTCTCGATCTGGCGCTGGCGCTCGCGGTGGTCAACCTGCTGGGCGCCCTGACGCTGGAGGCCTGGATATGAGCGGGAACTGGGCCGTCGACGCGCTGCTCTGCTTTGCCGTGGCCGCCGCATGGATAGCCTGCTTTGGCTTCGTGTGCCGGCGCAGAGCCCTCGACAGCCTGCATTATCCCAGCATCATCGCCTCGGTTACCGGTTCCGCGTTGGCACTGGCCGGCCTGTTCACCGAAGGATTGACCGTGCGGGCGGGCAAGCTGCTGCTGCTCGACGCTTTGGCCCTGATCTCCGCCCTGGTCCTCGCCCACGCTCTGGCCCGCAGCGCGCTGCGCCGCGCACGGCAGCAGATCGAGAGCGGAGTGATGATCGACCGCCGGGAATGACTATTTGAACCAGCCCGCCAGCAGCGGCACGACGATCGCGGTCACCACGCCGTTCAATCCCATCGCCAAGCCCGAAAAAGCACCAGCCGTCTGGCTCTCGGCCAGGGCGCGCGCCGTGCCGATGCCATGCGAGGCGGTGCCCATGGCGAGGCCGCGGGCGCGGGCGTCGCGGATCTTCAGGCGGTCCAGCACCCAGGGTCCGACCACCGCGCCGATGATGCCGGTCAGCAGCACCAGCGCCGCGGTCAGCGAGGGCAGGCCGCCGACCTGTTCGGCGACGCCCATGGCGATCGGCGTGGTGACCGATTTCGGCGCGGCGGACAGCACGGTCTGCGGCGCGGCGCCCAGCGCCTGAGCGATCCACATCGCGCTGAGGCTGGCGACGATCGAGCCGACGATCAGCGCCGTCGCCACCGCATGCATCGAGCGGCGCAGCGTATGGAGCTGGCGATAGAGCGGCAGGGCCAGCGCGACCGTGGCCGGACCCAGCAGGAAATGGACGAACTGGGCGCCCTGGAAATAGGTCTGGTAATCGGTGCCGGTCAGCTTGAGCAGCACGATCAGCAGCACCACCGAGACCAATACCGGATTGAGAAAGGGCGTGCCCTTGGCCTTGAGATAGGCCCATCGTCCGGCCAGATAGGCGAGCAGGGTCAGCGACAGGCCGAGCAGCGGCTGGGCGGCCAGGTAAACCCAGATGGTCTGCAGGTCGGCGGGGATCATGGCTGATCTCCCGGCTTGGCCAGGCGCTGCATCAGCCAGGCGGTGACGCCGATGGTCAGCGCGGTCGAGACCACCAGCGAGACCAGGATCGGCAGCCATTGCGACAGGATCAGATCGAGATGCAGCATGATGCCGACGCCGGCCGGCACGAACAGCAGCGACAGATGGGAGAGCAGCGAGCCGGCGGTTTCCTCCAGCTTGGCCGAGGGGCCGCCGCGCCAGACCAGGCCGGCGAACAGCAGCCCCATGCCGATCACCGGCCCCGGAACCGGCAGATGGATCAGCCTGACCAGCACTTCGCCGGCCAGCTGGCACACCAGGATCAGGGCCAGGCTTTCAATCATCGAACTCTCCCGCTGTCGCGCTCGTCAGGCGGGAGAGGATAGGGCTTTAGACCAGCACCAGCCAGTGCTGGGCATCTGCGGGATGCGCAGAGGTGACCTGCACGTCGCTGATGAATTCGCCCGAATTGCTGAAATCGGCCAGTACCTGGGCGTGGGCCGCCAGTTCCGCGGCGGCGTAGGCGGCGGTACCGGCGGCGAGGCCATTGGTGAACTGATTGATGATGGTCAGATAGAAGGTGACCGCCGCGGCATTGTCCGGCGCCCGGTGCAGCAGATTGTTGTAGGTGTCGGTGATGAACTGCGTGTCGCCCGTCGCGCTCTGCGCGTAAGTGTGCGCATTGGTGTATTCCGGCGAGGACAGGAAGGATTCGGCGAAATTGATGATGGTCAGGCTCGGATTGGCCGAAGCCTCCTGCTCGTAGTAATTCAGCCCGGCGACGTCCGGCGTGCGGGCGAAGACGGCGGCATAGAGGTTGGCGACCTGGGCCGAGGAGACCGCTCCGGCGGCGGACGGCGTTTCGCTCGCCACGAACAGGGTGTGGTCGGAGAATTGCAGCGCGGTGACGTCGCTGAGCGCGGTGGTGCCGCCGCCGCTCTTGGTGACGTCGAAGGTGCCGGCCTGGGCGGTCGAGGCGAAGCTGTACTGGCTTGCCGTGCCGCTGAACACCACCACCGTGGCCAGGTTGGGCATGCCCTGGATCGAGGCTTCGGTGCCGGTCGCGGTGACGTCGAGCACCATGGTGGAGTCGATGATCGACAGCACGCCGCGGTCGGCGGAAAGCTGGGCCGACGTGATCGTCTCGGTCGGGATGCCGCTGTCGGTCAGGGTAATGCCCAGCAGCGCCCAGTTCGGCATCATTTCTTCGAGATGGTCGAGATTGGCGAACACGGTGGCGGCGCTGTCGGTCACCGCCACCTGGAAGGGCGTCTCGCCCTGGTCGAAGGCGGTCAGAGCGGCGGAAACGGAATAGCCGATATCGACCGGCACCTGGGTGATGTCGCTGGTGTTGGAGCCGTCGGTGGCGGTGATGTCGAGTACCGCGATGCCCGAGCTGGAGGAGGCGGTGTAGGTTAGCTTGGCGAGGTCGCCGGCGCTTACCTCGACTTGTCCGCCGCTGCCGCCGCCCTGCAGATCCTGCGCGCCGTTGAGACTGATGCTTCCGCCGCCGGACTCGATCGAGACGAAATATTTCAGGCCCGACTCGCCCGCCAGCGGCCCGGACAGCGAGAACAGATCGGCGACCGAGACCGACGAGGAGCGGGCGACGATGGTGTCGACCGTGGGCAGGATGGTCAGCAGGGTCGAATCGACGCTCCAATAGACCTCGGTCGGCGTGGTCCAGCCGGTGCCGTCATTGCCCGAAATGAACAGATCGACATTGCCGCCGGCGGCGCCGGTGGAAATGCTCAGCTTGCCGAAATCGGCCGCGGACACCACCACTTCGCCGGCCGCCTGCTGCGCGGCGGTGGCGAGATTGGTCGCCCCATTGAGGTTGAGCGCGCCGGTTCCCAGCAGCTCGATCTTGTATTCGGTGATGGTCAGGCCGGCGGTATCGATCGGCTTGACCAGCGGCGAAAGCGCGATATTGCTCTGCGCGCTGAAGGTGAGCGCGCTCTCGTTGAAGCCGGCATTGGTGCTGATGGCCAGCCCGGTGATCTGTTCGGCGAAATTGAAGACGGCGTCGGGGGCGGCGGAATTGTCGATGGCGAAATCGCCGTCGACGCCGACCACGTCGCTCATCGAGACCTCGAACTGGGTCACATAGGTCTGGCCCGGCTCGACGCCCCAGGGATTGCGCACGATGAAGTCGCCGGTGCTGGCGTCGTAGCCGATCACCGCGAAGGCGTGATCGCCGACCAGCAGCGTCTGGCCTTGGGCGTTGACGGTGTCCTGCGCATTGGGGCCGGTTTCCAGCACCACGTCGTTGCCGGCCTGCACGGCCTCGATGATGATGTTCTTGTAGGACAGCCAGTTGGCGCTGCTGCTGGTCAGATATTCGACGCTCGACGTATTGACCAGATTGGTCAGCACGTCGAAGGCGCTGTCCGCCGAGATGTTGTTGTAGGAATTGACCGCCGGGTGGTCGATGTTGCCGGTGGCGCTGAGCTGGGCATAAGCCTTTTCGACCAGCGAGGCCCACAGGCCCTGATTGCTGCCGTCGACGCCGTCATTGTAGAGCAGATAGCCCTGATAGGTGGGCAGCTGGGTGTTGACGGTGACCCAGGTCTCCTTGCCGTCGACATAGAAGCGCACGCCATAGACGCCGTTGCCGTCATTGACGAACATCGAATTGATCAGATTGGGATGGTTCTCGACCATCTCGATCATGCCCGAGCACAGCTCGCAATCGCCGTCATAGCCCTGGGCGACGTCGGCCACCTGGGCGACGCCCGAGATGCCGAACAATTTGTAGGCGCTGTAGCTCGTATAGGTCGGATTGACGGTCGGTTGCGTGCTGTCGCTGCTGGCGGTCGGATCGGGAAGGTCGGTGCCGAGGAACCATTTGCCGATCAGTTCGTTCAGCTGCTGCGTGCTGGTGCCGACCGTCAGATTGCCCAGCGCCGTCGCCGTCGCGCTGCCGCCATTCCAGGTCGCGTTGGCGGCGCTGCCTTCGGCCAGCTGGTAGAAGATCGAGGCGACATACCCCGAGGCAGCCAGCGCGTCGTCCGGATTTTCCAGGTTGAGCGCGATCGTCTGCAGATCGGCCAGTTCCGATGCCGTGACCGGACCCTGCTTGGCGACATCCTGCAGAACCGTCAGGGCGCCGGCATAGGACAGCGAACCGCTGGCGGTGAGGGATTCCATGTCCGACTTGATGCCGGCATTGGTGAGCGAGCTGATCCAGGAGACGGTCGTCATTTCAATCCTGACATCTGATGGGCGAATTCCTGACCGGCTGGGCGCAGCCGGCCCTGTTCGTCGAAAAGAGAAACGCTGTCCTCGCCGTCGAACGAGGTCCAGATGGCGACCTTCACGCCGCCGGCCATCGCCGCGCGCATCAGAGGTCTCACGTGGCGCGGGTCGGAATCCGTGCGGCGCAGCGACAGATCGGTGCAGGCCGCCGGCTTGCCGGTCAGCCGTCCGATGGCCTCGATGGTCTGGGCCAGGGCCGCGGCGTCGCCGCCGTTCCAGCGGAAATTGACCATGTCGACCGACGCGGCGCGATAGATCGGCAGCAGCGCATCGGCGCCCTGCAGCAATCTCTCGCGCATATCGGGCGGAACCTCGTCGGCGCGGCGATAAGAGCAGACTGTGCCGAGGCGGTCATAGAAGGCGCGTTTGGCATAGTCGCAGGCGAGGTCGGGCTTGCCGTCCTTCAGCAATTGAAGCCAGGTGGCGGCGGTCACGGAGTCGTAGGACAGGCCGCCATTGGCGCAGCGTATGCCGCGCTGATGCGAGACCTTGCAGGCGGTTTCCAGTTCCTTGCGGTAATCGACCGCGGTGCCGGCGAAACGATAGAGGCGGTTTTCCTCCTCCTCGACCACCAGCAGGGCCGGGTGCCATTGATCGAGCATGGCGCCGACGACGCGACCATAGGCGTCGGCATCCTCGGGCGGGGCGGAGGGGCGGCGGGGCGGGGCGTCGCGTCCGGTATTGCGCACGGTCAGGGCAAGCGACAGGCCGCTCTTGGCCAGGGCGCGGCAGGCGGCGCAATTGGGATCGGCGCGCCAGCGGTCGACATAGAGGGTGGGGGGACGGAACCAGGCTACGTCGAGAGCGCCGGCCCGCGCCGCCATCAGCGTGTAATCCTGACCGGGGGCCGGCCATAGCGCCACGCCGAACGGATTCTCGGCCCGCGACGCGGAACAGGCCGCCAGCAAAAGTAGAACTAGAATAAACCTACGTAGCATGGCGGTATCATGCTCAAGCGCGCGGATGGCGCCAAGCCGAAAATCGGCTATGGTTGATGACAATTTGGTTCCAGGAGTACCGGTCTTGCGCTTGTCCCGTTTCGCTTCCGCCGTTCTGCCCGCCTTGGCCACCCTGGCCTTCGCCGGCGCGGCTTCGGCCCAGTCCACCACGCCCAAGCTGGTCCTCGGCAAATATGAGAGCGCGCTCAAGCTGATGGATCAGGGGCAGTGCGAGAAGGCCAAGGACATGCTGTTCCCGTCGGGACACATGGTCGAGGGTGACGAGCTGGCGATAGAGGATATCGGCGAATGCTATCTCAAGGCCGCCGGCAAGCAGCCCGATGCCGACGCTGCGCAGAAGATGCGTGAGACCGGCGCCGGCTGGGTGCTGCGCGCCGCCGACATGGGCGTGCGCGAGGGTCAGGCTACGGCGGTGAAGCTCTATCTCGACGGAAAGATCTTTGTCACCGACCCCTATGAAGCGGCCAAATGGTATCTGCTGTGGCAGGCCAACCGCAGCCAACTGCAGCTCGGCCTGGTCGAATTCGACTCAGGCCTGGCCCGGCAGGTCAACGCCTATGGCGCCGATGTGTGGGGCGAGGCGCGGACCCGCGCCCAGCATTGGAACAGGACTATTTTGCGGCCGGCGCAGTCTGAGGCGGAGTAGACTTCTCCTTGAACGTCTTCAAGGCATAGGAAAACTGGTTGGCCAGATAATTGGCGGCGTCCACGGCGGCGTCGCCCTGGGCCAGCCAGGCCAGCTTCTGCTCTTCCGAAGTGCCGGCGGGCGCGTTGTCGTACAGGTCCTTGAGACAGGTCTTGTAAGCTTCCAGCTGGACGACATAGCCCTGGATCGAATCGTGGGCTTCCTTCATCGACTGCTCGTCGGCCTTGGCGCCATTGGGAATGGCCGGCTCCTGAACGGCGGGCCGGGTGCAGGCGGCGTTAGCGCCAGTGGCGGCCAGCGACAGAAGGGCTGCGGCAAACAGGGCTTTCATAACAATCCTTTTTCCAACTGGGGTACCGGTGACACGGCGCTGCCCCAATTATGCCTGCCCGCCAGAGAAACGAAAGCCCGAAGCGCGGGCGAGAAGCGCCTTCCCGCAATGGTGGCAAGCCGAATCTGCCGATGCATCTCGGGCTCCACCAGCTGCCGGGTGGCGATCCCCGGCAGCATGGGCAGGAACTCCGGCATCACCGCGCAGCCCATTCCGGCCAGGATCATGGCCTGAATCCAGTCCTCGCGCTCGGTCTCGAAACAGACCTTGACATTGGCGGTGTCCGGAATGCCCAAGCTGTTGAAATAATCCGGATATTCGCAATTGATCCGCGACAGGTAATCTTCCTTGTCGAGTTCTTGATAGGGCACTACCGGCATGTCTTCGAAGCGGTGGCCCGGATAGAAGGCCACCACATAGCGCTCGGCATAAAGCGGCACGGCATCGAAACGGTCGGGCAATTGCGGCAGCCCGACCAGGGCGACGTCGATCTCGCCCTCCATCAGCATGTTGACGATCTCGCGGCCGGGCGCGTCCCTCAGCGAGATGTCGATCGAGGGCAGTTCGCGCCGGAACCGCTTGAGAAAACCGATCAGGCGGGTCGGCCCGATGGTACACATCACGCCGACGCGCACCGAGCCGCTTTCCAGCTTGTGGAAGCTGTCCGCCTCGATCCGCACCGCTTCCGAGGCCTGGAACACGGCCTCGAGATGCGGCCGCATCAGCCGGCCCAGATCGGTCAGGTGGGTCAGGTTGCGCTCGCGGGCGAACAGCGGACCGCCCAGTTCCTCTTCCAGCTTCTGGATCGCCTTGGTCAGCGAAGGCTGGGCGACGCCGCATTGCTCTGCGGCGCGGGTGAAGTTCAAGGTTTCGCACAGCGCCACGAAGTAGCGTACCTGATGCATTTCCATGATCTTACTCGCTCAATGGCAGGCGATCGCCGGGATGGTCGGAGATCGCCGCGATCATGCCGTCCTGCAGCCAGAGCCCGAGGATGCGGCCGATCTCGGCCGGGCCATCCTGGTCTCCGAGTTCGGCGGTGAGGATACCGCATAATTCGGGAAAATCGGCGCCGCCGAGCACCAGCCGCAAGGCGCGCTCCTCGGTGTCGTCGAGGGTATGGAACCGCACCGACAGGCCCTGCCGCCAGATCCGCAGCGTGCGCGGCACGGGCAGGCGCTCGGCCGGCGGCGGCGTAGTCTGCGCGGTCAGCGTGCTCCACAGCGCGGCGCAATTGGTCGTCACCGTCCCCAGACGCAGGGTCGGCACGAAATAGAGAACCGCTTCGTCCCAATCGACGGCTGCCAGCGCGGCCTGATCGACCGGGTCGGCGTCCGGCCCGTCGAAGGCGCGGCGCAAGGTCCATTCCAGCCAGGCCAGCTCGGCCACTTCCGCATCGTCGGGGTGGAGTTCGGCCAGGGTGCGGTCGAAGCCCTCGCCATAGACATTCAGTGTCCAGGCGCTGGGCGGATGCGCCTCGATATGGGCACGCGCGGCGGCCTCGAAGCCGTCATCGCCGAGCCAGGACCAGGTCTTGTCGAAGGTGTCCTTCAGGCAATTCAGCAACTGGGCGCGATAGGCATAGTGATAGACGTCGATATCGCCTTTCACCACGGCCGCGATCCCGCTCGGCCTGTCGAGCAGGTGATTACGGAATTGCTCCTGAAGCTGCAAGAGCTTCATGCGGCCCTGCTGCGCTGGCGCGCCATGTCGAGTTCGGCCAGCAGGTCGTCGAGCGGCGGAATGTCGTCGTCGCGCTCGATCATGGTGGCGACCGGACCCACGCGGCGGACAGCTTCGTCATACAGCGCCCAGACGCCGTCGGGCACCGGATGGTCGTGGGTGTCGATCAGCATGGTGCGGCCCTGGCTGTGTCCGGCCAGATGGATCTGGCGCACGCGGTCGAACGGCACGCCGTCGAGATAGGCGATCGGGTCGAAACCGTGATTGCGGGCGCTGACATAGATGTTGTTGACGTCGAGCAGCAGGAAGCAGCCGCTGCGGCGGCTCATTTCGGCCAGGAACTCCCACTCGCTGATCTCGGAATCGCGGAAGGTGACGTAGCTGGAAGGATTTTCGATCAGCATCGGCCGGCCCAGCGCATCTTGCGCCTGGGCGATGTTGGAGCAAACGGTCTCCAGCGCTTCGCCGGTATAGGGCAGGGGCAGCAGGTCGTGCGAATTGAACCCGCCGGTGCCGGTCCAGCACAGATGGTCGGACACCCACAGCGGATCGATACGGTCCGCCAGGCTGCGCAGCCTGGCCAGATAGTCGCGGTCGAGCCCGTCCGCCGCGCCGATCGACATCGACACGCCATGCAGGATCACCGGGTGGCGCCGGCGCACCTGGTCGAGCACATGCAGCGGCCGGCCGCCGTCGACCAGGAAGTTTTCGGATATGACTTCGATAAAATCGACCGGTATGTCGCGGGTCAGGAAGTCCTGGTAATGGACTGGCCGCATACCGAGGCCGAAGCCGGAAAAGGGAGCGATCATCCGTTAGGGACGGAAAGAACCCGGCCGGGGATGCCGGCCGGGTTCTCCGATCTCACTTCTTCTCGGTGGTCGAGCCGCCGTCGGCCTTGCACTTGGCAGCCGATTCGGCCTTGAAGCCCTGGCCCTTGCAGGAATTCTGGCCCTTGCACTCATGATTGCCCGACTTGCAGTCGGAAGTGCCCTTACAGGAATTCACGCCATAGCACTTGACGTTATCGTCCGCGGCGGAGGCCGGAGCGGCGACGCTGAGGCCCGACAGGGCGACGATGGCGGCGGCGGTGGCGAGGCTGATGCCGGTCTTCATTTTGCTCATGGAAACGTCTCCAAGAAGGTGATTGCCATAACGGCCCCGATGAGTTCGTCAGCGGAACGCGAAAGGTTACGAACAATTTCGCATTTTTATTCCGGGATGGTGTGTTTTTCTTCCAACCGTCACAAATCTGCGACCAATCACCACCGCAGGAAGCGGGGGCCGAGCGACGCGCCGATCAGGCCGGCCAGGGCGATTCCGCCGCTATACCAGACCAGCAGGAAACCGGCGGTGGATTCCGGGCAATGCAGGCAATAGACCAGCGCGGCGGAGGCGCCCGCCGTCACGCCGGCCAAGGCGCCAGTCGCGCGCAGATTGGTCGGCGCCAGCTTTTTCAGCGTCCGCATCAAGGTGACGAAGATCGGGATCGACAGGCCGAGCACCAGGAAGGGGCAGACCTTCCAGCTTTTGCCCAGCCAAAGCGCGGACCATCCCTCGCGCGGCGTGTGCATCATTTCGGTGCCGGCCAGCGCGGCGATGACCACGACCGGCAAAAGGCTCAGCCACAGCCAGCGCGGCGGCACGGTCCCGGGACGGGCCATGCGGACCGAGGCCAAACCGGCCAGCAGCGCCAGCGAGCCGACATAAAGGCTCTTCATCCAGAAAACGGAGCCTTGCAGCGCCGTCATCAGATCGGGGCGGATGCCGAGGGTGAGGGCGGTCAGCACGGCGGAAATCGCCATGCCCGACAGCAATGCCGTGCCGATGCGGCGCTCGACCGCGCGGGGCGGAACCGGGCGCAGACCGTCGGCGAGATCGTCGATGAGGCGCCGGGTCTTCTGCATCGTCATTTGCCCCTCAGGCGCAGCGCGAGCTGCTTGAGGCCGCGATGGACCGAAACTTTGACGTCGGTGACGGTCAATCCTTCGGACGCCGCCGCTTCGGCGACGCTGAGCCCTTCCAGCTTGGTGTCGCGGATCGCGCGCGCCTGCTTGGCCGGCAGCGAGGCGAGCAGCGCTTCGACATCCATCCGGGCCATGGTCGCGGATTCGAAATCGCCGCCCGACAGGATCTCTTCCATCCCGTCGAACGAGATTTCGCCCTGGCCGCGGCGCAGCAGGTCGATCAGCTTGTAGCGCGCCAAAGCGAACATCCACGCGGTGAAGGGGCGGATGCCGTCATAGGTCGCGCGCCGCGTATGGATGGCGATCAATGTTTCCTGCACCAGATCCTCGATATCTTCTCCTGCATGGCCGAGACGACGCCGAAAATAGACACGCAGCAGCGCTGCCGCTTCATTCAGCATTTCGTGATAGGATCGCGCGTCGCCTGCCAGGGCGGCCAGCATCAGAGGCCGTAGCCGTTCCTCATTGCTTCGCACGATCGGTCCCCGAACAGGATTGAATTCGAGATAGCGACGAAAAGGTTACAGCATGAATAGCAAGATCCTTCTTGCCGCGTTTGCGGCTTTGATTGCCGGCGTCGCCGGCGCCCAGACCGATTACGAAGGCGGCCCGCGCGCCCTGTACCGCGCTTTGGCCGAGCAGCCGCACGAAACCCTGAAAATGGGCGGCGGTGAGATCGATGTGGTGTTCGCCGACGGCGCGCCCGGCCTCGACCGCAAGGCGGTGCTGGATTGGGTGCGGATGAGCGCCGAGGCGGCGATCGCCTATTTCGGCCGTTTCCCGGTCGAGAAAGTCGGGCTGCTGATCATCGCCGGCGACGGCGACCGCATCAACGGCGGCACCACCTTCGGCTTCGCGGGATCGGCGATCCGTATCAAGGTCGGCCGTGCGGCCGGCGCCGCGGCTTTCGGCAGCGATTGGCGTCTGGTTCACGAGATGGTCCATCTGGCCTTGCCTCGCGTCGTGCCGCAGGAAAATGCTCTGTGGATGATGGAGGGCAGCGCCGTTTATGTCGAGCCCATCGCCCGCGTCATGGCCGGCCATCTGTCCGAGGAGGCCGTGTGGTCGGACAGCCTGGACGGCATGCCGAAGGGTCAGCCGGGACCGAACGATGGCGGTCTCGACGATCATCCGGGCTGGGGGCGCAGCTATTGGGGCGGGGCGATCTTCTGGCTGATGGCCGATATCGGCATCCGCGAGCAGACTCATAACCGCCTGAGCCTGATGGACGCCTTGCGGGCGATCAACCGGGAAAGCGGCGGCAATGGCGTGGAATGGAGCGAGCGGCAGGTCGTCGAGGCGGGGGACAAGGCTACCGGCACCCATGTTCTGGCGGATCTCTATGCGAAGATGAAGGATCAGCCGGTGACGGTCGATCTCGATGGGCTGTTCGCCCGCCTCGGCGTGGCGCGCAAGGACGGGCAGGTGGTGTTCGACGAAAACGCGCCGCAGGCGAAGCTGCGGCGCGCGATCGTCGGGAAGAGTTAGAGCGGGATGACATTTTGACTTGATCAAAGACTCATCCCGCCCGGACGAACGTAGTGAGGACCCCGAGGGTGTGGGGGAGGCTCCCCCACCAACTAAAGAAACTTCTTGCGGATGACGTGATCGATCGAGACCGTGCCGGGTCCGCGGATGATGACGAACAGCATCGCCGCGGACCACATCAGATGGTCGGGCCAGCTTTCCGGATAGACGAAGATCTCGATCGTCAGGGTCATGCCGAACAGGGCGGCGGCCGACAGGCGCGAAGCCAGGCCGATCACCAGCAGGGCCGAGAACAGATGTTCCGAGATGGTGGCCATCACCGCGGCGATCTCGGGTGGGATCGCCGGCACCTTGTATTCGTCGCGGAACAGGTCGTAGGTGCTGTCATTGATGACGAAGAAGCCATGCACCTTGGTCTGGCCCGAGCGCCAGAACACGCCGGCGATGGCCAATCGGCAGATCAGGCCGTTGAAGGACAGCGGAATCGATTCCAGGCGGGCGAGAAGTAAGCGGATCATCGGGATCATGACGGAATTGCCTCTGCGAAAATTTCGGCGGCGAGCAGGGCGGACAGCTCGGCGCTCACGTTGAAGTCGGACTCTCCCGCCAGGGCTGACGTAAAAGCGGCGGCCAGGGTCTGCCGGGCCGACAGGGACATGATGAAGGCGAAAGCACCGGCGCCGACCTTGCGGATCAGGGTTTCCTGGCGCGGGCGGTAGACCAGCAGCATGTCGCCGCCGGCATCGAGGTCGATCGCCTGGTCGGGGCCGTCCTCGGATTGATGCGCCTGCCAGATGGCCATGACCGGCCAGTTCGAAGCGACGAAGCGCAAAGTGGGGTGCGGAACCAGCCGCAGCGTTTCCAGCTCTTCCAGGGCGAAGGCGGTCAGCGCCCGGGGCGATAACGGTTCGCGGTCGGGCGCGTTGTAGGCGAAATTCCAGGCCAGTTCGAGGCGGGCGACATCGGCCAGATAGGGCACGCTCGTCGCCGCTTCATAGTCGCCGATGAAGCCGGGAAATTCCTGTCCATAGGCCAGCAATTCCGGCCGCTGCGGCGGGTGGGCGCGGACAAAGTCGCCGGCCATGCGCAGGAAGAATTCCTCGCCGACCAGCTGGAGCACCACGGGAAAGGTCGCCGCCAGCGGATCGACCAGGCCGAGCTGGGTATTGTTGCGATAGATGCGCAGGCGCTGGGCGGCCGGGATGGGGCGGTCGTCGAGCACGTCGCCGGCCAGCGTCTCGGGGTCGAGGCGGCCGAGCGACATCGCGGCGATGCGGCTTTGCAGCTCACGCAGCCGGGACATGGCGGGCCTCCTCTTCGCGCCGGATGCGGTTCGCGGTTTCCACTTCCTTCAGCAGCTCCTCCAAAGGCGGGATGTCGCTGTCGCGTTCGATCAGGGCGGGAACGGCGCCGAAGCGGGCGACCGCCTGGCGATAGAGGTCCCACACCTCGGCGCAGACCGGCGAGCCGTGATCGTCGATGCGGATCTCGGCATTGCCGATGGTGCGGACATGGTGGCCGGCCAGATGGATTTCTCCCACCGCGCCGCGGGGCAGGGCGTCGAGATAGCCGGCGGTCTCCAGCCCGACATTGCGGTGGCTGACATAGATGTTGTTGACGTCGAGCAGCAGTCCGCAGCCGGTGCGGCCGACCAGTTCGGCGAGGAATTGCGGTTCGGCCAGGCTGCTGTCGAAGGCGACATAGACGGCGGGGTTTTCGACCAGGATCGTCCGGCCCAGATGCTCCTGCACCTGATCGACATGGCTGGCGACCACGCCAAGGCTTTCCTCGTCATAGGGGATCGGCAGCAGATCGTTGAGATAATGGCCGTCCATCACGCTCCAGGCCAGATGTTCGGACACCAGGCGGGGGCGATAGCGCTCGACCACCCTGGCCAGTTTGTCGAGATGTTCGATATCGAGCGGCTGGTCGCTGCCGAGGGACAGGCCGACGCCATGGACCGACAGCGGATAATGCTCGGCCAGGGCGGACAGCCAGCGATGCGGCGCGCCGCCGTCGCCCATATAGTTCTCGGCGTGAATTTCGAGGAAGCCCAGGGCGGGACGCCCCTCCAGGATCGCGGACATATGCTGTGCCTTGAGGCCGATGCCGGCCGAGGCGGAGAAGGGGGGCATCCCGCTGGGCATTTTCTTACTTCTTCGGCGTGGTGCTGCCGCCGCTCAGCTTCTCGCACAGGCCGGCCGGCAGTTCGACGAACGAGGCGGGGTCCTTGTCGGTCTTGGTCTGGCCGGCGCAGGAATGGGCGTCGGTCTTGCAATCATTCTTGCCGGCCTTGGCGACGCCGTAGCATTTCTCCGAATCGGCGGCCTGGGCGGCGGAGGCGGTCAGGGCGACGGCGCCGGTGACGGCGGCGGCGAGCAGCAGGCCCAAATGGACATTAGGTACAGTCTTCATCGCAGACATCTCCTGAATGTGGGTGGAATGACGCCGGACAGTCTGCCAAGAGACGCGTTATTTGAGAAATATTCCCGAACTATGAAATCGATAGCAGGGGGGTATTTCACAAGCCGGTTTCGAGCGATGATAGTGACCTCTCCCCCAGCAAGGAGCTTTTCTTCATGACCGCTACTCCTACCAAAATCGCCCTTCTGCTCGCCATCGCCGTGGGCACCGCCGCCGCGACGACCGGCCAGGCCCAGGCCGCCGATTCGGAAAAGTGCTACGGCGTCGCCAAGGCCGGCAAGAATGATTGCCAGACCCCGGTTTCGTCCTGTGCCGGCACCAACAAGGTCGACGGCAACGGCCAGGCCTTCATCCTGGTTCCGAAGGGCACCTGCGACAAGCTGTCCGGCGGCAGCGTCACGCCGAAGAAGTAATTGTCAGTGCACATCCTGGCCGGCCTCCCGCCCGGCCAGGATGTTTACCTTTGGTAAATACTATGCAACGATACTCTTCGCTTATTGCGATCATCAGGCGACGTATCGTTTTTCCGCGGAAAATCAGGACGAAAACGGTATCATCCGGCCTCTTCCGCAATAGTAATGCCCTGTATTGCGCAGTGGCGTGAAGACTTAATATTCCCTTAATTTGAGAAGTTGTGCGGAAAACTATTGATCGCTTGTCAATGGTGCGCACTTCATATATTTTGATCTTCAATAAAAGGGCGGGAGGCCAGTGCAACTACTGCGCTGGCGGATCAATGGCATTCGATGAAGCAAAACGGCGCCATCCGGCAGCCGATGACAAGGCGAACAGCGCCGGCTCGGAAAATTCTTCCGAAATGGCGCAAGTGCAGACGCTTCTCGATTTTCTGCCTCATCCTGTCGGCTATCGCGATCACACGCTGACCCTGCGGGCCGCCAACCGTTCCTTTACCGATCTTCTGCGCAGCCCGGCGGGCAGCGAATTCGATATTCCCGAAGATTTGCTGCGCCAGGCCTCGATCGAGCCGCGCGCCGAGCCCCAATCGACCGAGGGGCAGGCGGTGCCGGCCGATTTCGAGCTGCTTGGCCTCGATTACCGCATCGATCATCTGGCCGACCGCCGCGCCGACGGCACGGTGGCGGGTTTCTACACCATCCTGTCCGACCAGTCGGGCGAGCGCGAGGCTCGTCAGTGGCAGGCACGGCTCGATTCGGTTTCCGAGGCTTGCGGCGATGCCGTGATCGGTCGCTCGCTGGATGGGCTGATCACCAGCTGGAATCGCGCCGCGGCGCAGATGTTCGGCTATCCGGCGGAAGAGGCGATCGGCCGTCCGATCTCATTGCTGTTTCCCATCGAAAAGATGGCCGAACAGCGCTTGCTGCTGATCCAGCTGGCGCGCGGCCAGCGCACGGCTCAGGCGGAAACCGCCATGCGCCGCCGCGACGGCACCCTGTTCGATGTGGATTTGACCGTTTCGGCGGTGCGGCCGGTGGGCAATCCGCTGTCCTCCTTGACCATGGTGGTCAGCGACCTGACCGAGCGCCGCCGCCTGGCCGCCGAGGTTCTGTATCGCGCCACCCACGACACGCTGACCGGTCTGGCCAACCGCGCCGATTTCGAGGCCCGCCTCGAGCGCGCCGTCGCTTCGTCGCGCGGCCGTGACGTCAATCATGCGCTGCTCTATGTCGATCTCGACCAGTTCCAGCTGGTCAACGAAGCCTGCGGCCATACCGCCGGCGACGCGTTCCTGCGTGAAGCCAGCGAACTGATCCAGTCCTGCATCCGTTCGCGCGACACTCTGGCGCGTCTGGGCGGCGACGAATTCGGCGTGATCCTCGAACATTGCGAGATCGCCGACGCGTTCGATGTGGCCGAGAAGATCCGCAACAAGATGGACGAAATCCGCTTCTCGTTCGAAGGCCGCAAATTCCGCATCGGCGCCTCGATCGGCCTGGTGCCGATCGACGGCAGCTGGGAAGACGCGATCAAGCTTCTCAAGGCCGCCGACACCGCCTGCTATGCCGCCAAGGAAGCGGGCCGCGACCGCGTGGTATCCTATTTCGACGTCGACGGCTCGGTCGAGACCCGGCGCTCCGAGACCGCCTGGGTCCATCTGCTGGATCAGGCGATGGCCGAGAACCATTTCACCCTGTACGCCCAGCTGATCGAGCCGCTGCAGGTCGAGAAGAACGGCCTGCGCTGCGAGATCCTGCTGCGCCTCAAGGACCGCGACGGCAATCTGATCAATCCGGGCGAATTCCTTCCGGCCGCCGAGCGCTTCCGCATCATGCCGCGCGTCGACAAATGGGTGGTCGGCAACGTCATCGACTTCCTGTCGCGCCACCGCGAGCTGGTGACCAAGGCCGAGATGATCTCGGTCAATCTGTCGGGCAAGTCGATCGGCGACCGCAACTTCCAGAATTTCGTGCGCGAGCGGGTGACCGGTTCGGCGTTCGACCGCGAGAAGCTGTGCTTCGAGATCACTGAATCCGAATCGATCAACAATATCGACAGCTCGATCGAGTTCATCGAGAAGATGCGCGAAATCGGCATCCGCTTCTCGCTCGACGATTTCGGCACCGGCGTTTCCTCGTTCAGCTACCTCAAGAAGCTGCCGGTGGACTACATCAAGATCGACGGACAATTCGTTGAAAATATGACGAAAGACCCGGTCGACTACGCCACTGTGCGCAGCATCCAGGACGTCGCCAAGCTGCTCGGCAAACAGACCATCGCCGAGTTCGTCCAGGACACCGAAGTGGAAGACCAGCTGCGCGATCTCGGCGTCGATTTCATGCAGGGCTTCCTGCGCCACCGTCCGATGCCGCTGGAGCATGTGTTCGGCGTGCCGGGGCATTGCTGACCCTATTCTCGTAATGGTTGACTAAATTATCGTAACGTGCCATGTAAGGCGCGGGTGAGAGTGCGCCGTAACGCCTGCGTTCCGGCGTCCCCAACTTTTGTTCCAGTTCAAATAAAAATCGGTGAGCGGTATTGCTCGCGTTCGATCGCGCAGGGGAGGGCCTGCTTTGCGATACTGGGAAATATTGTCTTTGATGGCCGCGCCTTGGCTCGTCTCGTGCACGACGGTCAATATCTACTCCGCCAAGGGCGTCGAGACGCACGAATATTTCGGCTGGACGACGATTTCCGCCAGGCCTGGCGATAAGCCGGTCTTCGTCCGCACGGAAGGGCTTGGCGTCATCGGCGCCAGCCAGGCCATGTCGGTCGGCTGGCTGCGCGAGGATCTGGCTATTTTCCCAGACGCCGGAACCTGTGCCGTGATGGTCGTTCCCCGGGATTTCCGCGATTTTCCGCAGTCTTCGGACGTCTTTGCCAGATATCCGAAGCTGTTCGATCCCTGCACCAAACTCCAGACACAAGATAAAGGGGGCTGAATCATGTATCGCCTTTCTTTTCTAGCCGTTGGCGTGCTGCTGCTATCCTCTTGCGACAACACCGGCCAATATCTCGTTTTCGGATCTCAGCACACTTATGGGTTGAAGATTGCCGTCTCAGGCACGGCGAGCACCGATCCGGTGTCCATCAAGCTGGGCGACGATCTCAATAATTTCGCCTTCGTTCCGGTGACCACGCCCAATGCCAGCCAGAACGCGCAGCCGATCCGCGGTTGTTTCGTCGGCGGCGGGGCCGAGGGGACGGTGGGCGATTGCACCACTGCCGCGCTGCATGGGCAGGGCGTTGCCGGCCAGCCGCCAGAGCAGCATCCCAAGGCGACACCCGCCGTCTATACGCTTGCCGCCGCGGCTCAGCAGCCGGCGCCAGGAAACCAGACGCCGCCGTCCCAGGGGAACGCGAAGGAGCAGAATTCCGACAGCAAGATTATCGTGGATGGGTTATCGGTGTTCGGTTCGTTCAACCAGACGACCGATGTCGGTTCGTCGTCCGGCAGCACTCCATCGGCGATCCCCACTGTCGGGGTCAATATGGGCACGGTGTTCGCGACCGGCGTCGCCGCCGAGCATGTCGGCTATGGCCAGCAACGGCTGCTGACCGGCAGCCCGCAGGCCTCGGTGCTCACGGCCGTGGTCAATTGCATGAAGGAGGCGCATGCCGACGGTGTGCCATCGGCCCAGATCGCCGACCTTTGCAAGGCCGGCGAGACGACACAGCAGGCCGCGAACACGCCATCCGGCGGTGACGGCGGTCTCAAGCTGTCCTCCAGCGACGGAACCTCGCCGGTCGATGTCTGCGCGGCGCCGGTCACCGTGGTGGCTTCGGGCAGCGACGCGGCGAACGTCGATTCCCTGACCATCAACTCGGTCAATTCGGGAAAAGCACAGGCGGTGACGGGGCAGAGCGGCGAGGAGAGTTTCCAGTTCGCCTCGGCGCCCTATAGCGCGTCGGCGGCCTTGCCCAATCCGGTAAAGGTGACGGTCACCAAGAAAGACAACACCACCCAGTCGTCGTCCCTGACCGCGAAGTGCGGCACGACCACCTGAGAGACGGGCCCCGCCGAGCCAGAGTGCGGACGGGGCCTCGCTTCTTAATGCTGCAGCTTCTCGGTCACCGTCTTGTAGAGCTTCTTCGCCGACTTATAGGCCGCGAACACGGCGCGTTTCGGCGTGCCCACGTCGATCAGCGAACTTTCCAGCTCGGCATAATGGTTGCGGAACACCGCCTTGTGCTCCTGCGCGTCGCGGCCCTGTGTCGCGAGGACGCTGTAGGTCAGACCGAGATCGTCCTCGGAATCGACCATGCGGTGCGGATAGCGGTCGAGCAGCGGCAGGATGGCGAGGCTGTAGGCGATCGGGCCGGTGACGCGGAACACGGCGTGCGCGCCCGTGCGGTGGATGCCCGGCACATAGCGGTCGATGTTCGACAGGACATGCTCGATCACCGATTTCAGGAAGGGATGGCCGGGCACGGTGGCGATGAACCATTGCTGGAACTCGCCGCGCTTCATGCCGCTCAGTTCGGGATGGATTCCCCAATTATGGAACGGTGACTCCGGGCCGTTCTTCCAGTGCGACAACAGGTAGGAATCATAGGGGCGCAGCACCTCGTCGAAGGGCAGGGAAGCGCCGCTTTTGACGTCGAGATAGACGCCGCCCATCAGATAGAGGGCGAGATAGCGGAACAGATCCGCCCGCGCCGCGCCGTAATCCTTGCTGATCCTGAGATAGTAGCCCAGTACCTCCGGGCCGTAATTCTCGTGAATGAAAGCCGCCCGCTCGCCTTCGTCGTAAAAGCGGTGCGTCCATCCCGGATTGAGGTCGCGGATGTGCGATATGGTGCGGATGATCGGTCCCGGCAGATCGCGGCGCGAGTGGGTCTGGTGCAAAATCCGCGGAATCCTCTCCCCCATCGGGAATTCGGGGATCAGTCCGGTCAGCGGCGTATCGTTCAGTTTGAGAAAACCGAAATCCCTCAACGACATTTTCGTACATCCGACATGCGTGGCGCGCGGGCCTGTGCCGATAAAACCGCTGTTGAAGGCAAACGATCCCATACCATATCGATTGAAAAGGCGGCGGCTTGCATTGCGCCAGCCTTCCGGGCATTAAAGAGCCCAACATTGGGAGACTTTCCTTGACCACGGTCCAGGCCAAAATCGATCCTTTTCTTGATCTGACCGCTGAGATTCAGCGTCTCAAGAAAGAACGCAACGCGGTTATTCTCGCGCACTATTATCAGGACGGAGAGATCCAGGATCTCGCTGACTTCGTCGGCGATTCGCTGGATCTGTCGCGCAAGGCGGCGGCCACCGATGCCGACGTCATCGTGTTCTGCGGCGTCCGCTTCATGGGCGAGGTCGCCAAGATCGTCAGCCCGGACAAGACCGTGCTGCTGCCCGACATGACCGCCGGCTGCTCGCTCGAAGACAGCTGCCCGCCCGAGGAATTCCGCAAGTTCCGCGAGGCGCGCCCGGATCATATCGCCGTCACCTACATCAATTGCTCGGCCGATGTGAAGGCGCAGTCGGACATCATCGTCACCTCGTCCAACGCCGAGGCGATCCTGGCCCAGCTGCCGCCCGACCAGAAGATCATCTTCGCCCCCGACCGCCATCTCGGTTCCTATCTGGCCGGCAAGACCGGCCGCGACATGGCGCTGTGGCAGGGCAGCTGCATCGTCCACGAGCAGTTTTCCGAACGCGAGCTGATCAAGCTGAAGACCCGTCATCCCAACGCTAAGGTCGCCGCCCATCCGGAATGCCCGGAAGCCATGCTGCGTCACGCCGACCATGTCGGCTCGACCCGCTCGATCCTCGAATATGTGACGGCGGACGAAGGCCAGGAATTCATCATCGCGACCGAGCCCGGCATCATCCATCAGATGCGCAAGGACGCGCCGCACAAGACCTTCATCGGCGCGCCCGGCGCCGACGGCACGTGCGATTGCGCCCGCTGCCCGTTCATGGCCAAGAACACCCTGGAGAAGCTGTATCTGTGCCTGCGCGACATGACTCCGGCGGTCGAGATGCCGGAAGAACTGCGCCAGGCCGCGTTGAAGCCGCTGCAGCGCATGCTCGACATGTCCAAGTCCGTGAATGCGCATTCCCTTGCTGGCGCCTGAACTCCAGGCGGCCATCGACCGCATCGTCGATGCGGCGCTGGCTGAGGATATCGGTCCGGGCGACGTCACCAGCACTGCGGTGATTCCGGCCGATCTCCACTTCCACGGGGTCATGGCGGCGCGCGAGCCGATGGTGGTGGCGGGATTGCCCCTGGTCGCCGAGGTGTTCCGCCGCGTCGTGCCCGAGGCCAAGGTCACCTTCCAGGTGGAAGAGGGCGGCAAGGTCGAAGCGGGGGCGGTGATCGCGCTGCTCGACGGCCCGGCTGTCGGGCTGCTGACGGCGGAGCGCACCGCGCTGAACCTGCTGCAGCATCTGTCCGGCATCGCGACGCTGACGCGCCGCTATGCCGACGCCATCGCCGAGAGCAAGGCGATCCTGCTCGACACCCGCAAGACCGTGCCCGGCCTGCGCCAGCTGGCCAAATACGCGACCAGGCTGGGCGGAGCGCGGAACCACCGCATGGGTCTCTATGACGGCGTTCTGATCAAGGACAACCACATCGCCGTGTGTGGCAGCGTCAAGGAAGCCGTGCGCCGCGCCAAGGCCGCGACCAGCCTGCCGGTCGAGGTCGAATGCGACCGGCTGGATCAGGTCGCCGACGCGCTGGAGGCCGGGGCCGACATCATCCTGCTCGACAATATGACGACCGCGCAGCTGCGCGACTCCGTGGCGCTGATCGCCGGTAAGGCCAAGACCGAAGCCTCGGGCGGCGTCACGCTGGAGACCATCGCCGGGATCGCAGCGACCGGCGTCGATTATGTCTCGGTCGGACGGCTGACCCAGTCGGCCCCGGCCATCGATATCGGACTGGATTGGGAAACCCGATGAACGAAATGCCGGTCCATGACGTGCTGGTGATCGGCAGCGGCGCGGCGGGATTGACCGTCGCCCTGCAGCTGGCGCCGAAGGCCAGCGTCGCTTTGCTGTCGAAGGGCAATCTCACCGATTCCAGCACGCTGTACGCGCAGGGCGGCATCGCCGCGGTGCTCGACGCCACCGACAGCCTGGAAAGCCATGTCGCCGACACGCTGGTGGCCGGCGCCGATCTGTGCGATCCCGGCGTGGTGCGCTTCGTGGTGGAGAACGCCAAGGACGCCATTTCCCGCCTGGTCGGCTATGGCGTGCCCTTCACCAAGGACGATGCGTCGCCCGACGAATATCACCTGACGCGCGAGGGCGGGCACAGCCACCGCCGCATCATCCATGCCGCCGACGCGACCGGACGGGCGGTCGAGACCACGCTGGAGGAACAGGCCCGCAACACCGGGAACATCCAGGTGTTCGAGCATTTCCTGGTGGTCGATCTGGTGCGCGAAAAGGCGGCGGATGGAAGCCTGGGCCGCGCCATCGGCGCCTATGCGCTCGACCGCCGCACCGGCCACATCAGCCTGTTCCGCGCCAAGGCCGTGGTGATCGCCAGCGGCGGGGCGGGGCGCGTCTATCTCTATTCGACCAATCCGGATGGCTGCACCGGGGATGGCATCGCCATGGCGTGGCGTGCCGGCTGCCGTGTCGCCAACATGGAATTCATGCAGTTCCATCCGACCTGCCTCTATCACCCGGACGCCAAGAACTTCCTGATCTCCGAGGCGGTGCGCGGCGAGGGCGGGCGTCTGCTGCTGCCGAATGGCGAGCGCTTCATGCCGCGCTTCGACGAGCGGGGCGAGCTGGCGCCGCGCGACATCGTGGCCCGCGCTATCGACCACGAGATGAAGCGCCTCGGCATCGATTGCGTCTATCTCGATATCAGCCACCAGCCGGCGGCTTTCATCGAGGAACATTTCCCCACCATCTTCTCGACCTGCCTGAAGTTCGGCATTGACATGCGCAAACAGCCGATCCCGGTGGTGCCGGCGACGCACTATACCTGCGGCGGCGTGATGACCGATCGTTCGGGGCGCACCGACGTGCCCGGCCTTTATGCGGTGGGCGAGGTGGCCTTCACCGGTCTGCACGGCGCCAACCGCATGGCCAGCAATTCGCTGCTGGAATGCCTGGTTTACGGCGCGGCCGCGGCCGACGACATTCTCGGGCGCCTGTCCGACTTGCCGGAGCCGCCCGCGGCGCCGGCCTGGGACGAAACCCTGGTCGCCAATTCCGACGAGGAAGTGGTGGTGTCGCACAATTGGGACGAGCTGCGCCGCTTCATGTGGGATTATGTCGGCATCGTCCGCACCACCAAACGGCTGGAGCGCGCACAGCACCGCATCGAGATGCTGCTGTCCGAGATCGACGAATATTACGGCAGCTTCCGCGTTACCGGCGATCTGCTGGAACTGCGCAACCTGGCCATGGTGGCCAAGCTGATCATCCGCTCGGCTTTGTCGCGCAAGGAAAGCCGCGGGCTGCATTACAGCCTCGACTTCCCCTATGCCGATCCGATCGGATTGCCGCAGAACACCGTGCTGGTGCCCAAGCGCTACCGGCCGCTGACGCCGGTATAAGCCGGCATCACGGGGGAGTCGCCGCACAGGCAAAGGCGGTTGCGCCCTTCGCTCTTGGCGCGGTAGAGGGCGAGATCGGCCTGTTTCAGCATCTCGCCCACCGTCGCATTGCCGTCGCTGCCGCCGACGCCGATGCTGACCGTCAGCGTCAGCAGGCCGCCGGTCGCCTGGATCGGCGTCGCGGCGATCGCGGCGCGCAGTCTTTCTCCCAAATTGGCGGCGTCGGCGATGCCGGTCTCGGGCAGCATCACCACGAATTCCTCGCCGCCCATCCGCGCGGCCAGATCGGCCTCCCGCGCCATATAGCGCAGGATATTGGCGATCTCGACGATGACCCGGTCGCCCACGTCGTGGCCGTAGCGGTCATTGATCGATTTGAAATGGTCGATGTCGAGCATCAGTACCGACAGCGGGTGGTGATAGCGCTGGGTGCGCTCGAACTCGGTCTCGGCCTGGATCAGGAAATGGCTGCGGTTGAACAGGCCGGTCATGCCGTCGACCGCGGCCTTGCGGCTCAGATAGGCGCTGTGCTCCTCGGCGCTGCGGCGCTCGCCGATCGCCTCGGGCAGCCAGCGCAACAGCAGGATCGACAGCACCAGCAATCCGGAAATGACGTTCAGGACCTTGGGCATGATCAGCAGCAGAGGCTCGCCCAGCACGCCGGCCAGATCGGGGCCGAACAGTCCGTAGCGGCTGTCGAAATAGAGGCCGAAATAGACGTTCTCGACGACATTGCGCGTCGTATCGATCGCCACCACGCCGAGCAGCAGCCGGGTCGTGCCGAAGATGCGGGGATTGGCGGCATAGAACCACAGGACCGTGCCGAGCACGGACAGCCAGATGGCGACTATGATCCAATAAATCAGAGCAGCTGCAATTGCCATCACTCCCACCACTAATGAGAGCAATACAGGGTAAGTACAGCTTACAATTTTATTTGGATTGTATCAATCAATGAAGTAAACCCCGCCCGCCACAGTGTGTTACGGACGGGGTAATACGATCAGTCGGCCAGTTCGACCACGGCGTCGACCTCGACGGCAACGCCCAGCGGCAGCGAGGGAACGCCGACCGCGGCGCGGGCATGGCGGCCGGCATCGCCGAACACTTCGACGAACAGGTCCGAGGCGCCGTTGACCACCTTGGGCTGGTCGGTGAAATCGGCGGACGAATTGACGAAGCCGCCCAGGCGGACGATGCGGGCCACCTTTTCGAGGCCGCCGGCGGCCTTGATCTGGGCGATGATGTTGATGCCGCACTGGCGGGCGGCCTTGTAGCCGTCCTCGACCGAGACGTTTTCGCCCAGGCGGCCCTTATGGATCAGCTGGCCGTTCTCGAAAGGCAGCTGGCCCGAGATGAACAGCAGGTTGCCGCTTTTGACGAACGGCACGTAATTGGCAGCCGGCGCCGCGGCGTTCGGCAGGGTGATGTTCAGGTCGGACAGCTTTTGCGCGATGGTGGTCATGAGTTCAAGTTCCTCGTTCTTGGTCGGGCGACTTTAGAAATTTGAGGCGCTTAACGCCATACCAGATTGATGAAAGCTGTAGGTCAGAGGGGTGACGGCGTAGGTCGCCCGACACCCGATCGGACCGCTCGTCAAAGCGTCTATATCCACTCAAAGCGAGTGTGTCCTTGAGCTTGCACAACTGATAGTTCAAACTCGCAATCCGAAGGGGGGCACGCTGAGGACTGACATCCTCTGAACAGGTGAGAGACAAGGCTCGGATGCGATGAACGGTCTGATGAAGATGTTTTCCACAGTGCGGGGTGACGCGCTGGGCGGATTGATGGCTGGTATATTGTCGTTGCCGATGACCATTCCGCTGGGGGCCCTGGCGCTGGCGCCCCTCGGGCCGGATTATATAAGCCTCGGCGTTCTGGCCGGCTTTCACGCTTCGATCGTCAGCGGCTTCGTCGCGGCTCTGGCCGGGGGCTGTAAATTGCAGATCAGCGGCCCCCGCGCCTCGGTATCCCTGATCACCGCCGTCGCGATCGAGACCGTGCTGCGGCAGGGCGCCGACCGGCATGACGCGATGATCGTCGGCTTCATCGTGGTGTTCCTGGTCGGCGTCCTGCAAGTGCTGTTCGGTATTTTCCGCCTGGGGCAGATCGCCAAATACATCCCCTATCCGGTGCTCAGCGGTTTCACCAACGGCGTCGCCATTCTGATCATCCTCGGCCAGATCGCCTCGGTAGCCGGCTTGTCCGCGACGATGCGCTGGACGGAGATCGCGCGGCACGGGGCCGAAATCTCGCCGGGATCGATCGCTGTCGCCTTGGCGACCATGGCAATGATGAAGTTCGGCTCGCGGATCACCAAAAGGCTCCCCGCGATCGTTCTCGCTTTTTTCATCGGCATAGCGCTGGACCAGCTGCTGAGACTGATCCTCGGCCAGGAAGCGCTGGGACCGCTGGTCGGCAATTTGCACGGCAGCCTTCCCAGGCCCGAGGCGGTGGCCCAGGCGATGTCGCTGTCCTGGCCGGTCCCCACTCTGCGCTGGCTCGGTATGCTGGCGCCGACCATCATGGTTCTCGCCCTGGTCGGCTCCACCGAATCGCTGCTCAGCGCGGCGGCGATCGATCAGGCCACGCATGAGCGCCATTCGAGCAATCGCGAACTGATCGGACAGGGGCTCAGCAACATGATTGGCGCCTGCTTCGGCAGCGTTCCGAGCACGGGAGCCCCCATGCGCGGAATTACCAGCTACCAGGCCGGTGCGCGCAGCAGAATGGCGGGCGCCATCCACTCCCTGGCGATGCTCGCGCTGCTGGTGGGGGGAAGCCGCGTCCTGGCCTTGCTGCCCTTTTCGGTGATGGGCGCCATCATGATCATGATCGGCGTCTCGATGACCGACTTCTATGCCTTCTCGTTGGCCCGCCGCCGCGGCCGGGCCTATCTGGCCGACGCCTGCGTCGTGGCGCTGGTGACCTTGGTGACGGTCTTCATCAATATCGCTTTCGCCGTTCTGTGCGGGGCGATCCTGGCCTTGGTGCTGTTCGCTTCCCGCATAAGCGGTTCGGTGAATTACCAGGTCATCGACCGGACCCAGAGCCGGTCTCTCATACAGCGGACCTTGAAGGCCGAGGAGATCCTGAGCCGCGAGGGCCGCCGGATCGTCGTCCTCAATATGACGGGACCACTGTTCTTCGGCACCGTCAATCGATTGCGGGATACCGTCGAGAGCCTGGAGGAGAGGCAGCCGCTTGTCGTCGTCCTGGACCTTCGGAATGTCACCTATATCGACATTTCCGGAGCCAAGGCGCTGACGCAGATCGGCAGGACGCTGAAACAGAAGAACCGGCGGCTGTTTCTTGCCGGCGTCGCGGCCGGCCATTGGCGCCAGGAATTCATTTTATCGACCCGCGTCGACGAAGTCATCCCGCGAGGCAGCCTGTATCCGGATGTCGAATCGGCAATGGCGGCGGCCGAGGATCTGATCTGCGGTTCGACCGGGGGCGGCGAACCGATGGAAATAACCCTGGACGAGATGGAGGCTTTGAACGGTCTCGGCCCGGTCGATATCGACCATCTTTCGCGGATGCTGGTGCGCGCCGCCCATGAACCCGGCGAGGTCGTGTTTCGCAATGGCGAGAATGGCGATGGAATATATCTGCTGGCGGCCGGCCAGATAGAGATCACGGCGCCCTCCGAAAACGGCAGTCCGCCGCTCAGACTGGCGACGATCGCGGCCGGCAACGTGTTCGGCGAAATGGCCCTGCTGGACGGAAAACCGCGATCGGCCAATGCGGTGGCCATGACGCAATCGGTGACCTATTTCCTGTCGAACACGAACTTCATGGCGCTGGACGGCCAGAGGCCGGCGGTCGCCGTCAATATTCTTCTCAATATGGGCCGGGAACTCTCGGAACGCCTCAGATACTCGAACGCCCGCATGGTGTCGCAATTCTAGTGTCCCGATCGCGAAGTTCGTGCGATCTGGATCACGGCCTTTCGAACTTCGCGATCGATCAGGACACTAGCTTTATCAATCATCTAGTGTGGCTTGAAGATTCTTAAATTCCTAAAATCGCTGATATCGAAGTCGTAGGAATTTAAGAATCGCCACACTAGGAACTGTGGACACTTATCGTAGCCACAAGACGATAGCGGCGAGCGTTACGACGGCCAGGTAATTCCTGGCCGTCTTCTCAAAGCGGGTAGCGACACGGCGGAA
>JAJPHO010000154.1 GCA_021325215.1 Alphaproteobacteria bacterium
GCGAAATCCAAACCAATCTATCTATAAGCTGCGCAGTCTACAAATTAATTGCGAGCTAAGGTCAGCTGTTCTGCGGCTTCCAGTCCATAATTTCCCTGAGGTTCACACCATTCATGCACTCGGTGAACGCATTGGTGATGGGGTGGCGGAAATAGGCGAAGATCTCCGTTTCCCAATTGGTCAGCGCCGTAAGCAGCGGCTTGAACGCAGGCCGGATCTCCTCGGGCATCTCCTCCGCCCAGGCGCGGACCCCGGCCCGCGCGTCGGCCTCGTTACCCCAGGACCATATCTCGGCGAACCGCTCCTTCGCGGCGTAGGCTGCGCCGAGGTCGGGAAACTCGCCGCACCACGCCTCGACGATCATCGGTTCCATGCCGACAAGATCGGCGCCGCGCTTCAACAGCAGCCGCCGGTCATTCAGCAGGCGGATGCGCCGCTTCTTCGGCAAGCCCTCGCGCACGGCCTTCCTGACCGTCTCCATGCCCTCGTTCGCGTATTTCTGGACGTGCCAGCGGTCCACGACAATCTGCGCCTTGGGCAGCAGCTCGCGGCAGACGGTCCAGTAGGGACGCCACATATCCATGGTGACCAGTTCGATCTGGTCACGGCTGGGCATGCCGGCGATGCGCCGGCCGATGGTGCCCTTGTCCCGGCGCGGAAGGAAATCGACCAGGGTCCGCTGATGGACATCGGTGATGACGCCGCGCGCCGAGCCGAGCAGGTAGACCTCGTCCAAGCCCATCCAGTGGGGCGTCGGGATTTCCAGGGCGGCGATCCGCGCCTCGGTCCACTCCGACCAGGCCGACCTGATCGTCGATTCGTCGAGGCCGACATCGTCGGCGACGGCGGTGAAGGGTCGCCGCAAGCCCTGCTGGCCAATCCATTCGACCAGGCGCCGGGTCATCATCCTGGCCGGATCGAAGACCTCGGGTTCGTCGGAGCAGCTTTTTCCGCAGTCCGGGCAGAGGAAGCGCTGCCGGTCGAACCAGATGCCGACCCGCTTGCCGTGGATCGGCAGATCATGGATGCGGACCTCGCGCGAGCCATTGGGACGAAGGTCGACACAGCCGCAATGGGGGCAGTGCAGCCGGTCGCCGCGGCGCCGGCCGATCTTGATGCTGTACTGGTGATCGTCTTCGACTACCTGCTCAACCGTCAGTCCCGGCAGGTTCAACAGATCCGTCAACGTCGCCCTCGACCAGCCTCAACCAGCGTTCCCGCTGGTCAGGGGTCATCACCTCCCAGGCAATGATCATCGAGCGGATGTGTTTCGGGATACCCGATTGCCAGTAGCCGCGCAACTGCCGAGCGATAGTGCTCTTGTCATGACCCGCCAGGGTGACAAGTGTTTGCTGAGGCAAGCCGGCGGCGATCGCCCTCTGCTGCCAAGGTGTCTTGCTGCGTGTCATTGCCTGACCGTAGCGTAATAGTTTACGCCACGCAAACAAAATGCTTGCCGATATAGTTGTTGTCACGTAAACTCGCCCCTGCAGTTGATAGGGAGTACCCGAAATGCGTCACATTCTCGCTCTCATGCTTGATGATGCCCAGGCCGCTCGCCGCCGGGGCGATCTCCGTCACGCGGCCGGCGTCCTTGCCATGCTTCGGACGTTCCGTATCAACACTGCCAGCTTTCGCTAAGGAGAGACCTATGATCGGTGCTAACGAATTTACTGCCGACGACCTGCATTGGAATTCCGTGTATGTCGGTTCGCTCCAGGGACGCGATGACTTCCTGGCCCGGTGCAAGCGGCTTGGGTTTTCCGTCCAGGGAAATCAGGTTCTGGCGCCGAAGGCGGAGATCGAGAGCGCCATGGCTCGGCGCTTGATCACCGATAGCCCGGAGTTGCAGGCGCGCTTCGATGAGGCGGGCACCACCGCCGAGATTAACAGTCGCGGCCAGGTCGCCGTGACGAATTGGCCGGAAGGAAAATGGTCAGGCGGCCCGTCCTTCCTGCGAGACATGGCGGCCTCGCTCGATGCGCAGATCGCGGCGGAAGCTTGTCCGTGCTGTGGCTGGCCGAAGGGCGACCATACCAGCGAGGCAAAACACCGAATCAGTCACGATCCGGCGCAGGATCATTTCCCGATGAATGCTCAGCGTGACGGCTACAGCGAGACCTTGCTGTCCTGCACCCAGAAGCATTCGGCCTGATCCGAGGAGTACGTCACGATGACCGAGAACCAGATCCAGTCCAATCCGCTATACGCGCCGCTTCATGCTCTTGTCGCGGCACTGGAGACCGTTCGCGACGATCAGGTTAGCATCGGCATGAAGTTCGGCCGTACCCGCGCCGAACAGGAGGATCGCCGCAGGTTCCTTGCAAGCGAGGTTCAGGCCAATGCCGAGAAGATCGACGACGCTCTTGCGCAGGCCATACATGCATTGGAAGGGAACACCCCCTATCTGGTGGCCGTCAACCGGGACGAGGTCACCGATCTGCTCGTGCAGGCCCACCGCGCGAGCCGTGCGTTTAACGCGGCTGGCCTGCCTGCTCCCAGCGGCCTCGCTGTCGCCGCGGAACGGCTGCGCAATTCGCTCGGCATCTCCGTGTCCGACCTTCCGAAATAGGCGCCGATGATGCGCGAGCGAAAAAGGCGTCATGACGACGCACATTTTCCCCTTCAGGGTCAGGGCCGGAGGGCAACGAAGAGAAAGACGACGGCTGGCATTGTGTCGCCGCTTGTCGTCAACAACGAGCCCATCTCGAAGACGCTGCTCGGCTATTTCAGGCGGAAGTGCTCTTTCTTCCGGGCAATCTATCCGAAAATGCCGGAGGCCGAAATCCGGGAGCGCGCTTTCGGTGAAACCTGCCGTGAATGGTATGAGCGGCGGGAGCCGCGCGCGACTCCTTAGTCTGTCGGTTACCCACAGGGCGCCCTGTCGCCAGACTCTTGATGGTCGCTCGGGGCGCCCTATGGATAACCCCCAGCGCCGGAGAACCGGGTCGAGGTCAGCAACCCCAAAATCCGACTCTGCTCAGATTGACGATGGTGGCCGTCCAACCTGAAAATCCGAATAGCCTTAAATTCAAGCGAGAACGTACGCGAGTTACTGCGTTCAGGCGGAGGCCAACCGGACCGCCAGCGACCACAAGGTTTCTACCAGGGCCATGCCGGCCGAGCCCGCCTGCAGCGGGGTCAGCAAACCGAAACCGCCGATCAGCGCCAGCGGTAACCAAGGCCCGGCGGAGATCCGGATAGGCTCCCCCGAATGGGCCATGGCAATCACGAAGCCGACGCCGGTGACCGCGAGTTCGAGCAGCAGGACCATCATCCCGAATACGGACCAGGCGCGTGCGTGCGATGCATCGACGAATCCCGCGATGATGGCGGCGATCACGGTGGCGGTAATGATGAGTGCCAAGATCGAAACCCCGGTGCTGCGGCTCGATGTGAACATTCTCAGTTCTCCTTTTGCATTGATTTACTCGTCCAACGACGCTGTCCTAAGCAAGCCTTCATCCCGTTTCATCGTTTGCGCATCCTGCGCCTGCGAACACTTCCAAGTTCTTGATATTTATAATTTTCGGCGTTCCACTTTTTCACTCGAACACGGTCTTCCGCCTCGTCTTTATACATCGCAGCGATAAGGAAGGCTTCTTGGACTACCTCCGCTTTCGCTTCTTCGAATGTGAGATCAACTATTTCCTCCGAGACCGAAACGATGCATCCATACTTGTCGTCATGTAACTTCCAAAGCCAGGAACTACTTACGCTCGGATGCACATACACCTCCAACTTAAAAGGCGCTCTCTCAATTACGAATAAATTCCCGCCATTCATTTCAACAAAAAGATTCGACACCTCATTCAAAGGCTGCGTTTTATCAGTAATGTCGTTCATTTAACATCATCCCATTTATCTCGGTGCCGCTCTACACGGCGACAGCTTCTTGTTAAAATATCGCCACAGGTCTATTCGGATTTTTGTGAAGAGTTTGAATGCTTCGCCATCAATTGAGCGAAGCGATCGCACAGCGCTGCGCGGTCAGAAAGAGTGGCAAACCACGCCGGCGGCGAGTTTACCCAGCCGTTCCAGCGGACGATTGCGTCCTGCAGATCTCCCTCGGATATAATGGCGTCCTCAGAGCGCCATGCGATGGCTGTGTCCCGCAGAGATTGCCGTTCAAGGTCCAGGAGCAATCCGCCGAAATTCTCGTCGAGATAACCGCAAATCCAGGCCGCTCGCTCCCCGTCTGGGCGCAAGGACCAGTAAGCCGCGTCGCCGGTTTCTGTCAGCCGTAAGTCGTCTTCCAAGAGTCCCGTTGCCTTCAATTCAGCTATGCGGGTCCAATCGGCATCCTGCATCAACCCAACTTCTGGTTCATGGCGCGCGGTAACGATCAATCGGCAATCCCAGTCGGTCAATAAAGTCTGCCTCGCCATTGCCTGTCCTCTCTGATTTCGAACCCGAGTGCCTACCTATTCAGACCGCCTCATTGCTCAACATTCGCTTCTTCGAACATTTCAGCATCGTCGATCAGCCGGTGATGGCTTTTTTTCTCCCGGTTCCTGTGGGGGCCGCGCAAACGGTCGAACAGAACCTGCTCACCGCCCAAAATCTGCGTATACCGCCGCAACAGCAGGGTCATGATCGGCCAGCCAAGCCGCCGTATCGTCCATCCATGCAGGGGGTATTGGCGGGAATGCCCGTCCTGATAAGAAAATTTGTCGGCTTCATCCCGACCACACGTTCCCGTGATGGTCAGCAGAAGACCTCGGCCATAGACGTCGGAATTGACCATCTCCAGCATTCGCAGGCTGGGGATCTTCTTTCGAAAAACTGGGCCGACTCCAGCGGGAATCTGTTCGCGCCCCTTCCAACGATAGATCTGTACCGACTTCGCCCGGCTCGACCAGGACTGCAACATATCGACATCGATATGCTTCTTTCCAAATTCACGCCAACCACTGACCTCGAACCCGCCCAAGGAGAATTCGACCCTGATCAGAGAATCCAAAATTATGGTGATCAGATCTTCCATTTTCGGGCGCTTTTTAGCGGTCCCGATGGAGAATGATGGCGGAATGGCGCCAGCCGGAGGAGCGAACGGCCGCTCTTCGGCCCAGCGCGCCATGGTTTTTTCGAGACCAGCTGCGATATAGGGGCCAAAGACGGAATACAGACGGTGTCCGCTGCGGTAAGGGGACTCCTTGAGGAAGGCAGGCTTGCGGGGCTTCCCGCGCCGCGCGATCACTTTCTTCCGGTCTTCCGAGAGAGCAAAACTCCAATGAGATAATGCCCAGGCACTCAGCGCCGGCTGCAGACGCACGCTAAATGTCTCCCACCAGTACTCCGGGTCCTCGGTCTGAGCCTCGTCGCCGGCCAGGTCACGAATCAGGCTGTCCTGCCTGATGCCCACAGCACGCAGCAACGATTCTTTGGGAACGACGCCCCACCCTGGACACCGCCTGGCGTAATCCTCCGCCCAGAGACGCCCGACATCCCCCAGATCGCGGACTTTTGCCTTACTGTTCCACCAGCGGGAAAAAACCATCGGGTCGCCCGAAAGCGGCGAGCGCGACACCGCCACAGGGTCGATATGAGAAGACACGAGATGAAAAATGCCATCGGCCACAGCACTCTCTCGGATTGCGGCCTCCATCGAGCCTTCTTCGATGCTGTCCCCGACACCCGGCGCCGGAAACCGGATATAGGCAGAGGCCAGCAGCGCCGCGGCCTTGACGAAACTGAATTCACCTTTCGACAGATCCTCCAGGTGGCGGAGGCTAAGCGCGATGAAGCTCTCGCCGTCAGAGAACACGTCCTCGCTGTCGCGGGCGGCGGCGATCACACGCCTGGTCGGGACGACCCCGCCCGCGAGATCCATTTCCTCGATAAGGGCGGCGACAGCGCGCGAAGCGACCTGAGCGCCGAAAAGCAGGGCGCGCTCGTGAGGCGGGAGATCACGCTCCGGAAGAGTGTTCCGCCCCAACTTGATATCCGCCAGGATCTGCTCCCAGGACAACTGCGCCGGAACCGGATACCCGTCTCGCTTCATCACCACGAGAAGCCGCGGCAAGTCGACACCACTGCCCTCGAAGTATTCATCGTCCAGCACCAGGGCCTTGCCGGTCTCGATAGCCCGGAAGGCATGAGGATCGCCGAGCGGGCCCATTGCGACCGCGCTGTATCGGGTCAGCACCTGGAGAGATTGCGGACGACCACGCGCATCGCGCAGCAGCCAGTACTGGATGAGATCATCCACATGCAGTTTGCCCACGGACAGCATCTTCAGCGCGCGGGCGCGCATCTGCGCCGGCATGCTTTTAGTTTTTCTGGCCCGTAGACCAGCGAGGAAAAGATCATCGAGATTGGCGACTATCCGCTTAAAGACGGCGCAGTCGCGCATCACCTCGTTCCGTCCGAAGGTGACGGCCAAGCGCGCCTTGCTGACCACCACCCCGCCGATGCCCCAGGTCTCCGCCGGGTACGCGTGAACGAAGGCGCCGCGATTGTAGACCTTGAGCGGTCCCTGCCCCATCTTGAACCAGGCATCGTCGGTTTCCAGATCCCATTCCGCCGAGGCCGGCGGCTGGCTGATCAGCTCGCCATTGAGATGAATGGCAATCGGCAGCCAGGCGACCAACTCCTTGATCTCGTCGCTGCTCGGTTCGACCATACGAGGTTCAGGGAATTCAACGGTGATCCTGCACCCCGGCTGATAGGGCCTCCCCGTCTCCAACCTCCAGGACTGGCCGCGTCCGCGCAGATCGACGTCGAACCGGAAGGCCCCGCTTTCATAGGTGGTCTTACCTTGGGCGAAGAGCTGGCCGCGGCCCATGCGGAATTCGCCCAGCGGAACGTCCTCCTCGGCGTGCGGCTCACCGAAGGTCCCGAAGACCCGCTTGATTTCGTCCGGATCGGTGCCGAAACCGCGCCCATCGTCCACGGCAACCAGGCCCCTCTCGGAGAGATCAAGGGTAAGCTTCGCCGCGCCGCCGTCGACGGCGTTCATCGCCACTTCCAGAACCGCTTTGGCGAGTGACGGAGCCTGCCGCCCGATTATATGACGCAGAAGGTTGGGATGAAGCTGGAAGCCCATCTCCTCGGTGGGAGACTGTGCCTGTCCACTATTATCGATCTGCATCATCTACCCTTTCAAATAATCGCCGAGCATCCATATGAGCGACTTCCGCCGGCTGGACTCAGCAGCCCAGCGCGCCCTCGATCAGACGGTCAAGTTCCTCTAAAGCCGCCGCCCGCTCCTCCGCCGTCGGCGCATTCAAGGAACGGTCTTCAAGATCCCGAATCGTCTGACGCGACTCGGCCACATATTCTTCATAAGTCTGTCTCGCCATCGCCAAAATCCTTACGGGCAGTTTGGATCCGTCTTGGGCACTAGGCGCAGCGCCGGCTTGCGATCCGGCGCGTCGACGGATTTTCGAACCGCGCCTACGACATGTTCTTCGGCATATCCCAGTTTATGCATCCGTTCCGAATGTTGTCGCAGCAGCCGGAACAACAGGGCCTCTGCCTTAACTCGATCGTCTGGTGCAAGATCTTGGACCGCCGCCGCCATTCGCGCTTCAGCCGGTTCGCCATTGTGTTCACCCGGAAGCAAGTGCCACTGTTCAATGGCCTGAACAACAGCGAGGGTTCGCTGTTCGTGAGCGGACCAGCCAAGCTCCTCGGCGAGAGAGCCGCACGTTCCGAAGTAGAGTCCAACAACGGGATGACCGAACCAGACGTTTTCCCATTCCGACTGCGAATAGATGCTGGGAATAATAGTTCCGACACCCTTTCCGCTGCCGGCCGGTGCCATGGTCATCGACTCTCCGAACCTGTACCGATACACCTGCCCGTGGACCGTGAAATGGCCGACCACGCGAGCGGCAAGACGGCGAAATGCCGAACCCAGATATCTCATGCCCTATCCCTTCGCACCGTTCCTGGAAGACTTCCGCTGAGCTTGGATGAGCCCCATATAGCCGCGGATCTTCTTGACCCACTCGTCGGACCATTCCGACAGAAGAGCAGCACCACCATCAGGCGCATCGAGACACTGCTCGGCGATGCACCAATAAACATTGTCAGCTTGAATCAGGATTTCGCAGAGCAGATGGACTTCCACGGCTTCTCGATCCGTGGCGTCGCCTTGGAACCCTTCCGACCAGCACGTCCCCATCAAATCATTCATCGCGCTCGCCAGGTCTTCCCCATCTGGCGCGAATTCACCGTTCCCAAGCGCTATAGCGAGCAGACGCTGGGCCGCTGGCCGATGCGGCTCGTGATCTTGCAACGAAAGCAGATACGCGATTTGACGCGGACCGATCTTTTCTCTCAGCGCTTGTACGAGCACTGTCATGTTAACAATCCTGTGGGGGTTTATTGATCGCTGAGGGGTCGCTGGCTATGTCACATCCCAAGAACCGGCGCCCCGCCTGGTGGGCCGCCTTCATCACCGAGAAGCTGCCGGCAGCGGGATCGACCACCAAAGCGCCAGGCGGCGTGGTGGCCGCGATCAACTGGGCCTGCAATTCGACCGGCTTGGTATGGGCATGCTCGCCGGACTCTTCCTTGGTTAGCTTTTCGGCCCACACGTCGGGAATGTTGTGCAGGGTCCACACGCCCTTGGCACGCATTGGTAGCTTCTGGACGACCATCAGATATTCGCAGCAGCGGCGCGTGCGAAAGCCCATGCCGATCCGACCTTTGCCCCAGGTGATCATGTCGACCACCTTGAGCGGAGCGCCCTGCAGCCATGGCGCGATCCCTTCGACGACATGGAACTTATCCACCCACAGCATGAGATGCCCACGCGGCGTCAATACCCGTCCAATCTGGCTGATGAACTGACCGATGACCTCGCCGTTCATCTGTTCGAGGGCAGCCCGCCCCTTCTGCCGCTTTCCCTCGTTGCCAAATCCCAGATGGTCGAGGACACCGCGATATTCGGGATCGAAGAACACCAGCGACGTGCTCTCGTCAGGCATCTGAGCCAGCAGGGTCAATCCGTCACATTGGTTACGTCGATCGATTAAAGCCGCCAGGTCAGCCGGCAGAGGCGCAACCGCTGGTGAATTTGGCTCGGACCGCTCGCTGGAGTAGACGCTGGGCCGCCGTGGGCGCGCTGCAGAACTCACGATGGCCGATCTCGCTGGAGTTTCCGCAGGCCGAAACCATCCGTCTTATTGCGCACGGCTTCGGCAACTTGCTTCTGCATATGCGTGAAAAATGCAGGACCCGACTGAAGTCCGATTACGGAAAAGCCGCACTCCTTGGCGACGACGCTGGCATCCTGGGGGCTCAGCCCCTGGAGCGCCTTATAGGCCCCGCCCAGATCACCCGAAAACATCGCCTCTTTGAGGGTGCGGGTTTTAGTCATTCGCTCAGCGTCTCGCATGGCAAACCTCTATTGCACGACGCGGCGCGTGAAATACCTCACTTCGCCCCGTTTCAGGTAAAGCAGCACGATCAGGCCTCCCAGCGCGCCGATACCCGCCGCGCCGAGCGACACATAGAGCCCCGGCGACGCCTCGAAATATTGGAAGATCATGTTGATCAGGCCGAAGCCGACGATGGCGCCGCCCACACCCGACACCTTCTGCTCTTCCCCCGTCGGGCCGTAATGGATCTGCGCCCCACAGTTAGGCCCGGGGCAGACGCGGTTACCGTGGTGGGTAGTGGTGTTGCACCACGGACACACGATTTCTTGTTCGACCATTTGAACCCGTCCTGTTGGAGAAAATCGATGTCGGAAGGTCAGGGATACAGCCCTATCCGAGATCGATGGCGAAACCAAAGATTGCCCAAATATACCGTTTTCGGTATCTATTGCGCAATATGTGACATGCTGATTGATAGGACATCGCCATGCAATTCGCTCGCTTCTTCCGCCAGGCCGGTTCCGTTCTGGCGCTCTGCACCATCGCGGCGACTAGCGCCGTGGCGCTCTACGCTCAGCGCACCCCGGCTCCGGTGAATCTTGAGGTGGCTTTTCACGACTACTTGATGAACCACCCGGACGTCCTGATCGAGATGACGGCCAAACTGCAGCGGGAACAGGCCAAGCAGGCCATCGAAAACAATCGAGACGAACTCGCGGCGATCGACGGCGTGCCGGTGGAAGGCGCTGGCGACGCCGATGTGACGCTGGTCGAGTTCTACGATGTGCGCTGTGGCTACTGCAAAGCCATGGCCCCGACGCTGGACAGGGCCCTGAAAGAAGACCGCCGCTTCCGCGTCATCTTCCGCGAGTACCCGATCCTGTCTGAGGAATCGGTTCTCGCCGCCAAGGCCGAGCTCGCCGCCCAGCTGCAGGGCAAGTTTGCTCCGCTGCACAGCGCGCTGATGGCTGACAGATCCGCCCCGCACCAGCTGGACGAAAAGAAGATCATCGACTATGCCGCTGCGGCAGGAATCGACACTGCGACCCTTCTGAAGGACATGGCCTCGCCGGCGATCGAGAAGCAGATCGCCGATAATCGTGCTCTGGCCGCCAAGCTCGGTGTAGCGGGCACCCCCGGGTTGATCTTCCTGGGGCAGTCCCACACCGACGACGATCTCAATCCCGGTATGCTCGAGTACGACGCCCTGGTGGCCAAACTTGCGCAGATGCGCCACATCATCACCGCCACAACGGTTCACCAGGGCTGAGGAAACTCCATCATGAAGATCTTCCACGACATCGTCCGCACCATCGAGCATGCCGCGATTTATCGGACTGTCGGCGCCGCGATGCGCGGCCATAGCCTGATGGCGACGATGCTGATCGGCGCCGGTATCATCCTGGTATGTGTCCTCTGCCTTTCTGTGCGGCGCCGCTAGTGTCCTGATCGATAAATTCATGCGATCATCTTATCGCTAATTTTGCGAGGGGTGATCGATGGGTAAGCCTGCTGTTTCGATCAGTTTGACCGATGATGAGCTGGGTCAGCTTGAACGATTGACGTCACGAAGGCGTACGGCGCAAGGCTTGGCTAAGCGTGCCCACATCGTGCTACTGGCGGCGCAGGGTCTTGAGAACCGAGATATCTGCGCTGAGTTGGATTTGTCGCCGAACACTGTCGGCAAATGGCGACGGCGCTTCGCGGAGTATCGCATCGACGGGCTTTACGATGATCCTCGCCCGGGGGCGCCGCGCGCAATTGGCGATGATGAGGTCGCAGAGACGATCCGGTTGACCCTGGAAACCACGCCTCCGAATGCGACCCATTGGAGTTTGCGGTCGATGGCGCGTGCTGTCGGTTACGCGCCATCGACGATCCACCGGATTTGGAAGGCTTTCAGCCTTCAGCCGCATCGCGCCGAGACCTTCAAGCTTTCCACTGATCCGCTCTTTGTAGACAAGATCCGAGATATCGTCGGCCTGTATTTGTCCCCGCCGGAGCATGCCCTGGTTCTGTGCGTCGATGAAAAGAGCCAGATTCAAGCGCTTGATCGGACGCAGCCTCTGCTGCCGATGCGGCCGGGCCAGGTGGAACGGCACACCCATGACTACACGCGCCACGGAACCTTGTCGTTATTCGCTGCCCTCGACACAGCGACCGGCAAGGTGATTGGTCAGTGCTTCGCGCGGCACCGTGGGGCGGAGTTCCTCAAGTTTCTACGCGAGATCGAGCGCAATGTTCCCACCGATCTCGACATCCACTTGGTTATGGACAACTACGCCACCCACAAAACCCCAGCGATCCGCAAATGGCTGGGGCAGCGGCCGCGTTGGCATGTGCACTTCACGCCGACTTCAAGTTCCTGGGTCAATCAGGTGGAACGGTTCTTCGCCGATCTGACCGAAAGGCAAATCCGTCGCGGTGTCCATCGCTCCACGACCGAACTCGAAGCCGCCATCCACGCCTACATCGAGGGCGTAAACGCCGATCCGAAGCCGTTCAAATGGACCAAATCCGCCGATGACATCCTGGCGAGCATCAAGCGCTTTTGCCTCGCGACGCTGAGAACCGCAGAAACACAGGCTGAAATCGCAGAAACTTCGGAATCAGGACACTAGGTCCTATCGCCACGTCAAAACCTCGCTTCGGACTCTGGTGACGGACCGGACTCTGGTGACGCTTTCCGAGATGCGCCATACCAGGACGACAATCATCCACAGAGCCTGATCGGACTTTAGTGACGGGAAGAAACCAGGAGTCGATATCCACAGGGAGGCTTCGGACTCCGGTGACAGCCAAACGCCCCGAGTCCCGCAGCCAGTCCGGACTCTGGTGACAAAAACAGCGTAATCCCTCGGACTCAGGTGACGACTCTAATAAGAGATATCTAATATAAAAAAATACAAATAGCTTCCGTCACCAGAGTCCGAGTTGACCTCTACGGATTGTTGAGGAATCATCGCCCATCTCAATATGTAGGTTTTCAAGATGGGCGAAATCCACCGACTGATCGAAGAAACCGGCATCGACTTTGTCCGAGCGCAGAGCGAGGACAAACTCCAGCGCCAGGTGGCCGAGACCGCCTTTGGCGTCATGTCCGACGAGGAGCGGCAGTACGGCATTATGCATGCCGGCTTCGCCATGACCTCCCTTCCCCACAAGGACATCAGCGAGCCCACTTGGAGCCGACACGGTGGAAACATCAAGCTGCTGGTGGAAAGCGGCCGCGACGCCAGCGAGAACCTGGTCGGGATTCCCTTTGGCTCGATCGCCCGGATGATCCTGTTCTATTTCCAGACCGAAGCAGTGAAAAATCGGTCCCGCGAGATCGAGCTGGGCCGCTCGATGAACCAGTGGCTTGCTGGCATGGGCATCGACAATGGCGGGAAAACCTACAAGCTCGTCAGGGAACAATCCAAGCGCCTCTCGCTCTGCAAGCTGACCTTCTTCCGCATGGAGAAGAACCAGACCACCTCGACCAATGGTGGTTTCGTCCGTGATGCGATCCTACCGACAGCGGACGAAGAAGACGATCAGATGACGCTGTGGCGCTCGGCGGTGCGGCTCGATGAAGGGTTCTACGAGAGCCTGATCGAACATGGAATGCCCGTCAGAACCGCAGCTATCCGTGAAATCGGCGCCAGGAGCATGGCGATCGACGTCTATATTTGGCTGGCCTACCGCCTGCATTACCTGACCAAGGCCACGCCCGTGACCTGGGCCGCCCTCTATTCTCAGTTCGGCGGCGGATACCAACATATTCGCCAGTTCAAGGCGAAGTTCAAGGAGCCGCTTTCCCTTGCGCTGGCCGCCTACCCCGAGGCGCGCGTAGATGTTTCCGATACTGGGGTCGTTCTCCACCCGTCTCCCCCGCCCGTTCCTGAGCGCATGATCGCCGCCGGGTGAACGTCACCAGAGTCCGAGTGTCACCTAAGTCCGATCCGTCACCAGAGTCCGACTCTGCCCATTTCCAGCGCCCTGACCGAACTGTCCCGGGTAGACATTCAAAGCAAGCTGCCAAGGGCTTCGGCGGAAGTCGATGCGGGCGGCGCCAGCGCCAAACTCCAGAGAGTTTCATCGAGGCGATGTTCCTCGATATCAAGCACCTTCAGGCCATTCCCGGCGGCGGCGATGTCGTGCTGGGTTACCCAGCGCTGGACCGCGTCCCAGAGGTCCGCCTCGAGCCGCCTATCGGCGATCAGCGCGTCCAGCATCTGGTCCTCTTCAGCCGTGCATTTCAGAACAGGCGAGTCCGCTTCGTGCCGAACCTGAATGGCCAGGTCCCCAGCGCCGTAACGCTCCAGGGCGGCAGCGAGCGCGGCACGGCCCTCAGCTCCTAGAGTCGCGCGCTCGACCTCAAAGCAGGCGTCTTCCAATTCGCCCTCGAAGTCGAGGTCTTCATTGGCATTCGCCACCGCCGCAGCCAGCTCGTTGCCCAGCTGGCCGGAATTGATCAGCCATTCAGCGGCCGTCGTGGCGAGATCGTCAGGGATAGCGAACACGGGACGCACCACCTGTGCCACTCGGAAGGTCCCATTCATCGAGGCTAAGGACTCGACGCGCGCCGCCTCGATCGCCATGCGACGGCTGGGAAACCCTGTCTGATAAATATCGTCGTCGAAGGTGAAGCCGAATTCAGGCGGCACCGGGACATCCGCATGTGCCGGCGCGGACCCATCCGGCGACACGCTGCCCGTCAAGCTGGTGGTCGACGCCACCACCACGGCAGAAGCGGTGAACTGCAAGAAAGCCCTGCGGCTGATCTGTACCATGGGATTTTCTCCTACGCCGCCAGAAGGGCGGTGATATCGGCCTCAGGGCGAAAGAAGCCCAGCAGGCCGCGGCAGGACGTGAAGGGCAGCGGCCTGGCATCCTCGATCACCAGCCCCAGCGGCCCGAAAAACCAGGGGTTGTCCATCTCGGTGACCAGATCGGTGACCTTCATGACACCGACGATGCCGCCCAGATGCCGTTGCTGGCGATAGCGCGCAACGACGTCGGCGACGGGCTCGCCGGTCTGTTGAACCACCAGGTCGACGACGAAGTCGAGATCCTCCGTGTCCTCTTTCAGCCCGGCATGAAGAAAGGCCTGTCCACGGAATCGTCGGCAGGGATTGCTCTCCTTCCAATCCCGGTTTTCGACCGGTTTATAGCCGTAGGCGATCGCCCAGGCCCAGGGCTGGCGAACGCTGAGCGCGAGCTGGGGGAGAAGAACGCTCATTTCGCACCGGTCGAAATCGCAGGCTTGGCACCGCTGGGCTCCCGGGTGGGCGCCTCATACAGCCGCTGCTGCGGCAGGTCCTGGACAGGACGGCCCTGTTCCAGCGGGGCAAGGGGAATATCCGGCAATTCGCTATACGCCGAAGACCTCGGGCGGAAATTCGCCTCGAGGTCCCGCAGATCGCGGATGGATCGGTCGAGATCTCGCATCGCGGAGGTCTGTTCATAGACCGTCCAACTCATGGAGGAGTCGGACTTCGCTCGAATCGCTTGTCCGATGAGCATGAAGGCGATGACGATCACCATGCCCAGCAGCACGGGCGACGGCACCTCCACCCGGCCACCCAGGAACCCGGCGATGTCGCTCCATATCGGGGACTCGGCCTGGCGCCGCCGCGGGGCGGGCGGTTCAGCTGCGTCGGCCGGGGTATCGAGTACCGGCGCCGGCTGATCTCGCGCGACGGGAGTGAGATCCAGAATGATCCCCCTTCCATCCGGCAAAAGCCGATACCCCAGCTCGACCTGCTCTTCGCTGACGCCGGCCTTCATGAAGGCCCTCTCCAGCGCCTTGTTGATAAGGAAGCTCGCCCGAACGGGCGGCCGGAGGCCGAAGCCGTTATGATCGGCCGTCGAGTGCGCGAAGGCGCCCTTCTCGTCTTGCACAATGCAGGGCGCGACTTCGTCTTGGTCCTGCAGCAAGGTCAGATGCATGGTGCTGCCATACCAGCCAAGCTGGTCCAACACCCCGCCGCCGATCATCAGTTCCAAGCGATAACTCAGGCTCGCCGTGATGACGTTCTGGGGGATGTCATGGCGAATGGCATAGCCCTCCGGGAAATCAGGGCTCTCGGTCCCGCTTTCGCCAGGAACCGGCCGATACGGGGCGGGATTTTCTTTTTCGACGTATTCGTCCAGCATCTACCTCTCCAGACATGATGTGAGCCGCTTATAGGGCTTCGGATGGCAACAGAACATCGATCCATATTGCCTTTTTGATACCTTTTGCGCAACATGCTTGCCGGACTTCTCTCCCAGGAATGGTAGCCGCCATGACCTTTCAGCAGCAGCAGCAGAACCCGGCAATGCCGCAGATCGTCTCTTTCGCCGTCGATAGCCCCACTGCCCGGTGGATCGAAGAAGCCGCCCAGAGCAGTGGCTTGGGGCCAAGCGCTTTCTTGAACAGGATCGTCACGGATGCTCGGCGACAGGCTGAGATTTCGGCGGCGGTACCCTTCAAAGGCCAGCCCCAGCAGCCGCTGGTGAATTCGTTGCCCGTCAACTTCCGGCGCTTCGCGCTGAAGGACGCTCCGGCTTCCGTTCTCAAGGTTTGGAACGAGGGAAAGCGCGTGAAGATGGTGATCCAGGAGTTCTGCGAAATCAGCGGCAACACGCGATCCGTGGAATTTTCCTTCCGCAAAGGCCTCGCCCTGACCCTGGCCGGCGCTGTCCTGATGAGTATCAGCCCCACGCTCCTCGAGGATTGCAAATGGCTGCGCGGCTATGCGCTCGGCCGCAAGCCGACCGGAATGTCGGTCGCCAAGGTCGATGACCGCACGGGTATCTTGTTCCGGAGCCAGATATCGATCGGTTACAGCGCCATCATCGGCACCGACGACGAAATGACGGCACTGTCTTCCCGGCTCCTGATGGCGGCGGTCCAGATCCGCAGCGGCCAGCGCTGACACGATGAAAGAAATTTGCCCACAGGACCTTTTCGGCGCCGCGGTCGAAGAGATCCCGCTCAATAGGACCAGCCCCTTCGCAGGGAAGGGCATGGGGGGTCATCAAAGCGCGCGTGGTAGCAAGGACGAATGGCTGACCCCGCCCGAGATCGTCGCCGACCTCGGGCCCTTCGATCTCGACCCCTGCGCGCCGATTTCGCGGCCCTGGCCGACCGCCGACAGGCACTTTACGATCAAGGACAATGGGCTGATGCAGCGCTGGACCGGCAGGGTATGGTGCAATCCGCCCTATGGGAACAAGGCCAAGCGATGGATCTCCCGCTTGGCTGAGCATGGCCGTGGAACCGCCTTGATTTTTGCCCGGACTGAGACGGAAACTTTCCATCCCTGGGTGTGGGAGTACGCGACGGCGATCTTCTTCATGGAAGGGCGCCTCAACTTCCATCATGTCGACGGAACCCAGTCCGAGCACAACGCCGGTGCGCCCAGCGTGCTGGTCGCTTACGGGGACGGTGATGCCGATCGGCTGCAGGCATTCACTGCTTGGCCGGGCCGTTACGTCCCCCTGCGGCCGCAGCGTCGGTTCATTCTGGTCGCCGTGCCGCCGGCAATGACCTGGCGCCAGCTGTTGTCGAATGTGATGGAGCGGCAGGGCCGCGCCGCTCGGCTGGAGGAAATCTATGTGCTGCTGGCCCAGCATCCCAAGGCCATGAAGAATCCAAATTGGCAGGCGAAGGTCCGCCAGATCCTTCAGAGAGGCCCTTTCCGACGTCTCGATCGCGGTCTATGGGAATTCGCAGGAGTCGAACAGTGAACAGCGAGCAGATGCTTTCGACCACCGAGCGACAGCAGATTCAGCGGGATATCGAGAGGTTCGAGCGCGAGCCGACCCTTCAATCCGTGCGGCAAGCCTCCGCTCTCCGGAAGCAGCTGATCGACGATGCCGTGAAGAGATCCGCCGCCGCCATGAAGGGCGCCGCGGTAGGCCGTAAGGGGTAACCCCATGGATCTCTCATTTGGCCATCTCGATCTGCTGCCCTATCTCGCTCGGCACCTCGCGCTGGCGCTGCTTCACTTCGGGTTCGGCATCGTGTCGATCCGATATGCAGCTCGGCGCGGATGGTTCCGTTACTGGGATCTGCCCACCCCTTCGATGAAACAGACCATCGGATTGATGGTGCTGATCACCGTTCTGCTATGACCAGGTCTGTTCCACGCTCACTATGGCCTGAAGCGGCGAGGTGTGGTTGCCGCCGGCGCCGAGGGGGCGTTCGTGGCCGCCCCTGCGGGCGTCGCCAGGTCGACGAGATATCGATCTGCCGCCTCCAGCAGCGCTGGGTGCGGTTTCGAAGCCACGAGACGTTCCCGAACGACTGCCAGATCCAGCGGCCGAGCCTTATGACAGACCTCGATATAGTCGCGGTCCTTGTCGGAGAGGCGGTGGAGTTTCGAAACTACCAGGTCCTCGAGACAAGGCGCGATTGCATGAATTCGGTGCGGGCCGTCCTCCACCGTGGCGATCGTCGCTCGGTCTTCCCAGCCGGGCGGGAGCTTCGCAGTGTCTTCGTCGACGCCATCGATATAGAAGCCATAGGCGTCATGGAATGCCGAACCGATACCGAAAAGCGCGTGAATCTCTTCCGAGGCCTCAAAGCCAGGGTTGGTTGCTTCCCATTCCTTGGCATTGCCAGGATAAGCGTCTATTTCCTCCGAAAGCCGCATGGCGGTCGGAGCGTCCGGCCAGCCGACCAGGACAGACTGACTTCCGATGATGATCACGGAATCTGTCTTGAAGTGGCGCGCGAGAGACCGGACAGCCCGCTTGAGATCTGCTTCAGTGCGAAGATCAAGCATGAGATGCGAGATACTTACGCGCATTTCGCCAAACACGGCGACGCAGCGCAGGATCCTGAAAATTGACGACGGTGGCGAACGGCGAACTGATCCGGAGTCGCGTCATACGTTCATCGCGCTTGACGATTTCTCGACGGACCTCCTCGGCTCCCTTATCGAGCAGCGATTCCCATTCCCCGATGTACAGCCGGTCACCGTGCTGCAGGCGCCGCGATTTGAGAATTTCGGCCGCCTTGTCCAGCAGGGTCGGATCTTGCATGAGGCGTCGCGCGACAACTCGGTGGAGCAGCAGCTTCACCCGGTCGTTGATCTCTTCAGCATTGACCCTTCGCTTACTGTCCGGCGACATGATCCTCTTCAACCTCTTCTCCGATACCATCGCGTTCGAGCTTCTCGGCTACCGCACGACGGATGTATTCCGCACGCCCTCGCGGACTGCCAATCGCCTTGTCGATTCGGGCAACAGTTCCTTTCCGAAATCGAGCCGGCAGGTTCTCTGGATAAAGTTCGGGCTTCGGCATGCTCTGTTTCTAACATCGACCTGCAAGCCCGGTCAATAAACGATATCATTTATCAGTTGCCAGGATAAACGATATCATTTATTTTCTGTGGCAGGTTTTCTCACTTTCGCGAGCGCCGCGTACCCTAAAGGCGGTCTCGCAATATGCCGTAGGAGCGGGCAGATGATCATCATGACGCATCGTGGTAAGCGGACTGAGCACCCCACCATCGCTGCGGCTTCCGCTGATTTCAGCGAGAAACGCGATGCCTCGGGCGAAGGCGCCAGCACCTTCCCGAATGCGGAACTCTATGCGGCCGACGGGACCACCTACCTGGGCTACGTGTCCTACAACGGCCGGACCTGGCAGGGTCGCGCGAAGGACTGGAAACCTGGTGCTCCCGAACTGAAAGACTGAGGAGGGGCCAGATGCCTTGCACCATTCAGATTAAAGGACAGGACCTAGAGGTCCAGGACTCGACGGTCGCTGAATTGATCAGCGCGGCGGTCGGTGTCGTGACGCGCGGCACCGTAGCGGCTGTCAATATTTTCAATGCGGCCGAGGATGGGCTGCGGATGGCGGCGGTCCGCCGGCATGGTGCGGAGCCCTGGCGCGACTTTCTTTCGCCGGATGTCGAAGAAATGACCGACCTGCTGCTGCGGATCGGGTTGATGCCGGTGGTCGAGATTCCCCCATTCAAGCCGCTGGGGAAAGCCCCTCGCCTGGAAATGAAATCCGGGTGCGGCGGCGACAACTGGGGCAATCAGGATTGAGCGCCCACCGTCATCGTGCTGGAGATCTCCATTGAAAGGCCTTCTGCCTACCCATCTCGACGCCCCACGATCGAACATGCTCATGCGCTCCGGCCGCTGGGTGAACCTGTTCGATCCTTCGACGCTCGACATCATTTTGAGCGATTGGGTAACCGGTGCGTCACGCGCCCCGCGCTGGGGTGGTCAGACGAAAGGCGAGATCAGCTACAACGTCCTGCAGCACTCTTCTCTGACCGAAAAGATCCTCTTCAAGATCGTGTGGCCCAAAGCGCCGCGCGTGGCACGTCTGCTGGCCAAGGCGCATGACTTGCACGAGGGGGGTGGACTCGGTGACGTCGTCAGCCCGTATGGCGAATGCTTCAAATCGGCCGGGATCAACGAGATCAAGGATCGCCTCGACCAGGTCATATTTCCTCACATCGGTATCCCGCAGCCTATCCCGGTCCAGCACATCGAAGCTGTCAAACTGGCAGACCGGATCGCCGCCGTCTCCGAAGCGATCCAGCTCATGGATTGGCCCGAGCAGCTGGCGCGCCGAGACATCGGAAAGGGCTACCGCGGCAAGATCTGGGAGGACGAGATCATCATCGTCGACGAGCGTCAGGCGCGCGAAGACTGGTGGCGGATGTTCAAACTGTTGGGTGGAGGACGAAAGTGAAGACGCAGAAAACCAGGATTCGGCCCATGTTCTTCGTAACGTTGGGCGTCACGTTGGCGCACTCGGTGGCGATTTCCGTCGACCTTCCGGGCACGGCAAGCCATGTGGTTACGACGTCGCTCGGCTACGTATCCGCATTTCTGCTCGGCGTGACCGGACACATGGCTTGGGGCTCCAGGCTGTTCGGCGCGCGGGGACGGAGTCTTTTCGACGATCGCAGCGACAAGGCCCGGCGCTGGTCGATCTTCAAGAACCCCACGGCGGAAGCGCCCGAGGGTCTCATCATCTACGACCTGGTGGACAACACCAAAGGCGAAACCGCAGGCGAGCTGCATGGGACCGACGCGGCCTATGAAGTCGTCGAATTGTTGAACGCCGGCGCAGCGGCAAAATCCTGAGATAGAAAGGGAATCAAAATGGCAAAATTCCATGTTCCGATCGACATTCGCTCCACGGACCAAGCTCTGGTCGAAGTCGAAGCAGACAGTGCCGATGAGGCGGTCGGGGCTGTCGAAGAACTGATCGCCACCGGGAATGTGGAAAACCATATCGTCTCCGGCGGCGACGATCCCAGCACCGACTACAGCATCGATCATTCGGCGCCGCCCGAGGAAGTGCGGATTCCCGCTCCAACGGCCCCCGCCGCCCCTTCCAGCGCGCCTGCCATTGGCCTGATTCAGATCGAACAGGAGCCCCTTACCGGGACGATGGAAGGGGATCGTGCGATGGGCGCGGCCCTTGCAGCTGGAGCCTCTCGTCCGTTCTGCCTGGACCTCACTCACCGTCCGACGCACCAGGCCGGCTTCGGCCGGACTGCGGACGGCATGAGCAGCAAGGAATAAAATGATGGAGAACTCCGCGACACTGCTGGTTCCGTCTGAAAAGGCCTTGGATGCGTGGCTGATGTTGCGCGAGGCAGGTGTCGAAGCCCAGATTCTTATCAAGGGTGCCGACATGAGCCAGATACGCAAAGCCTACTCACATTATGGATCAGCTGAAATCGATCACCTGAAGGACAGCGCCAAGTTCAAGATTCTGATCGGACAGTCCCGCGACGAAAGCGAAGAGACCGCCGACCGGATCGTTGCGGCAATCGAAAGCAAACGCCCCCCCCAGACGGTCTCGACCAACATGTTGAGATCGCTCTACTGGGTCTGTTTCGCATTGGCGATTCTCGGCGTTTTGCTAACCACGACCGACTATATCTCCTCGCATTACCTTCACCTGGATACGGCGTGTTCTGGCGGATTTTGCTGACTATCCGACAGGAAGGAATAGGAGGCCCGGACATGGCCTGGAGTTGGATATCGTTGATCTTCGTTCGCATCCCGATCGTGCTGCCGCTCTGGGTGCTCTGGCGAGTCACCGGGTTAGTCAGCACCGCCTGTGAGGCTGCTATAGATTGGATCGACCTGTACGCCCCGGCGCCGAAGCGCCCGAGATGGCTGAGATAGGGGATACCCGATGAACGCCTTACAGGATCGGCTGGATGCCCAGATGCTGGCGGATATGCAGTCTCTTCGCGAACGCTGCCTGGCGCCCGAGCTGGTGGAGATCGTCGATAATGGCCAAGCGAGCGGTACGAGGCCGCGCTATCAGTTTCGGATACTCGATCGGGCAGAGGAAAAGGGCCGCCCATGATTGGTCTCTGCAAACTCACCTACGATTGGGGAACTGAGGGGCAGCCACCAAGCGCAGGGTGCTATCTGCGCGGGCACGGAGTTCGAGGCCCCTCACCGAGGGCGTATCTGATCCATTCCAGTCGACTGGTGAAGTCCACACTGCATGAGGGTCGCTACGTGCTCTCATGCGAGCGAATGCGCGCTGCCGATATCCCTGAAGAAGCGGTGGTCTACCCGATCTACTGGTATTCGAGAACACGGCGCCGATGATCGTTGTGACCGGCTGACATTTGGGGATGCCATGGAGCTTCTGGCCGACGAACGTAAGATACTGCTGGCAATGATCCAGATAGAGGACGAAGGCCATGGCTGGTACGTGTCTGATCCAGATCTGCGTCAGCGGCTGTACGACAAGGGGCTCGAGCGGTATGACCGTCCTACGGATCTTGCCCGCGAGATCCTGAATAAGCCGAAGCCGCCGCCGTCGGCTGAAGAAATCGCCACCCTTCGGACGTGGATCGACCACGGGCAGTGCAGCGGCTTTCGCCTCGATGCTCTCAATCGACGTGGCCTCGTTGATCCATTCGGCGAACTCACAGAAGCCGGCGCCGCGGCGCTTGGCCGGAAATTGTAATTCGGTTCCATGCCCTTTTGGCGCTTTCAAGGACGGGTGCAAGAATCAGGGTGAAGGGGTAGCCCCCCTCTGCCCTCGCCGAGCTGCGCCGCCGGCCGGGCCGGGGCGTAGCCGCGCCCTAAAGCCGCGGGCGATCGCCCGCACATCCCCCTCGCCGGCCGGCGCTGGCCGCCCCGCTGCAGGATCTCCTGCAGCGGGTTCCTTGAAGGTGTGTAGCACATGGATTATTCAGCCTTCCAATCGGTTGCCCCCGTCAAGCCGGCCACCCCCTATGTGGGTGGGAAAAGTCGCTTGGCCAGCACCATCGTCGAGCGAATCGAGAACACGCCCCACCATACCTACGCCGAGCCGTTCGTCGGCATGGGCGGCGTGTTTCTGCGGCGACGGCAGCAGCCGCCGGTCGAGGTCATCAACGACATCAGCCGCGACGTCGCCACCTTCTTCCGCATCCTGCAGCGCCACTATCCGCAGTTCATGGACATGCTGAAGTTCCAGATCAGCAGCCGCGCCGCCTTCGACAGGCTCCGCCGGACTGATCCGGAGACGCTGACCGATCTGGAGCGGGCCGCGCGCTTCCTCTATTTGCAATCCCTGGCGTTCGGAGGAAAGGTCTCGAGCCGGCACTTCGGCGTGGCTGCCGACCGACCCGGCCGCTTCAACGTCCAGCAGCTGGCACCCCGCCTCGAGGACATCCACGAGCGCCTGGCCGGCGTGGTGATCGAATGCTTGCCCTATGCGGAGTTCCTCGCGCGCTATGACCGCGCCGAGACGCTGTTCTATCTGGACCCGCCCTATTTCGGCTCGGAGGACTATTACGGCCCGGGTGTCTTCTCCAGCGACGATTTCACCCGCTTGGCCGAGATCCTCGGCGGCATCAAGGGCCGCTTCATTCTCTCGATCAATGACGCTCCCGAGATCCGGAAGGTGTTCGCCGACTTCGACATCGAGGAGGTCGGGACTTCCTACACCGTCGCCGGCGGCAGGGCGAAGCCTGCACCGGAACTCATCATCACCAATTGATGCTGGATCGGAGCGGCCGGCCGCCGGCCGCTCCTATTCCGTCGGCGGCGGCTCGCTCTGCTTCAGCTCGGCGTCCTTGCAGGCCCGATCTGCCCTCGCGCGGATCTCGGCGATCGCCACCTCGTCGTCGGCCGGCACCCACACTTCGAGAATGCGCTGGCCACGAGCAACGCGGCGCGCCTTGCTCTCCTGCACTTTCTGGGAATTGCTCTTCGCCATCAGCGGGCCATCCAGTACCTGTCCTTGGGCTCCCAAGGCTTGCGAGCCGGTGCCCTGCTGGAGGCGCGGCGAGGAAAGCGTCGACGACGCCCCTTCTTCGCCGGCTTGAAGGGCTCGTCCAGCAGCTGCGCCGGGATGTTCGCCTCAGCGATGAAGCGCGATGGTTCCGACGCGGTGCGCCGCCCCTCCCCACATCGCGGCCAGGTCAGGATGCACCGCTTGCGGGCGCGGGTCAGGCCGACATAGGCCGCCCGCCTCTCCTCGTCCAACCGGCCTTCCTTGATAGCCCTGGCAGAAGGGAAATGGTCCTCCGCGCACCCGATGATGATGACCAGATCGAATTCGAGGCCCTTTGCCGCATGGATGGTCAGCAGCTGGACGCGCCCATATTCGCCAGCAGTCTCGGCTTCGGCCGCGGCGGCTGCGCAATGCTCGAGGAAGCTGAAGGTGTCTGCGAACCGATCCGCCAGCGCGCAGAGCTCCTTGACGTTCTCCAGCCTCTCCCGGCCGGTCGTCATGTCGGCCAGCCGCCGATTATAGCCCGTCGATTCGAGTACGACGCGCAAGACGGCGCCCGGGCCGCCCTCAACGAAGTTCGCTTCGCCCAGCCCGTCAACCAGCTGCACCAATTTGTCGCGCGTGGTCGACCGCATGCCGGGCAGCCGGTCCGGCACGCCATCTCGCATATCCGCGAATGAGACAGAGGCGGTTCCCGCATGGCGACGAAACGCCGCCTCAATCTCCTGCTCGTCGGTTCCTTCGAGCATGGTCAGCAGGGCCAGAGCGTCGAGAACCTCTTTCCGACTGTAGAAGCTGACGCCACCGACGACGCCATACCCCACGCCCTGCTTGCGGAGCGCATCCTCGACAGCCCGCCCCTGATAGGCCGACCTATAAAGCACCGCGCATTCGTCGAGTTCGATTGACGGGTCTCGGGTCAGGATCGCCCGCACGGCGACCTCGGCTTCATGGGCTGGATCGCGGCATTCGGTCGCGGAAATCACTTCCCCCGCCGCCGGCGTCGCGCCGGCGGCGATGAGTTCCTTCTCGAAGCGGTTGTCGTTATGCGCAATCAGGAGGCTCGCCGCGTCGAGGATCGGCTGGACCGAGCGATAATTGCGGCAGAGCTTGACGATCTTGGCCGTCGGCCAGTCCGTGGTGAAGCGCAAGATGTATTGCTGCGACGATCCGCGCCATTGATACAGAACCTGGTCGTCATCGCCCACCGCCGCGAGATTTTCGTGGACGCTGGCGCTGGCCCGGGCGAACCGGTACTGGCTCTCATTCACGTCCTGGTATTCGTCGATCACCACGAACTTCCAGCGGCTGGCCCAAGCTGCCCGAAAATCCGGATCGGCTTCCATGGCCAGCATCGGCCACAACACCATATCGGAGAAGTCGGCGAGGTTCCGGCGTCGGAGCGCCGCCTGGACGGGCTGGGCGATCTCGGCTGCAATGCGCGCCGCCGCGACGCCGGCAGCGTCCTTGGCGTTGGCGGCGGCGAACTGGTCAAGCCAGCTCGCGGCATCTTCGGGCCGGAATCCGTCGTCCTTGATCCGGCAGAACTTGTTGGCGACCTGCTTGACCGGATCGGCGCCGAAGCGTCCCTTCTTCTTGACCTGGTGGCCGGCCTTCTGCATGGACGCCTTGACCAGGTCGAGTAGCTGTTCCTCGGTGGCGATCATGAAGCCGGGCTTCAGCTTGGCGATCTCGGGATGCTGCTGCAGCAGGTCGAGACCGATCTTGTGGAACGTGCCGACGAAGGAGGGCATGAGGTCCGGGCCCAGCGCCGCGCCGATGCGCGTCCGCCATTCTCTCGCAGCCTTATTGGAGAAGGTCAGCGCCAGGATTTCGTCCGGTTGAGCGAGACCGCGACCGATGATGCGAGCGACGCGCACCGTCATCATTTCCGTTTTGCCGGTGCCGGCCGGCGCCAGCACGAGAAGCTGTCCGTGTTCGAAGCTGGCCGCCTCCTCCTGCTCGGGATTGAGTACCCGGCCGGACGAGGTTTGCGGGGGGCGCCGAATCGGGGCCAAAGCGGTGCTGTTCATGAAGGTCA
>JAJPHO010000089.1 GCA_021325215.1 Alphaproteobacteria bacterium
ATGCCGCCAAGCCTGGCTGGCTTGGCTAATGCCGTGTGAAGCTGGGCGTCCGCCGCAACGCGACCCCGAAGGGGCGGGGAAAAAATGGCGACAGGCTGCGTTGCCGTTGTTGCCAAGCCAGCCAGGCTTGGCTGCCTCCGGCGTCTGACCTGTCGCCATTTTTTCCTCCGTGCCAGCGTCAAGGGTTTGAGAAATCCGGGCTAGCATCTACGGCACTGGTCCGAGTTTCGAGCCAAGCTCTGAGGGCGGTGTTCCCGCAAGTCGTCAAATCAGCCACCCCGAAATATCCTTCTGATTTTCCGGCGACGCCGAGAAATTGATCAGCAATTGGGCTCGGTCCAGCTGGGGGACGCCCGGCGTCGTGCCCTGCAGGTCGGCGGCGTAATAGGCGGCCTCCGACGCCGCCGGCGTGCGGTGCAGCACGTTCTGGTACAGCTGGTTGATGAAGGCCTGGTCGTTCGGTCCGCCATCGTCGGCCGCCTTGGACGCCGCCGAGAAGCGGGTCTGGAATTCCGGCGAGGCGAGGAAATTGACCGCGGTCTGGTGCAGGGATAGCGCACCGGAGGCGACGGAATCGCCGTAATATTCCAGTCCGGCCAGATCGGGCAGGCGCCCGAGCGCCGCATTGTAGAGCGCGGCGACCAGCGCGTTGTTGCCCTGCAGGATGAAATCGATGTTCTGGAAGCCGGCGTTGCTGCCCGATGCGCCATTGTCGAAGATCAGGAAACTGTCGCCGGTGATGGTGTAGCTCTTCCCGGCGGCTGTGTCGGACAAAGTGAGGGTGCCCGCGCTGTTGACCGAGACGCCATATTGACTGGGGTCTCCGGCCAGGATCACCGCATTATAGCCGCTGCCCATCGACGCCGATTGCTCGCCGATCACATTGTCGGTGGTCTGGTTGCCGACTCCGTAATGGAACGGGGCGATGTTCGCCGCCGCGCGCGTCTCGTTCTGCGCCGCGATGAAGGAGAACACCGTGCTGGTGGTCGCCACGCTGGCGTCGGTGAATTGCAGCGTCGCGTCGCCATACAGATCCACCGTGATCGCGGCGCCGGTCTTGGTGTCCTGCAAGGCGGTGAAGGTGGCTCCGGCGGTGATGACATAGTCGGCGGCATTACCGGGCAGGACGAGGGTGTCGGTGGTGCCGGCGCTATGGATTGCCCAGGCACCCGTGCCGGCGGCGGAGATCGTGTCGCCGGTGGCCAGATAATAGGTCGTGACCGTGCTGGCGAGGGCGGCCGAGCCCTTGTCGGCGAAATGGATGGCGCCGGCATTCTCCAGCGTTCCGCTCAACTGGGTGTATTGCTCGGTGGTCAGGGTCGCGTCAAAGCCGGCCAGGTTGAGGGCCTGGACGTTGCTGAAACTGTCGCCGGACAGGTCGGCGGCGGCGGTCAGGACAACCGTGTTGGTGCCGCCCTTGCCGTCGAAACTGACCGTGCCGGTGCTGAGATAGACGGTGTCGTTGCCAGCCCCGCCGGTGATGGTGTCGGCGGAACTGTTGCAATAGATGGTGCTGCCGCCCACGCTGGCGATGGCGTTCTGGATCGTCGTTCCATAGGCGATGGCGACATTGTCGGCGCCGCCCTGGCTGCCGACATAGGTCGAGCTGAAATTACCGGCATTGAGATCGATGATCGTCGCCCCGGCGCAGGCCGAGAAATCGAACGTATTGACCCCGCCGCCGTCCCAGATCGCCTGCGGCGCCGAGAAAGTGGTGAAGCTGTAGGTGGTGTTGCCGGAATTGTACGATTTATTGGCGCCGTACAGATATTGCATGGCCTGGATGTCGTACAGCATCGGTGTGACGCTGTAGACGTCGCCGGCGAACTGGTAATAGTAGTCGTTGTAAGCGGTCCCGTTATTGTAGGACATCACCGAGTAATCGCGGTTGTCGGTCGTCGACGGCAGATAGGGACCGGTCGAGCCGCCATAATCGCCGGGATGTTTGAACCCCAGCGAATGGCCGATCTCGTGGATCAGAACCGACGGGCCGTAGCTGCCCGGGGTGAAGACCAGATTGAACGACGAGGTGGTCGGGCTCGTATAGTTTCCGTTATTGTTGAGATAGACGAAATTATTGGTGAATTCGGTGCTGTTGTAGTGCCAATCGGTCTGGGCGCTCGACGAGGTGCCGAGATCTGCGGTGCCGAACTGGATCTGCCCGCCGCCGGCCACCTGCACGAATCTGATGTTGGCGACATTTTCCCAGGTCAGCAGCGCGGTCTGGACGCCTTGTTCCTGGGCGGCCGTCATTGCCTGGAAGCCGGACATGTTCTCGGCATTGCTGGTCAGGAAGCTGTAGGTGATCGTGGTGACCGCGGTACTGCTGCTTCCTGTTGCGCCGGGCAACCAGGAATAGCCGACCAGCAGGGAATCGATGGAATTGTTTCCGGTCTCCGAGATCGTCATCAGTCCTCACCGCATGCCAGAATGAACCGCCTGACCGCGCCGCCCGGCCAGATCGTCTCCGGCATCTTCGGGCAGCAGGGAATTGACCGGCGACGCCATCAGCGAGATGGCCGTCACCACGAGAAACGCCAGCGAGAAATCCTGAAGTTCCGGCTGGCCGCGTCCGAACAGCGCGACCGAGCCGTTGAGCGACATGGCGGCGACACAGATCCCCAGCGACAGCATCATCTGCTGCATGGTGCTGTAGAAGGCGGTGGCGGCGCTCATCTTCTCCCGGGGGATATCGGCATAGGCGATCGTATTGTACGCGGTGAACTGCAACGATTGGAAGAATCCGCCGAGCAGCAGCAGCACATAAATTGCAGGAAGCGGCCAGCTGGGGCGGAAAGCGGAGATCAGGGCGATGAAGAAGCAGGCGGCGGCGCCATTCCAAACCAAAGTGCGGCGATAGCCGAAGCGGCGCAGCACGCGGGTGGCGGACGCCTTCATCAGCATAGAGCCGGCCGCCGAAGCGAAGGTGACGAAACCGCTCTGCTCGGCCGACAGCCCGAAGCCCAGCTGCATCATCAGCGGCAACAGGAACGGCATGGCGCCGCCGGTAATGCGGGTCAGCGCGCCCCCCAGCACCGACAGGCGGAAGGTGGGAACGCGCATCAGCTGAACGTCGATGATCGGCGCCGGATGATGCTTGGCGTGCCACAGATAAAGCCCGCCGGCGCCGAACCCGACCACCAGGATGCCGATCGCGTCGGGCAGGGGCAGGGCGCCGCGGCTGACGATCTCCAGGCCGAAGATCAGGCAGGACAGCGACACGCCGGAAATGCCCAGGCCCAGCCAGTCGAACGGCTCGTGGCGCAATTCGGTGACGTCGTCGATGAAGCGCAGCACCAGGGCCATGCCGGCAATGCCGATCGGCAGGTTGATGTAGAAGATCCACTGCCAGGACAGATGGGTGACGATCAGGCCGCCCAGCGGCGGTCCGACCACCGGCCCGAGCAGGGCCGGCACCAGGAACCAGCTCATCGCCGCCACCATCTCCTCCTTGGGAATGGTGCGCAGCAGAAGCAGGCGTCCGACCGGCACCATCATGGCGCCGCCGAGGCCCTGCAGCAGGCGCGCGCCGACCAGAAAGGACAGGCTGTGCGCCTGGCCGCACAGGGCTGAGCCGACGGTGAAGACCAGGATGGCGCTGCAGAAGACGGGGCGGGTGCCGAAGCGGTCGGCGATCTTGCCGCTGGCCGGGATGAACACCGCCAGGCTTAGCATGTAGCTGGTCAGGGCGACGCTCATATGCATCGCCGAGACGCCGAAATGCTCCGCCATGGTGGGCAGGGCGGTCGCCAGCACCGTGGCGTCGAGTTGTTCCATGAAGAGGGCGCTGGCGACGATCAGCGCGGTGGTGCGGATGTGGGCGGCGCCCTCGGGGTAAGACATGCCCCCAAGAATAAAGGCTGCGCGCTTTATTTCAATTGCCACACCGCGTCAAATCGGTGAGCAGCTGCATTGTCATTTCCTCAAGCCCGTCGGTCAGGCCCATCTGCGCCCGCACGATGGCGCCCTCCATGACGATCATCGCCTTGGCCGCGACCTGGGCGGGCGCGGGCAGGGACAGGCGTTTGGCCAGCTCGGTGACATACAGTTCCAGCTCGCATTTGTGCTGGACGGTCTGGGGAAATTCGCTGCCGGTCTCGGCCACCGTATTGATGAAGGCGCAGCCGCGGAAATCCGGCTCGCCGAACCATTCCGACAAGGCGCGGGCGATCGCGGCGAAGCCTTCTTCGGCGAAGCGGCGTTCGACCGCGGCGCGGAACTGCCCCATCCATATTTCGTGGCGGGCTTCGAGGAAGGCGCGGATCAGGTCGTTCTTCGACGGGAAGTGCCGATAGAACGACATCTTGGCGACGCCGGATTCGGCGATGATCTTGTCGATTCCGGTGGCGCGGATGCCGTCGCGGTAAAACAGGCGCAGGGCGGTGGTAAGGATGCGGTCCTTGGCGGAAACTGTCTCTTGCATGATGAAGTCAGCTTGACAGACAGACCTGTCTCTGTCAAGAAATATACAGACCTGTCTACCTGTAGGAGTTCTCCCATGTCCGAACAACGCCCCCCGCTGCCGCCCTTTACCGCCGAAACCGCCCGCCAGAAGGTGCGTGCCGCCGAGGATGGCTGGAACAGCCGCGATCCGGTGAAGGTTTCGCTGGCCTATACGCCCGACAGCCTATGGCGCAACCGCGCCGAATTCGTCACCGGGCGCGAGCAGATCGTCCAGTTCCTGACCCGCAAATGGGTCAAGGAGCTCGAATACCGCTTGATCAAGGAGCTCTGGGCTTGGCATGAGAACCGCATCGCCGTGCGCTTCGCCTATGAATGGCGCGACGATTCCGGCCAGTGGTACCGCTCCTACGGTAACGAGAACTGGGAATTCGACGAAAACGGCCTGATGAAGCATCGCTTCGCCTGCATCAACGACTTGCCGATCAAGGAATCCGAGCGCAAGTTCCATTGGCCGCAGGGCCGCCGTCCGGACGATCATCCGGGGCTGAGCGACCTCGGCCTGTAAGGTTCGGAGAAGGACGGTTCGGGTCATGGGGATGGGTAAGGAAGCCGTCGCAAGAATTGCGCCTTTTCTTACCGCTCTCTCCCATGACCCGGCTCAGTCCGGCGCCTGGAACGATATCGGGCTGCGCTTCTTCGAACAGGGACGCCTGCAGGAAGCGGTCGCCGCGCTGCGCCGTTCGCTCTGCCTGCAACCCGACAATCCGGGCACCTGGAGCAATCTCGGCTCCGCTCACCAATATCGCGGCGAGCCCGGCGCGGCGGTCGAGGCCTTTCACCAGGCTCTGTCCCGCGCGCCGCAGCTTGCGGCGATCCACATCAATCTGGGCAATGCGCTGCTCGAGCAGGGCGGCGCGGAAGATGCCGCCGCCGCGTACCGGACCGCGTTGGTCCTCGAGCCCGGTCTGGCCAGGGCCGAGATGAATCTGGCCGGCGCCTCGCTTTACCGGCCGGGCGCCCGTCTCGACGAAATTCTCACCCATGCGCGGCGCTGGAGCGCCGCGATCGCGATCCCGGCCGATCCGGCGCCGATGCCCGAGAGCCTGCGGATCGGACTGATCTCGGCGGATTTCCGCCAGCATGCGGTGGGCAACCTGACCATCCCGGCCCTCGAAGGTCTGGCGCGTCTGGGCCATCATTTGACGCTCTATTCCAATTCCCTGCGCGAGGATGGGCTGACCGGCCGCTTCAAGGCATGCGCCGCGCAGTGGCGGATGGTCGCCGGGCTCGACGATGCGCGTCTCGACGCCCAGATCCGCGCTGACGGGATCGGCATTCTGATCGATCTGTCCGGCTTCAGCGCCGGTAATCGCATGACGGCCTTGGCGCGCAAACCCGCGCCGATCCAGATCGCCTCATGGGTCGGCTATCCCTCGACGACGGGAGCGCCGGCGATGGATTACATTCTGGCCGACCGCCATCAGGTGCCGGAAGGCGCCGAGATCTTCTACTCGGAGACGGTGATCCGGCTGCCCGACAGCTATGTCAGCTTCGAGCCGCCCGCCGAGGCGCCGGAACTCGGCGAGCCGCCCGGCGTGAGGCTGGGATATGTCACCTTCGGCTCGTTCAACGCGCTGAAGAAGATCAATTCGCGGGTGATCGCCGCTTGGGGCCGCCTGATGCGGGACCTGCCGGACAGCCGCCTGGTCATGAAGGCGCTCGGCCTGGATTGCGCGGCGACGCGGCTGCGTTTCCTGAACGCTTTCGCCGCCGAGGGTATCGGCGCGGATCGGATCACCCTGGTCGGCAACAGCTCCATCGCCGACCATTTAGCCTGGATGCAGCGTGCCGATCTGGCGCTCGATCCGTTTCCCTATAGCGGCGGCCGCACGACGCTGGAAGCGCTGTGGATGGGGCTGCCGGTGGTGACCCTGCCGTCGGACAGTTTCGCCAGCCGCCATTCCCTCGGCTATCTCAGCACCATCGGGCTGCAGCAATGGGTTGCCCGAAACGCAGATCATTATGTCGAGCTGAACGCCGCCTTGGCCCGCGATCCGGCAGCCTTGACGGAATGGCGCCGGAGCCTGCGCGACCGGATGTTGAACTCTCCCCTGGCCGATACGGACCGCTTCGCCCGCGATCTCGATCGCGCGTTGAGAGAGGTCTGGCGCAAGCGTCAGTGAATCTTCCGGCTGTCGATCCAGCTGCGGAATTCGGCCTGCGGCATCGGGCGTGAGAACAGATAGCCCTGGCCGGCGTCGCATTGCGAACGCACCAGCGCCTCGCGCTGGGATTCGGTCTCGACGCCCTCGGCCTGCACCGGAATCTGCAGCAGCTTGGCCATGGCGACGATCGCTTGGGCGGTGCCGCCGCCCTCGCTCATCTCCTGCACGAATTTGCGGTCGACCTTGATCTTGTCGACCGGATATTCGCCCAGGCGGGAGAAGGAGGAATAGCCGGTGCCGAAATCGTCCAGCGCCAGGCGCAGCCCCAGCGATTTCAGAGCGTGCAGCCGCGACAGCGGGTCGTCGCCGCGCGGCATCATGGCCGCCTCGGTGATGTCGAGTTCGAGGTGATGCGCTTCGAGTCCGCTCTCCCGCAGCGCCGCGCCGATGCGGCTGGGCAGGTCGGGGATCTTGAACTGGTTCGACGACAGATTGATGGTGATGGCTTTGCCGATCGGCAGGCCTTCATCGACCCAGCCCTTCATGATGCGGCAGGCTTCCTTCAGCACCCAGTCGCCCAGGCGGGTCATCAGAGCTGTGTTTTCGGCCATCGGCATGAATTTGTCGGGGGTCAGCACCGTGCCATTGTCGGCCCGCCAGCGCAGCAGCGCCTCGGTGCCCTGGACCGACCCGTCGAGCAGCGACACCACCGGCTGGAAATAGAGTTCCAGGCCGCCGCTGTCGATCGCCTCGGACAGGGCGATATTGCTGTTCTGGCGCCGCATCGACTGGACGGTGTGGTCGCGGTTGTAGAAGCAATAGCGGCCGCGTCCGGTTTCCTTGGCCTGATAAAGAGCGAGGTCGGCATTGTGCAGCACCTCGTCGGTGTCGGAGCCGTCCTCGGGGAACAAGGCGATACCGATCGAACAGCCGATTTCGGCATGGTGGCCGTTCGACAGCAGGAAGGGCAGGGCGGCCTGCTCGATCAGGCTGGCGGCGACCAGGGCGGCATCCTCGTGCGTCGCCAGCTCGTCCAGTACGGCAATGAATTCATCGCCGCCCAGACGCGCCAGCGTATCGCTTTCCCGCAGGCGATGGCGCAGGCGCTGCACCACCTGCTGCAGCAATTCGTCGCCATAGCGGTGGCCAAGCGTGTCGTTGATCGGCTTGAAACGGTCGAGATCGATGAACAGCACGGCACCGACGCCGTTGCGGCGTCGCACCGTCTCGATGGCATGGGCCAGGCGCGATTTGAGCTGCAGGCGGTTGGGCAGGCCGGTCAGCGGGTCGTGGTGGGCCAGATGCTCCAGCTGGGCGGCATGGTCGCGGATGGCGGTGATGTCGGTATAGACGCCGACATAATTGAGCGGGCGGCCATGCTGGTCGCGCACCACGCTGATGGTCAGCCATTGCGGCACCGTCTCGCCGTCGGCGCGGCGCACCCAAACAGAGCCCTGCCAATGGTCGGTGCCGTCGAGCATCGTGCGGATCGCGGCGAAGGCGGTGGGTGAGTCGGGGGCGGAATCGAGCAGCGCCAGCGTCTTGCCGATCGCCGCCGCCTCGTCATGGCCGGTGAGCGCCAGGAAGGCCGGATTGACCGCCAGGATGGCGCCGTCGGTGTCGGTCACCACCAGACCCTCCAGGGTCGTGTTGAACACCGCCTCGGCCTGTTTCTGGCGCTGGCCGGCCTGGACCCATTCGGTGATGTCGCGATGGGTGCCGATCACCCGGTCGGGATGGCCGGCCTCGTCGCGCAGGATCATGGCGCGGGCCTCGACATTCCGGTAGCCGCCATTCCTGTGCGCCAGCCGGTATTCGGTTTCGAAACGCTCGACCTTGCCGCGCAAGGCCTTGCCGAGGGCGGCGACGGCGGCGTGGCGGTCTTCCGGGTGCAGCAGGCGGACCCAGGTGCGCGGGCCGACTTTGATCTCGCGTTCGGCATAGCCCAGCATCGCGGTCCAGGCCGGCGACACGAAGATGCGCTTTTCCTTGGGGCTCCAATCGATCAGCCCGTCATTCGAACCGCGCATCGCCAGATCGAAGCGCTGTTCGCTGCGGCGCAGGGTCTGTTCGATCTGGCGCAACTGATCGGCCGCCGCGGTCTGCTGCTCGATGAAGCGGCAGCAGATCAGCCCGCCGGCCAGCAGGGTGATCGACATGACCACCAGGAAAATGGTCTGCGGCAAACCACCGCCGGTCAGGTGGGGCGACTCGATCAGCAGGGTATCCAGGGTGACGATCATCGCCGCCAGCGACAGCGCGATGCCGGTGGTGGCGGCCAGCACCCAGCCGTTATAGCGATAGCTGGCCGGGGTCTGCAGGCCGAGCAGGCGGCGCACGCGCGACAATTTCAGCAGCGACCGGGCGCCGAGCAGGGCGAAGGTGAAGTTGGCGACCGCCTTGAGCGCGACGCCGGTGGTGGCGGCTTCCTGCAGCGGCGCGCTGGGCGTGTCGCCCAGCTCCAGCGCGATGGGGAACACCAGCAGATAGATGGCCAGGGTCAGCAGGATCGGCGGCGCGGCCGCGACGACGGGGTGGTTCCACCAGCGCGGCCTATCGGCGCGGCGCTCGGCGCACAGGCCGATCCATCCCGACCAGATCAGGCAGCACAGGCTGAACAAGGCCGACGCCCATCCCTGGCCGGGCCACAGCAGGAAGGGAATCAGCACCGGTCCGGCCAGGGCCGACAGCAAGCCGCCCATGGCGCCGAAGGCCAGCGAGGCCATCATCGGGAACAGCAGGGACCAGACGAAATGCAGCGGCAGCGGGCCGAGATGCATCAGCAGCAGCGGCAAGGCAGCACCCGCCAGTCCCGCTTCTCCTAAAAGAAGCAGGGCGACCGCGCCAGGCAACGGAGATAACTCCGACGCCCCACCTGGCCTTTCGGCCGGTGGCAACAGTGCCATAGGGTCCCCCTGAATGCGCTGTTCCTGTGCAGCGCCGTTTGCCCCTCCGCAAATTCTCCCGCCGCGCGCGACAGAATATAGACCTGCGCCGCATCATGCAACTGCGGCGCGTGCAGCCCTGGAACGGCATTCCGGGCCGATTTGCCACCCGCCCGCTTCGCTGTATACTCGCCCGCCTGAAGAGATCCGGAGGGAATTTGGCGGGGCAAAAGACGTATCGCTGGCGGCTGGGACGGGTGACTTTGGCCGCGTCGGTTTTGCTGGCCGTGGTTTTCGCTCTCGGCGCCTGGGCGCTGCTGCACGAAGCGGGGACGATCCGCCGCCTGGCCGGCGACACCCGCACCGCCCTGCTGCCCGGAATGCTCGAGCGACAGCGCGCGGTGGTCAATATCGAACGCCTCAAGCAGTACGGCACCGCCGTTCTGGAATCCGGCGAATCGCGGGTGCGCCAGGACACGGTGGTGGTGTTCTCCTATCTGGTCAATCATCCGGCCCTGCAGAGCGACCCCGAGACCGCCGCCTTGGCGCATCATGCCGCCGAAATCGTCGCCAATCTCGCCAAGGCGCGCGACGAGGGCGACGCCCTGCGCGCCGCCGGCCAGCGCGCCGCCGCCGACGAGGCCGAGCGCCGCGCCCGTCTCGAATGGCGCGACACCTTCACCGCCCTCGATGCCCGCTCGGAAAGCCTGTTCGTCAGTGCCGGCGACATGGGCACGCGGCGCGCCCAGGATTTCGACGGCGCGGCCAGCCATGTCGAGATGATGGTCGGGGTGTCTTACGTGATCCTGGCGCTGGCCCTGGTCTGCGGCGGGGTGCTGGTGCATCAGTTATTGTTGAAGCCGATCCTGCTGACCACCGCGGCGCTGGACCGCGAGGAGACGACCCCGGTCAAGCTTCCGCCGTCCGCTATCGGCGAGATCGATCTGTTCTACCGTTCGGTCGAACGCATCGCGACGGCGCTGTCCGAGATCGAAGACGCGCACCGCCAGGCGCGTGCCGCCCAGGCCGAACTGCGCCGCCTGGCCAGCATCGACGAGCTGACCGGCGTCGCCAACCGCCGCTGGTTCACCGCCATGGCCAGCCGCGAATTGGAACGCTGCCGCCGCTTCAATCATCAGCTGGCCTTGCTGATGATCGACGTCGACCATTTCAAGCGGGTCAACGACACCCATGGCCATGCGGTGGGCGACGAGGTGCTGAAGGCCTTCACCCGCGTGCTGGAGGGCAATCTGCGCTCGGTCGACCTGCTCGGCCGCCTGGGCGGCGAGGAATTCGCCGTGATGCTGCCCGAATCCGACGAAACCGCCGCCGCCCACACCGCCGAGCGCCTGCGCGCCGCGGTCGAGGCGCTGGAATTTCCGCTCGAGGACGGATCGCTGCTCAGGATCACCACCAGCGTCGGAATCGCCATCCTGGCGGGCGCCGCCGAGACCCTCGACAATCTGCTGGTGCGTGCCGACAGCGCCCTTTATACCGCCAAGCGGGACGGGCGCAATCGCGTCGCCGTCAGCTGATCAAACCGGGAACCTCAAGAATGCCTGTCGTTTTTATCGCTCATAGCAAGCAGGTGGCGGCCTGGGGCGCCGATGTCGGCCTGGGCAAGAACATCTTCCTGCTCTCCGTCGCCGACGATGCCGATGCTGCCGCCGCCTTCCTGGCCGGCAAGCCCTGCAACGGCGAGGATTGGACCCTCGTCAAGAAAGAGGAGGTGGCCGAAGCCGACGCCCAGGCGCTGCAGGACAAGCTGGCGGCCAAGGAAAAGCGGGTCGACCCCAATCTCTATCCGCGGCTGCGCGGCTTTCAGGGCCTGTACAAGGTGAAGATCGAGAATGTCGAGAACCACCTGATGGTCAAGAAGGCGCTGGAGGGCGAGGCCCCCAAGGTAATCAAGGCCAAGAACGCCGACATCGCCGCCTATCTGCTGCTCAACGCCTTGAAGTAAGAGGAAGTGCGGAATGTCCGGCATCATCCTGCCTTATAAGAATATCGTGCCGCGGATCGACGACAGCGCCTTCATCGCCCAGAACGCGGTGATCACCGGGGATGTCGAGATCGGCCCCGACAGCTCGGTCTGGTTCGGCTGCGTGATGCGCGGCGACGTCAACGAGATCCGCGTCGGCGCCCGCACCAACATCCAGGACGGCACCATCGTCCACTGCACCCGCAACAAGTTCGGCACCTATATCGGCAGCGACATCACCATCGGCCATGCGGCGGTGCTGCATGCCTGCGTGCTGGAGGATGGCTGCTTCGTCGGCATGGGCGCCATCGTGATGGACGGCGCCCGCGTCGAAAGCGGCGCCATGGTCGCCGCCGGCGCGCTGGTGCCGCCGGGCAAGGTGGTCAAGAAAGGTGAATTGTGGGCCGGCAATCCGGCCAAGATGATGCGTCCGCTGAGCGAGGAGGAACTGGCTTTCTTCCCGGTGTCGGCCAGGCATTATGTGGAGTTGGGCAAGTCTTATAGATAACCGTAGAGAGGGGGTTCCATGATCGGGTTCAAGTCTGTGCGCCGTGTGGCTCTGGCCGCGCTGCTGATGGGTAGTGTGTCGGTTCAGGCTTTGGCGGCCGATGCTCCGGCGCCGGTGACCGTGCTCAAGGCGGCGCGCATGTTCGACGCCGCCGCCGGCAAGATCGTCTCGCCGGGCGTGGTGGTGGTGCAGGGCGACAAGATTCTCGCCTCCGGTCCCACTGCCAAGCTGCCCGACGGCGCCAAGGTGATCGACCTCGGCGACGCCACGCTGACCCCCGGCTTCATCGACTCCCATGTGCATATGTCGGGCCAGGATAATGGCGACTGGTACAAGGGCTTCTTCGACAATCTGATGCAGCATCCGCCCGAGCTGGCGCTGCGCGCGACCGCCTATACCAAGGCGATGGTCGAGGCCGGCTTCACCACCGTGCGCGATCTCGGCGACAGCGATTACATTTCGCTGGGCCTGCGCAACGCCATCAAGTCCGGCGCGGTCGAAGGGCCGCGCATGCTGGTCGCCAATTACGCCATCGGCTCGACGGGCGGCCATGCCGACCAGGACCCGATCCGTCCCGACATCCTGGCCCAGGCGACGCCGATCAAGGGCGTCTGCAACGGCCCCGAGGAATGCCGCGCCGCCGTTCGCTATCAGATGAAATATGGCGCCGACGTCATCAAATTCATGCCTTCGGGCGGCGTGCTGTCGCTGGCCGACCCGGTCGACGTGCCGCAGCTGACCCAGGAAGAGATGAACGCCATCGTCTCCGAGGCGCATGCCTGGAAGCGCAAGGTGGCGGCCCACTGCCACGGCGACCTCGCCGCCAAGATGGCGATCAAGGCCGGCGTCGACAGCATCGAGCACGGCACCTTCCTACAGGAAGATACGCTGAAGCTGATGAAGGAGAAGGGCGTCTATCTGGTGCCGACTTTGTTCGCCACCTATTGGGTCGGCGGCCATGCCGACGAATATCCGCCGGCCATCGCCGCCAAGGCGCGCGCCGCCGCGGCACAGAGCCAGAAGATGTTCTCGTGGGCGGTCAAGGCCGGCACCAAGGTGGCATTCGGCACCGATGCCGCCGTCGAGCCGCACGGCCAGGGCGCCAAGGAATTCAGCCTGATGACCTCGGCCGGCTTCACCCCGGTCCAGGCCCTGCAGGCCGCCACCGTCAACGCCGCCGATCTGCTGGGTGTCAGTGCCGATTCCGGCACCCTCGATTCCGGCAAGCGCGCCGATATCGTGGCTCTGCCCGGCGATCCGACCAAGGACATCACCGTCACCGAGCATCCCAAGCTGGTGATGGCGAACGGCAAGATCGTCAGGGAATAAGGCGAAAGCCCTCTGGCGGTATGCGCCAGAGGGCTTTGACTTAAGCCGAAGTCACTAAATCAGCACGAGCCAATGTTGGGCGCTGGCCTGATTTTGAGCCGTCACCTGCACATTCCCCAGGAATTCCCCGGACTGGCTGAAATCCGTCACGACGGTGGCGTGAGCCTGGGCCAACGCTGCGGTGTAGGCCTGAGTACCGGGCGTTAGTCCTTGTACTACCGGGGCAATCACATTCGCCTCATACCAGGCCGTCGCCCCTGCCTCCGGCGCCCGATGCAGCAAGTTGTTGTAGAGATCGGTTACGAACCGGGCATCTCCATCGGCAGTCTGAGCGTAGGCGTGGGCCGTATTGTTCTGGTATTCCGGCGACGCCAGGAACTCCTGTGCGAGGGTCGTCAGCGAAAGGGTCGGATTGGCGGCCAATTGCTGCTGGTAATAAGAGAGACCGGCGACGTCGGGCTGTCGGCCGAAGGCAGCGCCATACAGTTCGGTGATATTGCCGGTGGTTGGTAGATTCGCCGCCCCCGGGGTCTGGGCCACGATCAGGGTGTGATCGGCGAACTGGAGCGCCTGTATATCGCTCAGCTGATCGGTAATGCCGTTTCCGCTCACGGTGAAGTGCTGGCCGTCGCCCGATGGGGTGATCGTGTACTGATCGGCATTTCCGGAGAGAACAAGGGTGTTGCCCAGTGCCCCACTCGATCCCGCGATGGTGGCGCTGGCGGATGGCGCGGTCTCGATCAGGCTGTAGGTGCCGCTGATGGCCTTCAGCGCCCCCGCATCGGTGGTGAGCTGGCTGGCATTGATCGTCATCGTGGGGATGCCGGTGTCGGTCAGCACGATCGAGCTCAAGCCGCCTGACTTTACCAATGTGCTGAGAGTGTCGAGATTGGCAGAGACGGCGGATGCCGTATCTGCGACCTGAAGCGTAAAGGTACCCGAGATTTTCGCCAGCGCCGCTTTATCCGAGACGAGCGTTGCTGCCGGCAAGGAGATCGTGGGGGGGGCGGCGTCGGTCAAGGCGATGGAGTCCAGCAGATTGGATGAGGCCAATGACTGGAGAGCGCCCAGATTGGTCAGGATATTTGCCGCGCTATCGCTGACATCCACGGGCGTAAAAACGGTTCCCGCAGTGAGCTGAGAGACGGCCGTAGCCGCCGAAACGGTGAGGTTGGGCAGGGTGAGCTCGAAAGCTTGCTGGGAGCCGTTGAAGCTGCCCACCCCTACAATTTGTCCGCTATCGTTGATTCCTGTCGCCCGATACAGCTCCCATCCTGAATTCGCCGGCAACAAGCTATTCAAATCTGTAACGGCACCGTTTTTCCAGACGACAGCCCTTTCGGACGCAAGCGACGCGCCGGAAAAGCCCACCACCAACCCGGAATCGTTGATGGCGAGGGCACTGTTCACGGTGTCCCCGGATTGCAATGCGGGAAGATAGGTTTTTACGCCGTTCTGCCAGAAAAACGCGGTGCCAAACCCATAGGTGGTCGATTGGCCTTGCTCCTCGCCAACGACCTGGTCGGAATTGTTGATTGCCGTCGGAAAGATGAACTGCCCCTGGGCGACTGCGATGTTTAACGGCGTCGCGGTGCCGTTTCGCAGAATGTAGCTATAGCTGACCCAAGGGTTTGTCGCACTGGCGGTGGGGCCGGTGTTCAGCGTGGTCGAGATCCATCCCAGAACATCGCCGTTGCGATTGACGGCCATTACGGTAAAGGGAACCGCCTCGGTAAAGTTCGGCGGCGTGACGTCGGCCGGCAACTGCGACAGCACGCCATTCTGGAAGAGAAAATCCTGTGGCCTGCCGCTGAGCGCGCCGCTCGAAATCGACGTTGAATTTCCATAGATCGCGCCGTTGTCGTCAATGCCGACAGGTTCAGGATAGAACCCCTGAAACGTGCCGAGATTGGTGGTGACGCCATTTTGCCAGGTAATGGCCGTATCTGTTTTCGGCGCCAAATAGTACGCATAGCTGGGCCAGTTGGCGGCCACGACGCCTGAGTCGTTCAAGGCGTACGAAGCGATGCCTGCCGCCGATCCGATGCTTGTCGTTGTTCCATTTTGCCAGAAATAGAGAGAGCTCGATGTGGGGGCCGTAGTTGATTGCTGGGTCGTTGTTTCAAATACAATTTGATTTTCATTATTGATTTCGACGCTATCCGTACCGGTTTGACCGGAAATATTGTAAATATTTGTCATTACAAAGAACCTTTGGAGGAAAAGTTGTTTCTGCCGCGACGGGCGGGTGATGTGTTCAGTGCAAATCTATCGGTTCGTCTCAAAATTAACCTAAAATGCAATCTATGTTGGCCTCTGTACTGTGTGAGTTTGGCAGAGTTGCAAAACGCCGTAACGCATAAAATGGGGGTTTCGGGGCTCAGCTTAAAGGATTGTGTCGCCGTCGCCTCGGCACTTACGAGTTGAGTGATTTTCCGCTACAGTGCGCGCCGGTCGGCAGTGGGGACTGTCCGGCCTGGATTTCCAAGATGAGGGGGAGCGACATGAGACATGTGCTCTGGATTCGCAGTCTTGCCGCTGCGGTGAGTATCCTTGTTGCGGGTAGCGCCCTGGCGGAAAAAGCCGCCACCGGCAGCGCCTCCGAAGCGAAAGCGATGGAGGAGAAAGCTCTTGGCGCATTGAAAATGAACGAAAAGACGGCGCTGGTCGATTTCGCCAAGGCCGACGGTCCTTATCGCGACCGCGACCTTTATGTTTTCTGTTTCAATACCAACACGGGCCTATTCCTGGTGAACGTCAACCAGGCCTTGATTGGAACCGATAATCGGCTCCTCAAGGAAAAAGATGGTTCTCCCCTGGGGCAGAAAGTCTTCGATGCCGCCAATTCCGTGAAGGAAGGCGAGATCACGACCGTGGCTTACAATTGGCCGAAGCCCGGCACGACCGAGCCTTCGGTGCCGAAGGAAACCTATGTCGGGCGGGTCGGTACGACCGGCTGCGGGGTCGGGTATTACAAATAAGCTGAAAGAAAGGCCGTAGAACCTCGCGCTTCTACGGCCTTGATCTTCGTGCGATGGCGGTCCGCCCAGCGGGTTCTTTTGGCCGAAAGTAGCATTGGAGCTCCGACTTCGTCGGGATCACACTGAGATCGCGCACATCCGGATTGGATGATGACATGACTCTCAGAGTTTTCCGGCCCTGTCCGCTGCTGGCGCCCTATATCGACGCCTATTGGGACTACGAGGATCTCACCGGCGACGAGAACGTCGCTCTCTCCATCCTGCCCGATACCGCGACCTATCTTTGCTTTCTCTACAAAGATCCGCTGGTGACCGCCCATAAAGCCGCCACCTACGAGATCCGCAGCGGAGTGGCGGGATTTCAGAGCTTCCGCAACGATCTGGGGGGCAGGGGCACCATCTCCGGCGTGTCGGCGCGTCTGACGCCGTGGGGACTGAGTGTCTTTCGCCCGGGCATGGTCAAGGAATGCGCCGAAAAGCGTGTCGATTGCCGGGACCTTTTCCCCAGATACGCCATCGAGCGGATCGAGGACGATCTGAGCCGGATGGCGGCGGCGGAAGATCGCGTCGCCTATATCGAGCGCTATTTGCTGTCGGTGTTCAGTCCGGCGCGAGAGGATATTCTCGTCCGCTGGGCTTATGGCCAGCTGGTGGCATCCGGGGGGAACCGCCGCATCGGCGAGCTGGCCGGAAGCCTCGATTTGAGTAAAAGGACCCTCGAACGCCGTTTCGTCGATCATGTCGGCGCGACGCCCAAGACGGTGTCGCGCATCCTGCGGCTGCGTCAAGCGGTCATATCGCGGCAACGTCTGGCGGGATGGGCCGACGTGGCCTATGCCGTCGGCTATTACGATCAAAGCCATATGATCCATGATTTTATCGAATTGTACGGTATGACCCCCGAGACATTGCTCCCCCGCGTCCGGATCTCGCCGACCATCCGCTTTTCCGGCCTGCTCGATCTCGCCGGCGCCGTGTCGCATTTTTCCAATACGAAGTGACAGGCGGGCCGTAGGGTGGCGGCGAGCCAGGGAGACCGCGCCATGACCCAATGGAGTTTGTCGGGGACCTATTTCGAGACCTGCAATTGCGCCGCCGCCTGTCCGTGCGTGTTCCTCAGCCCGCCGACCGAGGGCGACTGCACCGCGGTGGTCGCCTGGCATATCGATCGCGGCCGTTATGGCGAGGTGGTCCTCGACGGCCTCAATGTCGCCATGGCGGTGCATGCGCCCGGCAATATGGTCAGCACCAAATGGAAGGCCGCCGCCTATTTCGACGAGGCCGCCAGCGATGCCCAGGGCGAGGCGCTGCGGATCATCTTCTCGGGTCAGGCGGGCGGTCATCCAGCCGTGCTGGTGTCCTTCGTCGATCAGATGCTCGGCAGCCGGAAAGTGCCGATGCGCTATCAGGGCGACGGCAAGCATGCCAGCCTGACCATTCCCGGCATCGCCGACGCCGAAATCGAAGCAATCGAGGGACAGGGGGGAGAGGTGATAACGATCAGCGGTCATCCGCTCTGTATCGCGCCGGGCAAGCCCGCGACCGTGGCGCGGTCGACGCATTTCACCTTCCTCGACTTCGGCCTGGATTGGAAGCTCTCGGGCCGGAACGGCTACATGTCCGAATTCGCCTATGGCGCATAGCCGGCTCTTCACGCTGGGCGGCTTCGCCGCGGTGACCGCGCTCTGTTGGCTCTACCTCGTCCGCATGAATGTCGGCATGACCCATATGATCCAACCGGCGGCGGCGCCGGGAGCGTCCGAACAGCTTCTCAGCGGCTTCATCATGTGGAGCGTCATGATGGTGGCGATGATGCTGCCGAGCGAGCTGCCGGCGGCGGCGATGTTCGTCGGTCTGTCGCGCCGGCGGAATTCGCAGGCTCATGCGCTCTATTACGGCGCGGGCTATTCGATGGCCTGGATCGGCTATTCCGCCGCCGCGGCCGTCGGCCAGGTGGCGCTTTCCCGCGCGATGCTGCTGACGCCGATGCTGCGAAGCGCCAGCATCGTGCTGAGCGCCGCCATTCTTCTGACGGCGGGCGCGTTCCAATTCACATCGTTCAAGGATGCCTGCCTGACCAAATGCCGCACGCCGCTGGCGTTCTTTCTCGCCGAATGGCGCGACGGCAGGGCCGGGGCGCTGAGACTGGGGTGGCGGCACGGCGGCTATTGCGTCGGCTGCTGCTGGGCCCTGATGGCGGTGATGTTCGTGACCGGCGCGATGAATCTGCTGTGGATGGCGATTCTCACGCTGATCGTGCTGGGCGAAAAAATAGCGCCGGCGCGTTGGCGTTTCAGCCAGGCGGCCGGCGCTATGCTCGTCCTGTGGGGACTGGCCCTCGCGGGATTTTAATTCGACGCCGTCTGCGCCAATCCGTCCCAGCCGCCGCCCAGGGCCTGGATCAGGCGCACCGAAGCGGTCATCCGGCGGGTGCGGATGTCGATGGCGGTGCTCTGGGTCTGCAGATAGACGTTCTGCGCGGTGATCACTTCCAGATAGGTGGCGATGCCGCCCTTGTAGCGGGTCTCGGCCTGGTCGTAGGCGCGCTTGGCGGCGTTGACGGCCTGGTCCGAGCTGCCCGCCTCTTCCTCGAGGCGGTGCAGCGCGACCAGATTGTCCTCGACGTCGCGATAGGCGCCCAGCACCGCCTGCTGATAGGCGGCGACCGATTGCTGGAACACGGCGCGGGCCTGATCGACCTGGCTGTCGGTACGGCCGTCATCGAACAGCGGGCCGGCGGCGGTGGCGCCGAAGGCCCAGGTCTTCGACGGCGCGCGCAGCAGATTGTTGGTGCGCGACGAATCGAGGCCGATGAACGAGGCCAGGTCGAACACCGGGAAATAGCCGGCGCGGGCCACGCCGACATCGGCATTGGCGGCTGCGACGCGGCGCTCGGCGGCGGCGATGTCGGGCCGGCGCTCCAGCAGGGTCGAGGGCAGCGCCGCGGCGACCGTCGGCGGCGTGCCGGCGAGGATCTTGGGCGGCAGGCTGAAATTGGCCGGGGCCTCGCCGACCAGGATGGCGATGGCGTGCTCCAGCTGGGCGCGCAGAAGTTTGTTGTCGGTGTCCTGAGTCCTGGAGCTGGCCAGCTGCGCCTCGGCCTGATCCACGTCTACCTGCGCGGCGACGCCGCCGTCATGGCGCCGCGTGGTGTAGGCGAGGGCTTCCTCGTCGTCCTTGACGGTGCGGTCGAGCAGTTCCTGCAGCGCGTCGAAACCCTGCAGCGACAGATAATCGGCAGCGAGGTCGGATTCGAGCGACAGCTTGACCGAGGCCAGATCGGCTTCGCTGGCCTGGGCGCGGTCGCGCGCGCCGGCGACCAGATTGCGCACCCGGCCCCACAGATCGATCTCCCACGACAGGCCGAGCTGGCCGTAGAAATCGTTATAGAGGTTCGGGCTGGTTTTCAGCGCGTTGTTCTTGGAATGCTGGAAACGCTCGGCGCCGGCATTGTAGCTGACATTCGGCACCTGCGCGGCCTCGGTGATGCCGGCGGCGGCCAGGGCCTGGTCATGGGCGGCCAGCGCCTGCGCCAGCGTCGGGCTGGATTTGTCGAGGCGGTCTTCCAGATCGTTCAGCCGCGAATCGCCGAAGCGCGTCCACCAATCGCCGCGCGGCGCCGCGTCGGCGGGCTGCACCGCCTGCCAGCCGTCCGCCTCCTTGAAAGCGGGCGCCTGGGCGGAGGGCGGCGTGGTGTAATCGGGGGCGAAATTGCATCCCGCGACCAGGGCGGTCAGCGACAGGGCGGGAGCGAGACGGCGCAGTTTCATCACTTCTTATCCTTGCTGTCGGCGGCCGGCTTGGCGTCTTTCTTCTCGGCGATGCGGACCGGGTCTCCATCATTGAGGGAGTCCGGCGGGCTGGCGATAATGCGGTCGCCGGCGGCGATTCCGGAAGCGATTTCCACTTCCTTGCCGAAATCGCGGCCCATCGAAACCTTCACCAGATGGGCGCGGTTCTGTTCGTCGACGCGGGCGACCTGCAGTCCCTCCGCGCGGAAGATCAGCGCGCTGACCGGCAGGCGCGGCTTGCCTTCGGCGATCGGCAGGCGGAAATGCACCTGGGCATAGCCGCCCGGCAGGATGTCGTGCTTTTCGTTGTTGTACTGGATCTCGACCTGCAGGGTGCGGGTGTTGCTATCCATCGCCTCGGCGGTGCGGGTCACCTCGGCCTCGAAATTCTTGCCCGGCAGTTCGGCGATGCCGAGCTGCGTCTTGGTGCCCTTGCGGATCATCGGCGTATAGGCTTCCGGCACCTGCACATAGATGCGCAGCCTGTTATTGTCGGTGACGCGGAACAGCGAGGCGCCCTGCGCGGCGCCCGAATTGATCAGGGCGCCGATATCGGTCTGGCGGGCGGTCACCACGCCGTCGAACGGCGCGATCACCCGCTTGAAACCCTCCAGTTCGCGCAGGCGATCGAGATTGGCCTTGGACGACGCCAGCAGCGCATGCTTGGCGGCGGCGTCGGCCTGCTTCTCGTCATTCTCCTGCTTGGAGACCGAGTCGGTGGCCAGCAGAACGGCCCAACGCTTGGCAGTGCTTTGCGCCAGCGTGTCGTTGGCTTGGGCAGTGGCGTAATCGGCTTCGGCCTGGTGCAGCTGCTGGTCGACTTCCGGCGTGTCGAGCAAAGCGAGGATCTGGCCTTTGCGGACCGGAGTGCCGATGTCGGTGTACCACTCCTTCACATAGCCGTTGGTGCGCGCATAGATCGGCGCCTCGATGAAGGGCTGCACGGTGCCGGGCAGCACGATTTCCTCGGAGACCGGGCCGGCCGCGGCGATCGTCAGCTGCACGGTCGGGGTCTGGGAGTCCTGCGCCTTGGCGGCCAGGGCGGTTTCGTTGCCCCAGCGGGTGAAGATTCCCCAGCCGGCGACGGCGGCCAGGACGGTGAGACCCAGCGCCACCTGCACGCGCGGAGGCTGGCGGCGCTGTTTGCGGTTCGGGGCGGCGGACATCAGTGATCCTTTCGGGCCAATCGGCCATGCACGAGGGTGAAAACGGTAGGAACGAAGAACAGGGTGGCGAGCGTGGCCAGCAGCAGGCCGCCGATCACGGCGCGGCCGAGCGGAGCGTTCTGCTCGCCGCCTTCGCCGAAGCCGAGCGCCATCGGCACCATGCCGATCACCATGGCCAAAGCGGTCATCATCACCGGGCGGAAGCGGGCGATGCCGGCTTCGAGCGCGGCGATCATCGGCTTGCGGCCGTGATCCAGCCGTTCGCGGGCGTAGCTTACCACAAGGATCGCGTTCGCGGTGGCGACGCCCATGCACATGATGGCGCCGGTCAAGGCGGGCACCGACAGATGGGTGCCGGTGATGAACAGCATCCAGCAGATGCCGGCCAGCGCGCCGGGCAGGGCGGTGATGATGATGAACGGATCGACCCAGGACTGGAAGTTGATCACCATCAGCAGATAGACCAGCACGATGGCGAACACGAGGCCGCCGAACAGGCCGGTGAACGACGTGGTCATGGTCTGGATCTGGCCGCGCACGGTGATGGTCACGCCCTTGGGCATGTCCTTCTTCACATCGGCCACGATGCGGTCGATGTCGGCGGCGATGGCACCCAGGTCGCGGTCCTGAGAGGTGCCGTAAAGGTCGATCAGCGGCTGCACGTTGTAGTGGCTGGCGACCGCGACACCGGTGCCGCGGGTGACCTGGGCCAGCGAGGCCAGCAGATGCGGGCGCACGGTCGGGTCGGCCGCGGTGATCGGAATGTTGAGCAGGCTGTCGATCGAGTCGAGCTGATATTGCGGCGTCTGGGTCACCACGTTGTATTGCACGCCGTTCTTGGGCGACAGCCAGAAGGACGGAGTCGCCTGGAAGCTGCCCGACAGCGAGATCAGCAGATTGTTGGCGACGTCGCGCTGGGTCAGGCCGATATCCTGGGCCTGGGCGCGATCGACGTTCAGGCGCAGCTCGGGGTAATTGTTCGATTGCTGGATGCGCAGATCGACCAGGCCGGGCACCGCGCGCAGCTTTTCGAACAGCTTGGACACGACGATGCGGTCATTGGCTTCGTTGACGCCGGTCACCTGGATGTCGATCGGCGAGGGCAGGCCGAAATTCAGGATCTGGCTGACGATGTCGGCCGGCAGGAAGGCGAAGCTGATGGTGGGGAATTGCGCCGGCAGTTTTTCGCGCAGTTCCTTCACATAGCCGGCGGTCGGATGATGGCCTTCCTTGAGGGCGATCAGCACGTCGGCGTCCGACGGGCCGATCGGACCGGAATTGCCATAGGCCAGATTGATGCCCGAGATCGGCAGGCCGATATTGTCGGCGATGCTGTCGGTCTCCTCCGCCGGGATGATCGAGCGGATATAGGCTTCGATTTCGTCGGCCTGGCGGGCGGTTTCCTCCAGGCGGGTGCCGACCGGACCGCGGATATGCATCTTGATCTGGCCGCCATCGACCGACGGGAAGAAATCGCGTCCGAGGAACGGGAACAGCAGCAGCGAGGCCAGGGTCAGGGCGAGGAACCCGAACGCGAAGGTCTTCTGCTTCAGCAGGGCGCCAGCCAGGAAGTGGCGATAGCGCTTGCGGAGCTTCGAGAACCGCACCTCGAAGCCGCGCTGGAACTTCACCAGCGGATTGTTCGTCGGCCTGTGGTGGGCGTGCGGGTCGTGCGCCTTCAGCCAGTATTTGGCCAGGGTCGGGATCAGGGTGCGCGACAGCACATAGGACGCCAGCATGGCGAACACCACGGCTTCGGCCAGCGAGACGAACAGATATTTCGCCACGCCGCTCAGGAAGAACATCGGCACGAACACGATGCAGATGCAGAGGGTCGAAACCAGCGCCGGCACGGCGATCTGCTGGGCGCCGTCGAGGATGGCCGTTTCGACGTCCTTGCCGCCTTCGAGATGGGTATTGATATTCTCGATAGCCACCGTCGCGTCGTCGACCAGAATGCCGACGGCAAGCGCCAGGCCGCCCAGGGTCATGATGTTGATGGTCTGGCCGATGGCGGAGAGCGCGATGATCGACGCCAGCACCGACAGCGGGATCGAGATGGTGATGATCAGGGTCGAGCGCCACGAGCCCAGGAACAGCAGGATCATCAGGCCGGTCAGCGCGGCGGCGATGATGCCTTCCTTGATCACGCCCTGCACGGCGGCCTCGACGAACACCGACTGGTCGGCCAGCGCCGTCATGTTGAGGCCTTCGGGCAGCACGTCCTTCAGGCCTGGCAGGCGGTCCTTCACCTTCTGAATGATGTCGAGCGTCGAGGCGTTGCCGGTCTTCTGGATCACCATCAGCACGGCGCGGTTGCCGTCCAGGCGCACCATGTTGGATTGCGGGCCGAAACCGTCGCGGACATGGGCGACGTCGCGCACGAACAGGGTGCTGCCGTTCAGCTTCTTGATCGGCAGGTCGTTCAGCTCATCGACGACCGGCGTGCTGGCGTTCAGTTTGACGTTATATTCGATGTCGCCGATCTTCTCGGTGCCGGCCGGCAGGATCAGGTTCTGCGCGGCGATGGCGTTGTTGATGTCGTTGGGCGAGACGCTCTTGGCCTGCATCGCCGCCTGGTCGAGGTCGACCTGGATCTGGCGCTGCTTGCCGCCATAGGGGAACGGAATGCCGGCGCCCTGCACGGTGGCCATCTGGGTTCGGATCAGCGTGTTGGCCAGATCGAACTCTTCCTGTTCCGACAGCTTTTGGGAGGACAGCGCCAGCTGGATAACCGGTACCGTCGAGGCGTTGTAGCTGAGCACGAGCGGCGGCGTGGTGCCGGTCGGCAGGAACTTCAGGAAGGTCTGCGAGATCGCCGTGACCTGCGCCACCGCCAGATCGACGTTCACCGACGGCTGGAAGAAGATCTTGACCACGCCGGTGCCGGTGAACGAATTCGATTCGATATGCTCGATGTCGTTGACGGTGGTGGTGAGGGCGCGCTCGAACTGGCCGGTGATGCGGTTGCCCATCTCGTCGGCGGGCAGGTTGGTGTACTGCCACACCACGCTGACCACCGGAATATTGATTTGGGGAAAGATGTCGATCGGCGTCCGGATGATGGTGAGGACGCCCATCAACATCAGCGCGAACGCCATCACGATGAAAGTGTAAGGGCGCTCAAGCGCGACTTTGACGATCCACATACGGCCAGTCTCAGCAAGTGTTCAAAAAATGACCGATGAGAAATGGGGATTTTGGGAATTTATTTACAGATGTAATTTTGCATACCATCTTTCCAGTTTCCGGAAAGATGGAAGGGCGTCATGGCCGACGAAATCAGCGATCTCAGACTCCTCGTGCAGATGGTGGCGGCGGGCAGCCTGTCCGAAGCCGCGCGGCGCCTGCAAAGCTCGCCGCCAGTGATGAGCCGACGCCTGGCGGCGATGGAGCAGCGCCTTGGGGTGATGCTGGTATCGCGCGGGTCGCGCCGCTTCGTTTTGACCGAGGAAGGCAGCCTGCTGCACCAGCGCGCCCTGAAGATCCTGGCCGACATCGAGGAGGCCGAGGCCGAAGCCGCCACCAAGGGCAAGGAACCGCGCGGCACGCTGCGGGTCTGCGCGCCGCTGCAGATCGGCCGCCGCCTGATCGCGCCGCTGGTCGGGCGCTTCGTCGAGCGCTATCCCGATATCGATATTCAGCTGCTTCTTTCCGATTTTCGCAATGATCTTGCTGTTGAAGACTTGGATGTTGCGTTGACCGTCGGTCCCCCGTCGGACCCCGATCTGGTGATGCGCCGCCTGCTGATCAGCCGCCGGGTGATCTGCGCCTCTCCGGCCTATCTCGAACAATTCGGCGTGCCGCGGACGCCGGACGATCTGCTGAAGCATAATTGCATCCGCAAATTGCGCGGCCGCGAGGTGATCGAGACCTGGCATTTCATCGACGAGAAAGGGCCGCGCGAATTGCGCGTCGCCGGATCGCTGGCCACCAACAGCGGCGAAGTGATGCATGAATGGCTGCTCAACGGCCGCGGCATCGGCCAGAAGGCCCTGTGGGACATCGAGGAGGATCTCGAGGCCGGGCGCCTGGTGGAATGCCTGGCCGGGTTCCTCGACGACCGGCTGGAGCTGTGCGTCAGCTTCGTCGGCCGTCCCTACCTGCTGCCAAGGACGCGGGTCTTCGTCGATTTCGTCGCCGAGGCGTTATCGGCCCAGCGCCGCCCCAAGGTGAGCGAACCCTCGCGCCAGGTCGGCGATCAGGTCTTCCGGATCTTCTAGACCGATATGCAGGCGCAGGGTCGGTCCGGCCGGCTGCCAGTTGGTGGCGGTGCGGTTGATCGCTCCGCTGGTGGCCAGGATCAGGCTCTCATAGCCGCCCCAGGAAAAGCCGAGGCCGAAATGGGCCAGGCTGTCGACCATGGCATGCACGGCTTCCTGCGGGCAGGGCTTCAGCTCGACCGCGAACAGGCCGCAGGCGCCGGTGAAATCGCGCTTCCAGATCTCATGGCCGGGACAGCCCGGCAGAGCGGGATGGATGACCCGCGCCACTTCCGGCCGCTCCTGCAGCCAGCGTGCGACCGTTAAGCCCGATTGCTGATGCTGGCGCAGGCGGACGGCAAGGGTGCGCATGCCGCGCAGGCCGAGATAGAGCTCCTCGCTGCCGGCCGCCATGCCGGAGAAGGTGGTGAAGCCCTTGAGGCGGTTCCATACCTGCCTGTCCTTGCAGGAGATCACGCCCAGCATGGCGTCGGAATGGCCGGACAGGAATTTGGTGGCGGCCTGCACCGAAATATCCGCCCCATGTTTGAAGGCGTCGAAGAACAGGCCGGTCGCCCAGGTATTGTCGATCACCACCAGCGCGCCCTTCTCGTGCGCGGCGGCGGCGATAGCCGGAATGTCCTGGATCTCGAAGGTCAAAGAGCCGGGGGATTCGGTATAGACGATTTTGGTATTGGGCTTGATCAGCGCGGCGATCCCGGCACCGATCAGCGGATCGTAATAGTCGATCTCGATGCCGCACTGGGCCAGATAGTCGGAACAGAAGCGGCGCGTCGGGTTATAGGCCGAATCGGCGATCAGCGCATGGTCGCCGGCGCGCAACAGACCGCTCAGCGTGGTGGTGATCGCCGCCTGTCCCGAACAGGTCGCGATGGCGCCGGCGCCGCCATCAAGGGCCGTGACCGCTTCCTCGAAGGCGAAGGTGGTCGGCGTGCCCTGGCGGCCATAGCGCATATGGTCGAAGGGATGCTTCTCGCCTTCCTTCATCGCCGCGACCGAGGGAAACACCACTGTCGAGACACGATAGACCGGCGGATTGACCGCGCCGTGGTTCAGGTCGGGATGGCTGCCGGCGTGGGTGAGGATGGTGTCGGGCTTGAGGGGCTTATCGGCGCTCATGAAATATTATTTCACCACAAAGGTCGCAAAGATCACGAAGGGAACACGAAGATAGCCATCTTCTTTCCTTTGTGTACCTCTTTGTGTCCTTCGTGCCCTTCGTGGTGAAATAATTATTTCTCCGCCGGCGTGTCCTCGGCCAGGCCCCATTCCGCCCAGGAGCCGTCATAGATGGCGACGTCGTCGCGCCCGGTCAGGTAAAGCCCGAAGGTCAGCATGGCGGCGGTGACGCCCGAGCCGCAGCTGGCCACGACCGGCTTGTCCCCGGTGATGCCGGCTTTCTCGAATTTGGCGCGGATGGTCTCGATCGGCAGGAAGGTCTTGGCCTCGGGATCGACCAGTTCCGGCCAGGGCAGATTGAGGCTGCCCGGAATGTGCCCGACCTTGCGGTGCGGCCAGGGCTCGGGTTCCTCGCCCTTGAAGCGGCCGGCGCTGCGGGCGTCGATCACCTGTTCGCGCTTGCTGTCGATATTGGCCAGCATATGCTCCTTGTCGCGCACCAGGGTCTGGTCGATCCGCGGCAGGAAATGGCGCTCGCGGGTTACCGGCGGCTGGTCCTCGATCGGACGGTGTTCGGCCAGCCATTTGGTCATGCCGCCATCCAGCAGCGACACTTCGCCATGGCCGAAGACGCGGAACATCCACCAGACGCGGGCGGCGGCGCTGCTGCCGCCGGTGCGGTCATAGATGACGATGCGGTTGCCGTTGCCCAGGCCCAGCTTGCGGACTTTGCTGGCGAATTTGACCGGGCTCGGCAGCATGTGGGGCAGGGGATTTTCGTCGTCGGCGATGTCGTCGAGATCGAAGAACACCGCGCCCGGAATATGGCCGGCGTCGTATTCCTCGCGGCCCTTCTTACCTGTCGCGGGCATGAACCAGGTCGCTTCGACCACGCGTACGTCCGGCGCGTCGAGATGATCGGCCAGCCATTGGGTGCTGACCAGGGAATCCGCAGGCGATAGCTTCGTCATGACATCCATCCAGGCACCGGCAGGTTCCGCTCGCGCAGGAACACCGGATTGAAGAGTTTGCTCTGATAACGCGCGCCGCCATCGCACAGGAGCGTGACGATGGTGTGGCCGGGCCCCAGGGTCCTGGCCAGCTTGATGGCGCCGGCGACATTGATGCCGCTCGACCCGCCGACGCACAGACCTTCTTCGGACAGCAGGTCGAACACCACATGCAGGGCTTCCTCGTCGGTGACGCGGTAAGCCTCGTCGATCGGCGCGCCCTCGACATTGGCGGTGACGCGACCCTGGCCGATGCCCTCGGTGATCGAGGTGCCCTCGGATTTCAGCTCGCGGTTCACCACCCAGCCATACATCGCCGAACCCATCGGATCGGCCAGGGCGATGCGGATGTTCGGATTGCGCTCCTTCAGCGCCATGCCGACGCCGGCCAGGGTGCCGCCCGAACCGATGGCGCTGACGAAGCCGTGGATCTCGCCCTCGGTCTGGTTCCAGATTTCCGGGCCGGTGGTGCGGTAATGGGCCAGGCGGTTGGCGACATTGTCGAACTGGTTGGCCCAGATCGCGCCGTTCGGCTCCTTCGCCGCCAGCTCTTCGGCCAGGCGACGCGACTGGTGCACGTAATTGCGCTGATCCGCATAGGGAACGCCGGGCGCCAGATGCAGTTCGGCGCCGCACAGGCGCAGCATGTCCCGCTTTTCCTGGCTCTGCGTCTCGGGCATCACGATCACGGTGCGATAGCCGCGCGCATTGCCGACCAGCGCCAGGCCGATGCCGGTATTCCCCGCGGTGCCCTCGACGATGACGCCGCCGGGGCGCAAAAGGCCCTTTTCCTCGGCATCCTGGATGATGCCGAGCGCCGCGCGGTCCTTGACCGAGCCGCCGGGATTGAGGAACTCCGCCTTGCCGAGAATACGGCAGCCGGTCAGTTCCGAGGCTTTTTTCAAAAGGATCAGCGGGGTGTTGCCGATGGACTCGACGAAGCCGCTGCGAATATCGACCATGATTTCGCTCTTAACGATGATTTTCAGACACTAATTCCCGACCACCGGGCCCGCAAGCCATCGCGGTTTCGCGCCAGCCATTCCAAGCCGATGATGGTCATGGCGTTGCAGATGCGCCCGGACTCGACCCATTTAAAGGCCTCTTCGGCGGCCAGCGGGAAGACGCGGATATCTTCGGCCTCGTCCTCGAGGCCATGCACGCCCTTGAGTTTCGAGGCGTCGATGCGGGCGGCGAAGATCTGCATGCTTTCCGAACTGCCGCCCGGTGTGGCCAGATAGCGGCGGATCAATATGGGGTCGCCGATGTCGAGGCCGGTCTCTTCCTTCGCCTCGCGGATCGCGACATTTTCCGGGCTTTCGCCCTCGTCGATGATGCCGGCGGGCAGCTCGATCAGCCAGGGGTGCCAGCCGGCCGCCAGGGCACCGGGGCGGAACTGCTCGATCAGGCCGACCTGATCGGTGACCGGATCGTAAAGCAGCAGCCCGACCGCGTGACCGCGTTCGAAGATTTCGCGGGATATGGCGGGCGACCATTCGCCGTCGAAGCGGCGGAATCGCAGTACATAGCGGTCGACACGGAAATAGCCTTGGTGAGGGGAGGTTTTCTCCAAGATTTCAAAGCCATCGCCGCTCATCTTCGCACCTCGCAGTTGCCGCGTCGCACAAACTAACCGCCCTTGGCCTTTCGCTCAACGGCGCGCTATACAGTTTCCTGATTATGGGAGATCGGTCTTGAAAGTTCTGGTTCTGGGTGCCGGCGTGGTCGGCGTGACGACGGCCTGGTATCTCGCCAAGTCCGGTGTCGAGGTCGAAGTGGTCGACCGCCAGGCCGAAGCCGGTCTCGAAACCAGCTTCGCCAATGGCGGCCAGATCTCGGCGTCGCACAACGAGCCCTGGGCCAATCCGGCGACCCTGCGCAAGGTGGTCGGCTGGCTGGGCCGCGAGGACGCGCCGCTGCTGCTGCGCTGGCGCCGCGCCGATCCTTATCTATGGCGCTGGGTGGCCCGTTTCCTGCTGAACTGCAACCATCCGGCCGCCCGCGCCAATACCGACCGCATCGTCCGCGTCGCCCTTTATTCGCGCAGCTGCCTGCAGGCGTTGCGGCGCGAGGTCGAGCTGGATTACGACCAGCTCGGCAAGGGCATCCTGCATTTCTTCCGCGATTCCCGCGAATTCGACCTCGCCAGCGCCGGCATCGAGGCGACCACGCGCCTGGGTCTGGCGCGCCGCCGTCTGACCGCCGCCGAGGTGCTGGAGATCGAGCCGGCCCTGGCCTCGATGGGCTCTTCCTTGCTGGGCGGCATCTACACGCCCGACGACGAATCCGGTGACGCTTTCAAATTCACGCAAGCCCTGGCCGCCGAGGCGGCGGCGAGAGGCGTGGTGTTTCGCCATGATTGCCGGATTCTCAATCTGGAATGGGACAAGGGCCGCGTTTCCGGTGTCGCCACCAGCCAGGGCCGCCTGCGCGCCGACGCCTATGTGCTGGCGGCGGGCAGCTGGAGCCCGCTGCTGGCACGGCAGGTCGGCGTCAATCTGCCGGTCTATCCGGCCAAGGGCTATTCGGCGACGATCCCGATCGCCGACGAGGCCCAGGCCCCGACCGTCAGCCTGATCGACGAAGAATATAAGATGGTCTATAGCCGCCTGGGCAACCGGCTGCGGGCGGCGGGCACGGCGGAGCTGGCGGGCTGGGACCTGACGATGGCGCCGGTACGCAGCCGCAATGTGGTCGAGCGGGCGCGCGAATTGTTCCCGGGTGGGGCGGATTTCGCCAAGGCCGAGCTGTGGGCCGGGCTGCGTCCGGTCACGCCGGATTCGGTGCCGGTGCTGGGCGCGACGCATATCCCCAATTTCTTCCTCAATACCGGCCACGGCACGCTGGGCTGGACCATGTCGTGCGGGGCCGGCAAGGCGGTCGCCGATATCGTGTGCGGACGTCCGACCGATATCGATATGACCGGACTGGGGTTAGAGCGGTTCGGGAGCCTCGCGGGCTCCCTCTCCGATCAGCTGGGTCAGTGGTTGAAGCCGGCGAAGTAGGACCGGCCGACGCTTTCATAGCGGGCGTAGGCGTGGGACGGCTGCTGCACCACCAGGCGGCGGAAGCTCATGCCGAGCGGGAAAGCCAGCACCAGGCTGACCGGCAATCCGCCGGCCAAAGCCAGCATCGGGCCGTCGCCGGGGCCGACCAGGAACGAGGTCGCCACGAACAGCGAATAGAGCGAGACCATCGCCGCCAGGATGTAGTGGATTTCCCGCGTCTGGCCGCTCTGCTTCAGCAGGAAGTGCGACACATGGCCGTAGAACGCGAACAGCGCGATCCAGGCCGGCAATCCCTTGAGAGCCAGCGACGCGGCGCCGGGCAGGAGGCTTTCGGCTCCGGCGTCATAAAGAGGGGTTACGAGGTCAAGGAAGACCCCGCCAGCCGTGATCAGGGCGGAAACCGCCAGGCCGGCGACGCAGGCCGCCTTGAAAATGATGATCGATTCTTGCTTTTCACGCATGGGTGACGCCTCCATCTGTCATCGTTTTTTCTTTGAGGCTAACCCACGAAAACCTGGGCTCCAACAGTAATCGGTCGGTGTGCGCCGCAATAAAAGTGCTGCGCTGCAAAATAACCGCCGGATGCGCCTCCTCTTGAAAAAGCCGCGGCATGGGTTCAGGGTTCCTTGTGCAATGCAACAAAGGCGAGGTCGACATGGCGGCGAAGATCCTGGCGGTGGCGCAGCAGAAGGGCGGAGCCGGCAAGACGACCATCGCCGTTCAGCTTGGCGTCTGGTGGGCGTCGCAGCGCCGCAAGGTGACTTTGCTCGACGTCGATCCGCAGGGTTCGATGAAGGCTTGGCACGCGCTGCGCAGCGAATCCGGGATCTCGGGCTCGCCCTTCGCCGCCGATTTGTCGGGCTGGAAATTGTCGTCGGAGATCGACCGGCTGAAGGCCGAGAACGATTTCATCATCGTCGACACGCCGCCCCACGCCGAAACCGACGCCCGGGTCGCGGTGCGCGCCGCCGATTTGATCCTGGTGCCGGTGCAGCCCAGCCCGATGGATTGGTGGGCGACCAAGCCGACCCTCGACATGGCCTCCAAGGAAAAGACCAGAAGCCTGCTGATCCTCAACCGCCTGCCGCCGCGCGGCAAGCTGGGCGACGCCATCCGCGAGAAGATCGAAGCGGCCGGCCTGCCGCTGGCCGCCTCGACCTTCGGCAACCGCAGCGCCTTCGGCACGTCGATGATGGAAGGCAAGGGCGTCGCCGAGACCCAGCCGAAAGGCACCGCCGCCGCCGAAGTCGAGGCTCTGGCCAGGGAAATCGAGAAGCTGCTTAAATAAGCAATGCCTTCTTTGTCCGGAAAAATGCGCGCCGCGTTCTACGGCGCCGCCCGCCGTCTCGAGACCTGGTCGATCACCCTGCGCCCCGAGCAGCTGGGCCTGATCGAAGGTTTGCGCGCGGCCATTGCCGTCAGCGTGATGGTCGCCGCCAGTTTCGCCCTCGATCAGCCGATCCTGGGCTGGGCGGCGTTCGGCGCGTTCTGGACCTGCCTGGCCGATCCGGGCGGATCGGGGAAGGAGCGGTTCCTCACCCTTGCGCGGTTCGCCGGGATGGGATCGCTGATGGCCGGGCTGATGTCCTTGTGCGGCGGTCTGGGACTTTGGGGCTCGGCGCTTCTGCTGTTCGCGGGCGTGCTGGCGTGCGGCGCCATACGCCTGTCGAGAAGCGTCGCCAATCAGGTCGGCGTGCTGTCCACGGTGGTCGCCGTGGTGGCGATCGATTTCCCGCGCGCTCCCCTGCAGGCGGCGACTCTGGCCGGCATTTTCCTGACCGGCAGCCTGTTCGCCATCCTCCTGTGCGCGATCTGGCGCATCCATCCCTATGCATCCGCCCGCCGCGCGGTCAGCGCCGTCTATCGCGAGCTGGCTTTTTATGCCGACGAAGCCGCCAGCCATTTCCATGGCCGCGACGGCAGCGAGCCGGTTCAGGCCCGCCAGCGCGCCGCGGTGCGCGATTCCATCGAACGCGCGCGTGCCGTGCTGGACCGCACCGTCGCCGGACGCAACGACCGCGACGCCCGCGCCTGGCTGCAATCCGCCCTCGAATGCGCCGACCGGATTTTCGCCGGGCTGGTCGCCCTCGATCATGACCGCAGCGCCGGGCGCGTCGCGGCGGAATGGCGCAGCGAGATGCTGTCGGTGGTGCAGGGCGCCCTGGCCGAGATCGAGCGCCAAGTGCTGCTTCCGGTTCCCGACTGGTCGTGCCTGCGTCCGGTAGGCGATTGGCTGACGGAAAAGCACGAGGGCGAGGACGGGCTGGAACAGCGCGTCGCCGGGCAATGGACCGCGGCCTTCGCCGATTTCGAAAGAGGCGCCGCGCCCGCCGGGATCAAAGGCGCGCCGGCTCCCAGCGACCGGACGTTCCGCCCGGTGCTGCGCCATGCGCTGCGGGTCGCGGTGACGGTCGCCCTGGTGCGGATGGTGACCCTGACGCTGCATCTGCCTTATGGCTATTGGGCGACGGTCGCGGTGGTGGTGGTGATGCAGCCGGAAATGGCGGCGACCCTCCCGCGCATGGTGGAACGCATCGTCGGATCGTCGGTCGGCGGCGTGGCCGCGGCGCTGATCTATGCCGGGCTGCCGTCGCCGGATCTGCTGCTGATCGCCATCTTCCCCATCGCCGCCATCACCATCGCGGTGCGCTCGGTCAATTATTCGCTGTTCGTCACCTGCCTGACCGCGCTGTTCGTGCTGGTCACCGAATTGCTGACGCCCAGCACCGGCGCCGCCGTGGTGGCCGAGGCGCGCGTCTACGACAATCTGATCGGCGCCGTCTTCGCCATGGCCGGCACCATGCTGCTGTGGCCCGATCCGCATCTCGAACCCTTCATCACCGCCGTCGAGGCCGCCATCCAGGCCAATCTCGGTTATGCCGAGGATATCGTCCGCTCTATCCGAGCCAGCGGAGCCGCCACCGACAGCGGACGGCGCGAAGCCGGCATGGCCAGCACCGCCGCCGAGGTTTCATTGCGCCGCCTGCTGCTGCAGGGGCGCGGACGGCGGGTCGGCAGCGACCTGGCCGGGCAGTTGCTGGCCGAACTGCGCCGTCTGACCGGCATGGCGACTGCTGCCTGTCTGTCCGGCGATGCCGGCATGGCCACGACGATCGAACAGCAGGAGCGGCGTTGCCGGGATATGGCGGAGGCGTGGCGGGCGGCTGTCAGCGGCCCTAAGGGATCAGCAGGGTGAATCGGCCGGCTGTATCGGAACCTCCACGATATTGCCCGCTTTCAACAGATCGGCGACGCTCTGCTTGGCGTGATATTGCGTGCCGAGACCGGGTTCGCCGAACCAGGGCTTGATGGTGCCGCTGGTGACGGTGAAGCTCTTTTCGACCCGGAAAATCCGATAAGCGCGCAGGTCGCAGATATAGGGCAGCGCCCGCTGGCCGTAGGGGATTCCTTTCGGGCTGAAGAAGGCGCCGCCATCGCCGCCGAAACGGTCGATCAGGGTGCCGGAGGCGAGGGTGATCTCGCTGGTTTCGCCCTGTGACCCGTCTCCCGGCGGCCAGCTCAGCCAGTTGGGGGCGAGCAGGGGGCGGAGGCACATCTGCGTTCCGGTGGCCGGACAGGCATTTTGCGATGTCGCGGACGGTGCGGGCGGCGCTGTGTTGGCGCAGCCGGCCAGCAGCAGGAAAACCGAAAGGGCGGAGAAATGGAAAAGGCCAGTCCTACGCATGGATACCCCCCTATCCCGTGTGGAACGTCACTCCAGAGGCGGCGCTTCGGCCGGAACCTCTTCCTCTTTCTTCAACACATGCAGTATCGCTTCCGACGCGGCATGGAACAAGCCGCCGATCACCGTGCCGAGAATGACTTCCTCGCCGCGATAGAGGCCGACCGTGGTGACCGAGGTCGCGGCGGAGGAGGCGAGGATCAGGGTACAGGTCCACAGGCTGACCCGGATTTGCGGGAAACGGTGGACCAGAATCGCGCAAACCAGCACCGCGATGGCGACCTGCACATAGAGCGACGCGCCGAACCGGGCGATCAGGAAATTGACGCCGCACGCCGTGCCGATGCCGATCACCGTACCCAAGATACGGCTGATCACCGAGGATTTGGTCGCGTCCAGCTGCTCCTGCGAGACGATCAGCGCCGACATGGCCGACCAGACCGGATGTTCCATCCCGACAGCGGACGCCAGCGCCAAAGCGCCGGTCGCGGCGCCCGTACAGCGGAAAACGAACAGGGTGGCGTGCATAGTCTTTCCGGTCATGGCGCTATTCTACACGCCAAGATCGGGAGGGTCTCCCTGGTCGTCCTCGCCCGAGTCGGATTCTTCCATTTCGAATTGAGGCGGCGGATCGGGGATCGGCATGAACAGCACGGCCACGGCAAGAGCCGCGGCCGAAAAGGTCCGGTTCGTCTTGGCGAGCCTGACCAGCAGAATCATGCAAATCATGAGCAGCGTCAGCGAGAAAAGCGCCAAGGCGGCAAGCTTCCAATGCTCCATGGCGGTCTCTTCGTGGCTGAACCTGCCATCGATATAGGCCGGGTCTCGGCCGCCGCCAGCCTAACCCGGCACCACCGGCAGAAACCGCGCCGCCTCCGCCGCCAGAAAATCCATCAGCGCTTCCGCCGGCGGCAGCAGCGCCTTGTCGGCGCGGCGCACCACATACCATTGGCGCACCAGCGGCAATCCTTCGACATGCAGAACGGCGAGGCGTCCGTCTTCGACCTCGCCGGCCACCGTGTGGGCCGAGATGAACGAGACGCCCAGCCCGGCCATCACCGCCTGCTTGATGGTCTCGTTGCTGCTGATCTCCATGCCGATGCGCGGATTGAGGCCGGTTTCCTGGAACAGGTGCTCCATCAGCATGCGGGTGCCGGAGCCTGGTTCGCGGATGATGAAGGTCTCGTTGGCCAGCCGGCGCAGATCGACATGCTCCTGATTGGCCAGCGGATGGTTCTTCGGGCCGATCACCACATGCGGGTGGTTGCCGATCAGCCTTTTGTCGAGATCGAGGTCGGCGGGCGGGCGGCCGCTGATGACGAGGTCGAGGGAATAGTCGCGCAGGCCCTGCAGCACTTCCTCGCGATTGCCGATGGTCAACTTTAGTTCGATGGCCGGATGCAGATGGGAGAATTCGGCGATCACGAAGGGCGCGAAATATTTGGCCGTGCTGACCGCGCCGATCGACACGCGCCCGCCGGTCAGACCCTTCATCATGTCGAGCGCATTGGAGCAATCGGCCAGGGCCGCTTCGACGCGGTCATGCAGCCGGAGCAGGGCGCTGCCGGCTTGCGTCGGAACCATGCCATCCGGCGTTCTCTGCAGGATCGGCAGGCCGGCGATGTCTTCCAGATTTTTCAGCTGAAGCGTGACGGCGGGCTGCGTCAGGCCGAGCCGGCTGGCGGCTTCGGTGACGTTGCGGCTGTGCGCGACGGCAGCCAGCGCCCGCATCTGGCGCATCGAGATCTGACGGATCGGATCAGCCATAGTTCCTCTTTTCCAAAGTTTTTCTTTGGCATGATCAAAGTTTTATAAATTTTCCTTATCCAGATCGTTCCGTCAAGCTGACTTGCAAGCCACTAAAAAACAGGGCGAGGAGGCAACCATGACGGACCCGATTTCCTTCGACGACTATCTTTCCGCCGTCCGCAAGGCAGAGCCGGCCTCGGCTTCCCTGTGCGACACCCTGTTCGCGATAGCCCAGGCCGTGACCGAGATCGGCCAGCGCATCGCGCTCGGAACATTGGCCGGCCGCATGGGCGACATTACCGGCACGAACAGCGACGGCGACGTGCAAAAGGCCCTCGATCTGTTCGGTCACAATAAGGTCATGGCCACCCTGGCAGGAGCGCCGGTCGCCGAGATCGCCTCGGAAGAATCCGAAGAGATTACGGTGATCGATGCCAAGGCGCCGCTATCGGTGGCCATCGATCCGGTCGACGGGTCCTCGAACATCGATACCAACCTGTCGATCGGGACCATCTTCTCGGTGCGTCCGACCGGATGTCCCGGTCTGCCGGAGCTGCGCTCGTTCGGCGGCAACGGGCTGGACCAGAAGGCGGCCGGTTTCGCCGTCTATGGCCCGCAGACCTCGCTGGTGCTGACCCTGGGCGCCGGGGTCGACGTCTTCACGCTGGACCGCCGCCTGGGCCATTTCGTGCTGACCCGCAGCGGCGTGCGCATCCCGCAGGGCAACCCCGAATTCGCCATCAACGCGTCGAACCAGCGCCATTGGGGCCATCCGGTGCGCGCTTATATCGACGATTGCCGCGAAGGCGCCGACGGCGTGCGGGGGCGCGACTTCAACATGCGCTGGCCGGCCTGCCTGGTCGCCGACGCTTTCCGCATCCTGGTGCGCGGCGGCATCTATCTCTATCCCGCCGACCGCCGCCCCGGCTATGGCAGCGGCCGTCTGCGCCTGATCTATGAGGGCGCGCCCATCGCCCTGCTGATGGAGCAGGCCGGCGGGCGCGCCAGCACCGGGCGCGAGCGCATCCTGGAGGTCGAGGCCGAAACCCTGCACCAGCGCGTGCCGCTGATCTTCGGCGCGGCGGACGAGGTCGAGCGGGTCGAGCGCCTGCATTGCTTCCCCGAGCCGCGCACCGAGGCGCCGCCGCTGTTCGGACAGCGCGGCCTGATGCTGGGCACGGGGAATGCGTGATGAGCGTTCACCATCCCATCATCTCGATCACCGGCTCATCCGGGGCGGGCACCACGTCGGTGAAGAACACCTTCGCCCAGATCTTCCGCCGCGAGAAGATCGAGGCCGCCTATATCGAGGGTGACGCTTTCCACCGCTATGACCGCTACGAGATGCGCGAGCTGATGGCGGTGGGCGCCAAAAGCGGCAACAAGCATATCAGCCATTTCAGTTCCGAAACGAATCTGCTGGAGGAGCTGGAGGAAACCTTCCGGTCCTACTCGGAGAAGGGCGCCGGCCGCACCCGGCACTATGTCCACGACGCGGCCGAGGCCGAGCTGCACGGCGCCGATCCCGGCCGCTTCACCGATTGGAGCATGCTGCCGGACGGCACCGACCTGCTGTTCTATGAAGGGCTGCACGGCGCGGTGGTGACGGACAAGGTCAATGTCGCCAAATGGGCCGATCTCAAGATCGGCGTGGTGCCGGTGATCAATCTCGAATGGATACAGAAGCTGCACCGCGACCGCAGCGCGCGGGGCTATTCGACCGAGGCGGTGACCGACACCATCCTGCGCCGCATGCCCGATTACGTGCATTACATCTGCCCGCAATTCACCCAGACCGACATCAATTTCCAGCGCGTGCCGACGGTCGACACCTCGAACCCGTTCATCGCCCGCTGGATACCGACCGCCGACGAATCGATGGTGGTGATTCGCTTCCGCAATCCGCGCGGCATCGACTTCGCGTACCTGCGCACCATGCTGGAGGGCAGCTTCCTGTCGCGCGCCAATTCCATCGTCATTCCGGGCGGCAAGCTGGATCTGGCCATGCAGCTGATCCTGACCCCGATGATCCTGCAACTGATCGACCGCAAGCGGCGCGCCTGAGAGCGAGGGAGAACGTCATGAAGATCGAAGCCCAAGTCACCCATAGCGACCTCGCCAATGCGATCCGCTTTCTGGCCGCCGATTCCGTCGAAAAGGCCAAATCCGGCCATCCCGGCATGCCGATGGGCATGGCCGACGCCGCCACCGTGCTGTTCGGCCGCTTCCTGAAGTTCGACGCCGCCGATCCGGCCTGGCCCGACCGCGACCGCTTCGTGCTGTCGGCGGGACATGGCTCGATGCTGCTCTATGCGCTGCTGTATCTGACCGGCGGCGATCTGTCGATCGACGATCTGAAGTCGTTCCGCCAATGGGGCTCGAAGACGCCGGGCCATCCGGAATACGGCCATACGCCGGGGGTCGAGACCACCACCGGTCCGCTCGGCCAGGGCATCGCCACGGCGGTCGGCATGGCGCTGGCGGAAAAGCTGTCCGCCGCGCGCTTCGGGCCCGAACTGGTCGATCACTACACCTATGTCATCGCCGGTGACGGCTGCCTGATGGAGGGAATCAGCCACGAAGCGGTGTCGCTGGCCGGCCATCTGCGGCTCGGCAAGCTGATCGTCCTGTGGGACGACAACCACATCTCGATCGATGGCGATACGCAGCTGTCCTGCTCGGACGACCAATTGGCGCGCTTCAAGGCGTCCGGCTGGTCGGTGCGCCGGGTGGATGGGCACGATCCGGTGGCGCTGACCCAGGCGATCGAGGCGGAGCGCGAGACCGTGTCGCCCTCGCTGATCGCCTGCCGCACCGTGATCGGCTATGGCGCGCCCAACCGCCAGGGGTCGGAAAAGGCGCATGGCGCGCCGCTGGGCGAGGCGGAACTGGCGGCGACGCGGGAAGCTCTGGGCTGGGATCATCCCGCCTTCGAGGTGCCGAAATCGATCCTGTCCGCCTGGCGCGCCATCGGCGCCGCCGGGGCGGAGGAGCGGCGCGCCTGGAACGAGCGGTTGGAGGATTCCCATCCCGATCTGCGCGACGCCTTCGCCGATTTTCACGCGACGCATCTGGGCGACGCGTACCGCGCCGCCATGAAGGGGCTGCTGGCCCGCTTTTCGGCGGAGAAGCCGAAGCTGGCGACCCGCCAATCCTCGCAGAAGGTGCTCGAAGCGATCCTGCCCGCGCTGCCGCGCCTGATCGGCGGTTCGGCGGATCTGACCCATTCCAACCTGACCGCCGTGAAAAGCTCGGTATCCGTGCGTCCCGGAGATTTCGGCGGCAATTACCTGCATTACGGCATCCGCGAGCATGGCATGGCGGCGGCGATGAACGGGCTGGCGCTGCATGGCGGCTGGATTCCCTATGGCGGCACCTTCCTGGCCTTCTCGGACTATTCGCGTCCGGCGATCCGTCTGGCCGCGCTGATGGGCGTGCGGGCGATCCATGTGATGACCCACGATTCCATCGGTCTCGGCGAGGACGGCCCGACCCACCAGCCGGTCGAGCAGATTCCCGCGTTACGCCTGATCCCCAATCTGCTGGTGTTCCGTCCGGCCGACGCCATCGAGACGGCGGAAGCCTGGGATTGCGCGCTGACGCAGCAAACCCGCCCCTCGGTGCTGTGCCTGACCCGCCAGGCGCTGCCCGCCGTGCGCGGCGATTGCGGCGAGAACCTGACCGCGCGCGGCGCCTATGTGCTGCGCGAAGCGAAACGGCGGCGCGAGGTGACGTTGATCGCTACCGGTTCCGAGGTGTCGCTGGTCCTGTCCGCCGCCGATCAGCTGGCGGAGGAGGGGATCGCCGCCGCCGTGGTTTCGGCGCCCTGCTTCGAATTGTTCGCCGAACAGCCGGAAGCCTATCGCGCCGCCGTGCTGGGCACCGCGCCCAGGATCGGCATCGAGGCGGCGGTGGCGGGAAGCTGGCCGCGCTGGGTCGGCGCCTTCATCGGCATGACCGGCTTTGGCGCCTCCGCCCCGGCGGAAACCCTCTACGAGAAATTCGGCATCACCGTCGCGGCGGTGGTGCAAGCCGCCCGCGCGGCGACGCAACGCTAGGAGATCGCATCATGGCCAGAATCACCCTCAGACAATTGCTCGACCACGCCGCCGAACGGGGCTATGGCGTGCCGGCCTTCAACATCAACAATATGGAACAGGCGCTGGCGATCCTCGAAGCGGCCGCGGCGGTGGACGCGCCGGTGATCCTGCAGGCCAGCCGTGGCGCGCGCTCTTATGCCGGCGACCTGATGTTGGCCCGCATCTTCGACGCGCTGGAAGCCATGTATCCTGCCATTCCGCTGTGCATCCACCAGGATCACGGCAATGACGAGACCACCTGCCTGTCGGCGATCCAGCATGGATTTACCTCCGTGATGATGGATGGCTCGCTGCTGGCCGACGCCAAGACTCCGGCGACCTACGACTACAATCTCGACATCACGGCGCGGGTGACGCGCATGGCCCATGCGGTCGGCGTTTCGGTCGAAGGGGAACTGGGCGTGCTCGGCTCGCTGGAGACCGGCGAGGGCGAGAAGGAGGATGGGCACGGTTTCGAGGGCAAGCTCGACCATTCCCAGCTGCTGACCGATCCGGACCAGGCCGTCGATTTCGTTACCCGCACCGAGGTCGACGCCCTGGCCATCGCGATGGGCACCTCGCACGGCGCCTATAAATTCACCCGTCAGCCCGACGGCGAGATCCTGGCCATGAGTGTGGTCGAGGAAATCCATCGCCGTCTGCCCGACATCCACCTCGTCATGCACGGCTCCTCGTCGGTGCCGCAGGAATTGCAGGATCAGTTCAACCAGGCGGGCGGGCAGATGCCGCAGACCTGGGGCGTGCCGCTGGCCGAGATCGAGCGCGGCATCAAGCATGGGGTGCGCAAGGTCAATATCGACACCGATTGCCGCCTGGCCATGGCCGCGGAAATCCGCCGCGTCGCCAAGGTCAGCCCGGCGGAGTTCGATCCGCGCAAATTTCTGAAGCCGGCGATGGAGTCGCTGCGGGATCTGTGCCGCGACCGTTTCGAGCGCTTCGGCACGGCCGGCAACGCATCGAAGATCACCGTCCTTCCGCTGGCCGAAATGGCCCGCCGCTACCGTCCCCGCATTGCCGCCTAAGGAGAAAAATCATGACCAAGATCGACCCGATCAATCCCAAGGACCGCTACAAGGCCGGGGTGATGGAATACCGCAAGATGGGGTACTGGCAGCCCGACTACGAGCCGAAGGATACCGACATCATCGTCCTGTTCCGCGTCACCCCGCAGGACGGCGTCGATCCGGTCGAGGCCTCGGCGGCGGTGGCCGGTGAAAGCTCGACCGCGACCTGGACGGTGGTGTGGACCGATCGTTTGACCGCCTGCGAGAAATACCGCGCCAAATGCTACCGGGTCGATCCGGTGCCCAACGCGCCGGGGCAGTATTTCGCCTATATCGCCTATGACCTCGATCTGTTCGAGCCCGGCTCGATCGCCAATCTGTCGGCCTCGATCATCGGCAATGTGTTCGGCTTCAAGCCTCTGAAGGCTCTGCGGCTGGAGGACATGCGGTTCCCGGTCGCCTATGTGAAGACCTTCCAGGGCCCGGCCACCGGCATCGTGGTCGAGCGCGAGCGCCTGAACCAGTTCGGCCGCCCGCTGCTGGGCGCGACGGTGAAGCCCAAGCTCGGTCTGTCCGGGCGCAATTACGGGCGTGTGGTCTATGAGGCGCTGAAAGGCGGGCTCGACTTCACCAAGGATGACGAGAACATCAATTCTCAGCCCTTCATGCATTGGCGCGACCGGTTCCTCTTTTGCATGGAGGCGGTCAACCGCGCCCAGGCGGCGACCGGTGAGATCAAAGGCACCTATCTCAACGTCACCGCCGCCACCATGGAAGACATGTATGAGCGGGCCGAATTCGCCAAATCGCTGGGCTCGGTGATCGTCATGATCGATCTGGTGATCGGCTATACCGCGATCCAGTCGATGGCCAAATGGGCGCGCAAGAACGACATGATCCTGCATCTGCACCGGGCCGGCCATTCGACCTACACCCGCCAGAAGACCCACGGCGTGTCGTTCCGCGTCATCGCCAAATGGATGCGCCTGGCCGGCGTCGACCATATCCATGCCGGCACGGTGGTCGGCAAGCTGGAGGGCGATCCCAACACCACGCGCGGCTATTACGACGTCTGCCGCGAGGATTACAACCCGACCTGCCTCGAACACGGCATCTTCTTCGACCAGCATTGGGCCTCGCTCAACAAGCTGATGCCGGTGGCGTCGGGCGGCATCCA
>JAJPHO010000087.1 GCA_021325215.1 Alphaproteobacteria bacterium
CACGCCCGCCACATCCTGGTCGACAGCGAAGACGCCGCCAAGGCCGTCCTGGCCGACCTGAAGGCCGGCACCTCGTTCGAAGACGAAGCCAAGGCCAAGAGCAAGGACCCGTCGGCCAAGACCAATGGCGGCGATCTCGGCTACATCACCAAGGGCGAGACCGTCGCCGAGTTCTCGGACGCCGCCTTCAAGCTGAAGCCGGGCGAGACCACCACCACCCCGGTCAAGACCCAGTTCGGCTATCACATCATCAAGGTCGACGACCGCCGCATGGCCCCCCCGCCGTCCTTCGACGAGGCCAAGGGCCAGGTTCGCCAGGAACTGGCGCAGGCCGACATCGCCAAGGTCGTCGACGGCCTGAAGAAGGGCGCCGCCGTCAAGAAGTTCAAGCTGGACGGCACCCCGGACACCGGCGACGCCGCCGCTCCGGCTCCGGCCAAGAAGTAAGCCAAGGCCAGTCATGTCTTCAGCCGTCTCGCCTCTGGCGCCCAAGACCATCGTTGACCTGGCGCCGCTGGATGGCGTGCGCCTGGTTTCCCTGGCCTGCGGGCTGCGATATCAGGGGCGGGACGATCTGATGCTGGCCGAATTGGCGCCGGGAACGACGGTGGCCGGGGTATTCACCCGCTCGCTGACCGCCTCGGCGCCGGTTCTGTGGTGCCGGGAAGCCCTCAAGGGCGGCTCGGCCCGCTTCCTGGTGGTGAATTCGGGCAATTCCAACGCCTTCACCGGCCGCGCCGGCGTCGCTTCGGTCAAGCGCACCGTCGACAAGGCGGCCGCGGTGGTCGGCTGCAAACCCGAGGAAGTGTTCGTCGCCTCGACCGGCACCATCGGCGTTCCCCTCGACGACGGCAAGATCACCGCCGTGCTGGCCGACGGCTTCAAGAAGCTGGCCGGCGATCAGTGGAATCAGTTGGCGCGCGCCATCATGACCACCGACACCTATCCCAAGACCGCGACCCGCACCGTCAAGATCGGCGGCACGACGGTCCGCATCAACGGTTTCTGCAAGGGGGCGGGCATGATCGCCCCCGATATGGCGACCATGCTCGCCTATGTCTTCACCGATGCCGCGATCCCCGCGCCTGTGCTGCAGGAGCTGCTGGCGGCGGGCACGGCGAAGAGCTTCAACTGCATCACGGTGGACAGCGACACCTCGACCAGCGACACGCTGATGCTGTTCGCCACCGGCAAGGCGGGCAACGTGCCCGTGACCTCCGCCAAGGACCCGGCTCTGCGCGCCTTCAAGAAGGCGCTGGACGCCCTGCTGCTCGATCTGGCGCTGCAGGTGGTCAAGGATGGCGAGGGCGCCACCAAATTCGTCGAGATCCGCGTCACCGGCGCCGCCAGCGCGCGCGCCGCGCGGACTATCGGCATGTCGGTCGCCAATTCCCCGCTGGTGAAAACCGCCGTGGCCGGCGAGGACGCCAATTGGGGCCGCATCGTCGCCGCCGTCGGCAAGTCGGGCGAGAAGGCCGACCGCGACACCCTGTCGATCGCCATCGGCGGCGTGCAGGTGGCCAAGGACGGCCAGATCGCCGAAGGCTATGACGAGGCGCCGGTCGCCGCCCATATGAAGGGCACCGACATCCTGTTCGAGGTCGATATCGGCGTCGGGCACGGCAAATGCACCGTCTGGACCTGCGATCTGACGCACGCTTATATCGACATCAATGGCTCCTACCGAACCTGAAGATCGGTTCGTAAATCCGCCCTGGCGCCGCATCTGCGGCGTCACTGCGCTGCTTAAATCCTCCCGTAGCGCTGCTACGCTCCGGTTCTGCGCTGCTCGTTCCTGGCATCTGCGACACCATGACGAATTTTCAAACCGATCTTAATGGCTGCTGGTCGGCCGGCATCGGCTGGCCGGGCTATCCTTCGGATACCGCGCATCTGCGCCTCACCCCGCAGGGCGACACGGCCTCCCGGCATTTCTCGGTGCGCGCCGAGGACCGTCTGACCGGCGCGGAGGTAGCCCGCTTCGATATCTCTCTCAATGACGCGGAAGCCGCGGAAATCCTGGTGTATTTTGCCGAGGGTGCGGCGATCCGCGACTTTGCCGCCGAAGCGCTGCGCCGTTGTCTGCGTATGTTGTTCAGTAATTTCGGCGTCGCATTGGTTCGGGCCGAAAATCGCACGCTGGAACAGGCTTTTACCCAGGTTTTTCACCTGCTCGGCTTCGATGCCGCGATGGTGCTCGATGCCCAAAAATGGGCGGAAATCCGCCATTCCCGCAAGCATGTCTGGGTGGTCGCCGCCGCCCTGATCGACGCCGACGGGCGGGTGCTGCTGGCCCAGCGCCCGGCCGGCAAGGCGATGGCCGGGCAGTGGGAGTTCCCGGGGGGCAAGATCGAGCCTTCCGAGACCCCGGAGCATGCCCTGATCCGCGAATTGAAGGAGGAGCTCGGCATCGATGTGACCGAGTCCTGCTTAGCGCCTATTGCCTTCGTCTCGCATGACTACGATCATTTCCATCTGTTAATGCCGCTCTATGCCATCCGCCAGTGGCGGGGGCAGCCGTCGGGGCGCGAGGGCCAGGTGCTGGCCTGGGCGTCGAAGGACAAGCTCGGCGCCTATGCGATGCCGCCGGCCGACATTCCGCTCGTTGCGCAGTTGCGCGACTGGCTGTGAGGGGCGAACGAGGGAGATAAGACGTGTCCGAGGAAGTGACCGCCGCGATCCTGGTGATCGGAAATGAAATCCTCTCGGGCCGCACGCAGGACGTCAATGTGCACTATATCGCCACCGGCCTCGGCGAGGTGGGCGTGCGGGTCAAGGAAGTGCGCGTGGTGGCCGACGACGAGGCCGCCATCATCGAAGCCGTCAACGCCTTGCGCAGCAAGCATCGTTACGTCTTCACCACGGGCGGCATCGGCCCGACCCATGACGACATCACCGCCGAGTGTATCGCCAAGGCCTTCGGCGTGCCGCTGCTGCGCGACCCCCGCGCCGTCGAGCTGCTTCTGCAACAAATCAAGCCGGAGAACCTCAACGAGGCGCGCCTCCGCATGGCCAACATCCCCGAGGGGGCGGAGCTGATCGACAACCCGGTCAGCCGGGCGCCGGGATTTCATATCGGTAACGTCTATGTGATGGCGGGGGTGCCGCGCATCATGCAGGCGATGTTCGACGGGGTGAAGCCGACCCTCCAGGGTGGACCCCGGATGCTCTCCGCCTCCGTAATCATCTACGCGCCGGAGGGGTCGGTCGCCGCCGCTTTGTCCGCCATCCAGGACGGCGCCCCCGACACCGAGATCGGAAGCTATCCCTTCGCGAGGGAAGGTCGTTTCGGCACCGTGATCGTGACCCGCGGCACCGACCGCGCCCGCGTCGCCGAGATCTCCGCCCAGGTGGTCGCCATGGCCAGGGAGATGGGTGCCGAGACGGTGGACGAAGGGATCAAGGAACCCTGACTTGATCCCCGAGGACTCGCCGGTTACCTTGGCGCCCCCAAGCTAGCCCGCTTGATGGAATGGTAGACATAACGGACTTAAAATCCGTAGCTGCGTGAGCGGCGTGCCGGTTCGAGTCCGGCAGCGGGCACCAAGCTATGAAAGCAACACCCCGAACGCGCTCTGCTGGGTTATCGCATAAAGAAAAAAGGGCGTCGGCCAATGTGGTGGCCAGCCGACGCTCCTCATCCTAGCCTCGAACGAAGCTCAGAAGATCCTGGTTGATCACGTCGGCATGGGTCGTGATCATGCCGTGCGGATAGCCCGGGTAGATTTTCAGAATGCCGTTCTTGAGCAGCTTGACCGAAAGCAGGGCCGCGTCCTGGTAGGGAACGATCTGGTCATCATCCCCATGCATCACCAGCGTCGGCACCTCGATGTTCTTGAGATCATCGGTCTGGTCGGTCTCGGAGAACGCCTTGATCCCGTCATAGTGAGCCTTGGCGCTTCCCATCATGCCCTGGCGCCACCAATTCCCGATCACGCCTTCCTGCGGCGTCGTGCCGGTCCGGTTGAACCCATAGAAGGGACCGGCGGGCACATCCCGGAAAAATTGGGCGCGATTGGCGGCCAGGCCGTCCCGCAGTCCGTCGAAAACCCCGATCGGGAGACCGCCCGGGTTGGTCGGCGTCTTGACCATGATCGGCGTTACGGCGGAGATGAGAACCGCCTTGGCAACGCGCCCCTTGCCGTGACGAGCGACATAGCGAGCGACTTCGCCACCGCCGGTCGAGTGACCGATATGGACGGCATTGCGCAGGTCCAGATGCTCGGCCACCGCAGCAGCGTCGGCGGCATAGTGATCCATGTCGTGTCCGTCTGACACCTGGCTCGAGCGTCCATGGCCGCGGCGATCGAAGGCTATGACCCGATAGCCGTTCCGAAGGAAGAACAGCATCTGGGAATCCCAGTCGTCCGAGCTGAGAGGCCAGCCATGATGGAAGACGATGGGTTGGCCCTTGCCCCAGTCCTTGTAGAAGATCTGGACGCCGTCCTTGGTGGTGACCGTGCTCGTGGTTTCGGCTCCCATGCTGCCCGCCAGGACTCCGCGGCGGGACGCGCCGGCGGCGCTGGGTAGATCGGTGTTCGTCATGCTTGCTCACTCCAAATTCTCTAGTCTTGTCAGTGAGTTAACATATCTTCCGAAAGAATGTCGGGCTCAACCAGACTAGAGTATGGGGTGACAGTTCGATCCGAGCCGCGCAGACTCGGGCAGGACGAGTCGGAGCCGTCCCTATCGAATGGACGGGGCGCGGGCTATGGGGGCAGATCGGTCGCAGACGGGATGGATAGATGCGGGCGACGATGTCGCTGGCAGCTTCAGGTCACCCGTGATTGTAACGGGAAACCAACTCGCGGACGCCCAAGCTTTCCGCCATGCGGACCAGATCCGCCAGCGATTCCGCCTCCATTTTCCGCATCATATTGCCGCGATGGATCTTGACGGTGATTTCGCTCAAGGCCAGATGACCGGCGATCTGCTTGTTCATCAGGCCGGCGGCGACCAAGCCCAACACATCGCGTTCCCGAGGAGTGAGGCTATCGAAGCGCACGCGTAGCGTCGCCGCTATGCTCGCTTCGGCCCGCCGCGCGCGATCACGGGCGACCGCCTCGTCGATCGCCGCCAGCATTTCATCGTCATCGCACGGTTTGGGCAGGAAGGTCACGGCGCCCGCCCGCATGGCGCGAACCGTCATCGGGATGTCGCCGTATCCACTCATCAGGATGATCGGGATCGTCATGTCGCTGTCGACGAGTTGCTGCTGAAAATCCAGCCCGTTCGCGTCCCTGAGACGCACATCGAGTACCAGGCAGGCCGCAGCGTCCGCGGCATCGCAAGCGAGGAACTCGTCCGGCCCGGCGAAGCTTTCCACCCTATAACCGGACGCGCGGAGCAGATTGCTCAGCGAGTCGCGGACATCGGAATCGTCGTCGACAATGCAAATCAGGGCGCCTTCCGGTTCGTTCTGAGCAGTCTTCACTTTGGAGTTCATCCTATTTCCGTGCTTCGCGGGCATCGTTCATCAGCGCCGCGACCTTTTCCAGCAACGCCTCGGGATCTGCGGGCTTGGTCACAAACGCGGAAACGCCCAGCGCTTGGCCCGCTTTCCGGGCCGCGGCGGTAAGATAGGCCGTCACGACGATCACCGGCACGCTGATCCCCTTGCGGCGCAGTTCGTTCAGCAGCTCCAGACCGCTCATGCCGGGCATATGGAGGTCGGTGATCAGGAAAGTCATCGGCGCGAGATCGGGTGACGACAGAAGATTCTCGGCGGCCCCAAACTTCCGCACCCGGACTCCGGCCGAGCGAAAGAAGGTTACGATGCTTTCGAGCACCTCTTCGTCATCATCGACAATGCAGATTACAGAATCGGGGCGCACCATGGGACTCCTGTCGCGGACTTGCGCGATCCTCTCTCCATTGATCACGCTTTTCGAGACGCCGCCATATCATCTCAAGGTATGAGTTCGGGCTTCGCGGCGGCATCCCTGTGCTGGACTGGCAATGTGAAGGCGACGGTAACGCCGGGGCCGGCATTGTTCGATGCGCTGATCCGACCACCCTGCGACTCGATGATGGAACGGCAAATCGACAGCCCCATCCCCATGCCTTCCTCCTTGGTGGAGAAGAAGGGCTCGAAGATCCTGGCGGTGTCGCCATCCGGAAATCCGCTGCCGCGATCCTGGACCGCCACACTGACCTGATCATCCGGATCAGCCTTCACGGTAATGCTCAGTTCCCGCCGCCTGCCGGTGACCTCGCTCATCGCCTGGACACCATTCATCAGAAGATTGACGAGAACTTGCTGGACCTGAACGCGATCGCCGACGGCGAGGGGAAGGTCGTCATCGAAAACCCGCCGTATGCTGACATTGGTGGCGCGCGCCTCATGTTGGACGAGCGCTACCGCGTCATCGATCAATTCGCAGAGATGAAGCGACTCCGAGTGGGGCGCCGCCTTTCGCGCCAGCCCCCGCACGCGCCCGATCACATCCGCGGCCCGTGAGCCGCTGGCGACGATTTTCTCCAGACATCCCGCTACTTCGGCGAGATCGGGTTCCGGTCGGGTCAGCCACCGTGTACCGGATTTGCCGTAATTGATGATGGCCGCCAAGGGCTGATTGACCTCATGCGCGATCGAGGCGGCCAATTGACCGAGTATCGAGACGCGCGCCGCATGTGCCAGCTCCGCCGACGTTTGTTCGAGCCGGGCCCGGGCCTCGTTCCGCTCGGTTACGTCGAATGCCATCACCAGAACGTGCGAACAGCGCTCGCCCTCCTGCAATAACGTCACGCGAAATACAACGTCGGCGTCGCGTCCGCCGAGCGTTCGCAATCGAATCTCGCTTTCGGCGGAATTGGCGCCGCCGGCGATCGTCGCGATGATGTGGGCCAAGGCGGGCATGCCTTCGGGAAGATAACGGCCGCAGAGATTGGCCCCCACCAGGGCTTCCTTTGATCCCGCCTGAAACAGGTCCACAGCCGCCTGATTGGCGTTTCTGATCACCGCTTTGCCGATCGCGGCCCGCACCATTTCCGGGTGCGCGACCAACCATTCCTCCACCGGGGCGCCCGCCGGGGTGCTTGCGATCGCGCTGCGGATGGTTTCGGACCAGTCGGCCTCCCATGTGGCGAATCCTGACGCGTCGAACATTGTGCGGAACCGCTGTTCAGACGCCTGCCGACCGGCGTCCGCCCGCCGGTGCTCGGTCAGATCGGAGCTCGATTCGATAACCCCGACGGCTCGGCCCTCTGGGTCGCGGCGTAACAGCCAGCGGCTCGCGAGCACCAACCGAGTGCCGTCCCGACGGGTCCGGGTGACCTCCCCCGCCCAATGTCCCTCGGCGGCGAGGGCGCTCTCGACCTCGGTGCGGGGGAAGCTGCATTCGAGAAGAGTGTTGCAACTCCTTCCCAGCGCCTCCCACCGCGACCAGCCATAGAGCCGCTCGGCACCGTCATTCCAGTGGAGAATGACGTCGCTGGTGTCTCTTATGATCACCGTGTCGTGCGAAAGTTCGAGCACGCGCGCCTGCTCGCTCAGCGTCGTGCGCAGCGAGCGGTCGCGAAGGGAAAGCAATGTCGTCACGCCGATCGCGATGAGGCTCACGGCGAAGCGGGTCGACGCATCCTTGGCCGGATCCGGCAAATGACCAACGGCAAAGGCGATAACGGTAAGCGCCGTCGTGCTGATGCCGGCCGTCATGACGTACTTGCGGCCCAGGGGCGCGACAAGAAGGATCACGGCGACGTAAAGCACGGCGACCGCGCCATGTCGCGCGCTGAGAAGATCGAGGGCGAAGATGCTCAGGGCGACGATGAGGGCCCCGATGGTCGACAGGCCTTTGCGGGTTAGCGACATCGCTGATCCTTGTCGTTATCGCGCGGCATCATACCCGCCACGTTTTCTGTTGCCGGCACCGATTCGCCGCCCTCCAGATTCCCCATATCGACGTTGGAAGGCAAGCCCCGTATCGGCTCGCCTTTGACAAAGTAATCCGAAATCATACGGAGGTATGGGTTCCTTGGTCAGGTTCGTCAAAACTGGAAATTTATTGCATTATATCAATAAGATAATGCGTATCGCCGCATGATTGCCGCTTTCGTAACACCTAAGGGTTAATTACGAAAAACGGGCCGACTATTAATTGTTCGGCCGCCGCCTGACGACGATAGCGTCGATAGCTCTTCAGAAATCTTGCGGTAACCGGGATCGTCCCGGGTTTTTCTTGACCATTATTCGAAGGGATAAAATCGTGAACCGCCTTCCGAAGATTTCAGCCCTCCTGATCGGAGCCACCTTTATGACCCAATCCGCCTTTGCCCAGGACGTCTCGACCGACACCCATCTCGACCCGCAGGTCCGCGAGTTCCTGACCGAGCTCAATAAGGACAGCAGCCCCTTCTGGCAGCTTCCGCAGCCGAAGCCGCAGGAAATCCTGACCGATCTGCAGAACAAGACGCCGGTGGATATGTCGGGCGTCACCACCACCGAACGGACCATCACCGAGGACGGCCGTAAGGTGAAGATCTACGTCATGAAGCCCAACCATGTTTCGGGCAAACCGGGCGTGCTGTTCTTCATCCATGGCGGCGTCTGGATCGTCGGCAATTTCCAGAACCATCAGCGCCTGCTGCGCGATCTGGTGGTCGGCTCGGGCCAGGTCGGCGTCTTCGTCGAATATACACCCCTGCCGGAGGCCAAGTTCCCGACCCAGCTCGATGAATCCTATGCGGCTCTGAAATGGGTCAGCACCCATGGCAGCGAGATCGGCGCCGACGGCAGCCGCATCGCCGTCGCCGGCAACTCGGTCGGCGGCAACATGGCCGCGGCGATTTCGATCATGGCCAAGGACCGCAACGGTCCGAAGATCAGCTATCAGGTGCTGCTGATCCCGGCCACCGACGCCAGTGTCGATACCGAGTCTTACAAGACCTTCGCGACCGGCCATTTCCTGGCGCGCGACTTCATGAAATATGGCTGGGATCTGTATGCGCCGGACGAGCAGACCCGCGATAATCCCTATGTCTCGCCGATGCGCGCCAGCAAGGAAGAACTGACCGGCCTGCCGCCCGCCCTGGTCATCACCGCGGAGAACGATCCGCTGCGCGACGAGGGCGAAGCCTATTCCCGCAAGCTGAAGGAAGCGGGCGTCGAGGTCACCGCGACCCGATATAACGGTTTGATCCACGACTTCGTTCTGTTGAACGCGCTGCGTCATGTTCCCGACACCGAGGCCGCCCTGCAGCAGATCAGCGACGGTATCCGCGATCACCTCAAGAAGTGACGGAGGTTGGTGCGGCTCCGACACCGGAGCCGCACCGCCGGTTTGTCAGGGCGGCTTGCCCTATTGCCAAGCAGCGACATTCTCGTCGGCGAACTGCCGGAAGGCGATCGGCGCGTGGCCGAGCAGCGCCGCAGTGTCGGGCGAGATGCCGGCGTGGCCCGCGGCGACCATATGGTTGAGGCTCGTCAGCACGTCGATCGTCCAGTCGTCCATCCCCATCCCGCGCATCGCCTCGATAGCCGCGGAATCGGGAACAGCCACGTAAACCACCTTCCGGCCGATGGCCGTGCCGATGATTGCCGCCACATCGGCATTGCCCAGCGCTTCCGCGCCGGTCAGCGTGTAGACCTTGCCAGCGTGCGACGCCGGGTTCTTCAGGATGTTCGCGGCAATTTCCGCAATGTCGCGAACGTCGATCAACGAGGTTTTCCCGTCGCCTTGCGCGACATAGAGCCCGCCCTCGCGGATCATGGCGCCGAAGAAATGGATATAATTCTGCATGAAGCTGGTCGGGCGAACGATCGTGTAGGGGATGCCCGAGTCGATCACCAACTGATCCGCCTCGCCGTGGACGCGGCCGATCGATGCGGGGCTCTCGCGGTCCGCGCCGGCACCGGACGAGCGCACGATGTGCCGGACGCCGGCAGCCTTCGCCGCCGCCACCGCATTGCGCACCATCGTGACCATGCGCGACTCCAGCGGTTGCAGCAGGAACAGGGTATCAATGCCGGCAAAAGCCTCCTGGAGGCTGGCCGGGTCGAGAAGGTCCACGCGGCGCGTCGGCGCGCTGCCGACGGCTCCGGCACGCGAGGACCCGGCGATCACGTTGGCGCCTGCGACCTGGAGGCGATTGACAAGTTCGCGGCCGATATTGCCCGAAGCGCCGGTAACGAGAATGGTGTTGGACATGAGGTTTTCCTTGAGGGTTTGAGGGGCGGAAAGCAAAAAAGGGTGGTGATACCCGGTCACGGCAGACCTGCCTCAAGCGGCGGAACTGGCCTTTAATTGGGTTTCGATGAGAATTCGGGCGATCTCTTCCGGCTGTTCCAGCGAAGAAATGTGGCTGGCATTCCTGAGGGTGATCATCTTCGCCCGCTTGATCCGGTCTCGATTCGCTTCGCGTTCGGCCGGGCGCGACCAATCGTGATCGGCATAAACCAGCGTCACCGGGGCCTCGATCTGAGCATAAAGGGATCTTGCCGCAACATAGCTCGGAAGCCCTCTATACATGGCGCGCGCCACCTTGGAGTAGCCCGGCCGTTTGCCGCCTTTCACCAGTTCGTCGACAAAGTCGGAAGGCAAGTTGCGCGGATCGTGGAGGCCGCCTTTCAGGATACCGGCGAGGGTAGGCCGGCTTTCCATGGCGGCGAAAATCGGCCCGATGACCGGCGCGCGCACGTGCTTGATGATGACCGACGCGAGCAGGCTCGACCGTTCCACACCCGGCAGATAGTCATAGGCATTGAAGGCGACGACCTGCTTCACGCGATCGCCGAGCACCGCAGCCGTCGTCAATGCCAGGGTGGCGCCCATCGACTCGCCTGCCAGGGTGACGTTGCGCAGGTCTAATTTCTTGATGAAATTGACCACATGCTCTCGCATCGCCGGTTCCCGATAATCGGCGCCCGGTTCGATGTCAGACCAGCCGAAGCCAGGAAAATCAAAGGCGTAGACGGTGAAGTGATCGACGAGTTTCGGGATGATCCGTTGAAACAAGTCGAGTTGGGTACGGATCGAATGCAGCAAGACCAGCGCCGGGCCATGGCCGACCCGCAAATAACGGACCTGCGGACCGCCGTCGGCCAACGTCAGGAGTTCCGTTTTCCCATCGGGGCACCAGCCGAGCGTGTAGTCGACGGCATTTTGACTAACCATGATTTTCCTCGTTTGTTTATTCGAAAGTCGGGTTGAAGGTGTTGGATCTGTCACGCCGCTGTCGCGTTGAGCATCGAAGCGAATGTGAGGGCAAAGCTGTGGGCGTCGCCGGGCCAGCGCGCGGAGACGTAATTCTCGTCCCGCACCACCCAGGCGGCACGATCATCCGTCGCCGTGTCGCGCGCCATGCCACTGGTTTTGCGCTTGAACTCGGGAGCGTTGCCGGGGACGTCGATGAAATCCGCGGAAGTGGCGAGCGCGCGCGTGACTTCCTGCTGGACGGACATGTATCCCGCGGGTTGCCCGGCCGCCTCCGGGTAGGTGCGGTAATAGTTGCGGTCCCAGAAACGCCCGACATGAGCGAGGGCGCTGCCCTTGCGTTCCAGCGCCCAAGGAAGCGCCGTGGTTTTCCGGCCATACAAAACGGACCGGCCGTCGGCCCGCTTGCTGCGGGCGGCCAGCACCACGCCGTGGCAGATAGCGCCCACCGGCTTTTCGTCGGCGAAGAACTCGGCGGTGATCCGCTGAAGAATCTTGCTTTCGAGATAGTCGCGCATGCCGCGCGCCCGGTGCCCGCCGCCCAGCAACAGGGCGCCGAAGTCCTTGGACTCGATCCGGTCCCAGCGCATCGGGTTCGCGAAGGCCGGATCGCGCAGCATCTCGGCATAGGCGCTCCGGGCGTCGGCATTGGCGCTTAGCACCAGACCCAGGATGCGGATATTGCGGAGTCCCGGGATGGTGCTCCACGGGTCGAGCCCGATACCCGAGAGCATGATCGGGTCGCAGGCGCCCGGCTTGCCGTCGGGGGTCGCGAAGACGACCCGATGACCGCGCTGTGTCAGAAGCTTCCAACTCACGGCGATTTCGGTGGGGTCGAAATCGCGGCTGGGTATCGGTAGGAGAATGCGGCTCATGACGAGGTCCTTGATCGATGGGAACCGGTCGCCTTCGGTGGCGGTCGGGCTCGGCAGCGGCGGTTGTCCGCGGTCCGAGCGATGTAATGCCATATAACATGCCGTCGGCTTGACGGGCCGTCAAGCTAAATGTTATGGGTAATCACATGAACGCGAACCCCACCGAAAAGGCCTCTGACCGGGTCGGATATCATCATGGCGATCTGCGGCGGACGCTGATGCGAATTGCCCGAGATCAGATCGAGAAAGGTGGGGCGCAGGCGATGTCGCTCGCCTCTTTGGCGCGGCTTGCCGGCGTAAGCCAGCCAGCCCCCTATCGGCATTTTGCCGACCGGGATGCGTTGCTCGAGGCGGTCACAACGGAAGGTTTCGAAGAGTTTGCCGCCGCGCTGACCGCCGCTGCCGCCGCTGAGGCAGGGGGACGGGACGGCGCCCTGAAAGCGATGGCTCTCGCCTATGTCGCATTCGGCGAGGCGAACATCGAACTGTATCGCCTGATGTTCGCGTCGCGCCTCGTGCCCGAAGCCGGCACGGGAAGCGCCCTGGAAACCGCTGCCGTCGACTCCTTCAACCGCCTGCGCGAAGCCTTATCCATCACGACCCCGGCCGACCGCGTCGAGGACGAAGCCCATCTGATCTGGGCCCAATTGCACGGTCTGGTGATGCTGAAGGCGGTCGGGCACATCAGGCGTCCCTTGGCGGAACTCGTCGATGTGTCGAGGCTGTTCAAACAACCCTGACCGCCGCAACCTCCTGTCGAGGCAGGGGGCTATGGAACATAGTCGGGGCCTTTTGCGCATCGTCCAGGAGGCGAGAATTTATTTAACCCAATGGTGGCGAGGTTTGGTCATGACGAGATTATCGATCGGGTGGGGAGTGCTGGCGGTTCTGCTGTCGGGTCTGGCCTTGCCGGTCCGCGCGGAGTACGTCGCGCCGCATATGGCGCACGATCCGGTCGGCGAGGTCAAACTGGTCGTCCCGATGACCTCGGGCGATTACGACCTGCTGCGGATGAAGCTCCGCAATATTCTCAACGGCATTGCCGCGGCCAAGGAATGGGGCGGCCATCTCGATGCCCGCATGGTGTTCTATGCCAAGGGGCCCAAGCTGCTGATCGCCGCCGATCTGCCGCCGGACGTGCGCCAGACTCTCGATGAAGTCCGCGCGGCGGGTGCGAAGATCGAGGTCTGCAACAATAGCCTGCGCGAACAGAAGCTCGATTTCCACGCGCTCTATGGCGTGACCGAGGCCGACATCGTTCCCTCGGGCTTTCTCGAAGTCGCCTGGCTTCAGCAGCGCGGCTTCGTGGTCGATCCGTCCAACTGACCGCGTGCAGCCCCAAGGGCACATTGATTTTGCCCCCTGAGAGGCCAATGCTGACGGGAACCGTAATCTCGTTTCATGGCCGAAGTAGCCTCAGGGGCCGAAGGAGACAAGGGGAATCGTGAGCTCGGGCCGTCTATCCGCTTATAGCGCCTTTCTGCGTACGCGATGGCTGGCCTGGCGGCTGAGGACGCGGGGCGCGGTCGAGACGCATCGGGCGCGCAATCTCGACCGCATGATGCGCGAAGTCGTGACGCGCCGGCCCTATTACCGCGACAAGGGGATCACCCGCTTCGACCAGATGCCGGTGATGGACAAGTCCAGTCTGCTGGCTGACTTCTCCCAGCTCAACAGTGCGGGCTTGTCGGCCGATCAGGTGCGGGAGGCGTTGGAACGGGGCGAGGAACGGCTGGACGGGTATGTGATCGGCCGCAGCACGGGGACCAGCGGCAATCGCGGCTATTACGTCATTTCGGAACGGGAGCGCTTCGTTTGGCTTGGCACATTGCTGGCCAAGACCCTGCCCGACGCTTTGTGGGCGCGCCACCGTGTCGCGCTGGCTATGCCGGGATTGCCCCGGCTTTATACATCGGCCTCGAGCGGTAGCCGGATTGATCTGCGCTTTTTCGATCTTGCCCGGGGTGTGGAGGCCTGGGCCGGCGAGCTGGCCGCTTTCTCTCCCGATACCATCGTCGCGCCCCCCAAGGTTCTGCGGTATCTGGCCGAGCGTGATCTATTGCGGGCAACCCATCTCTTCAGCGGCGCCGAGGTGCTGGATCAGATCGACCGCAGCATCATCGAGGACCGCACCGGCCGTATCGTGCGCCAGATCTATATGGCGACCGAGGGGTTGTTCGGCGTGGCCTGCCCATACGGCACCCTGCATCTGGCCGAGGATGCGGTGGCCTTCGAATGGCAGGCGGCCGCGGAACGTTCGGCGCTGGTGACGCCCCTGATCACCGATTTCACTCGACGGGTTCAGGTGATGGCCCGCTATCGCATGAACGATCTGCTCGAGCTGTCCGGAACTCCCTGTCCGTGCGGTTCCCCCTTTCAGGCGGTGGCGCGTATTGAAGGGCGCCAGGACGATATCTTCCTGCTGCCCGGCCGGGATGGCGGACGGCGGCCTTTGACCCCTGACGTGCTTCGTAACGCGGTCGTCGATGCCGATCGGCGCATCACCGATTTCCGCATAATTCAACGCGAAGCGGATCACGTCGAGGTCAGGCTCGAAGAAACGGTCGCAGCCGAGGCCGATGCCGCGGTCGAGGCTTCGCTGGTCAGGCTGTTCGGCCGTACGGGCCTTGCGCCGGTTCGGATCAGTGTCGAGCGGGGCATCGCCCTGCCGCTCGACCGCAAGCTGCGCCGCGTTTGCCGCGAGTGGCACGAAGGCTAGGAGCTGTGGACTCTTGGGGGATTCCCAAAGAGCGGGAAAAATGATTCAAGACTGCTTTTGGAGAGGCAGTCTTGGGCGTTTTGGATCGACTTGTGCTGAATGA